>CAJUOY010000013.1 GCA_910588645.1 uncultured Christensenellaceae bacterium
GCGGGAAATATAAAACATATCTATATCTCACTAGGCTACGAGTAGCCTAGTTCGTTCACGAAAAAAAGTACAGAAAAGGCACAGCTTAACGCTATGCCTAAACCTTTTTATTTGCGTTTTATTAAATTCCCTATGGGAATTACGGTAATCCGTCGGGCTTATTTTATTTGATATGAAGAACAAAAAATTTTAGATATTGAGTTTCTTCCGCGCTCAATAAGGAAGGGTGATCGGGAGCTTGCGTCTTCATTTCCACATAGCGTACCGTTCGACCGCTTTCTTTGGCTGCTTCCATAAGCATTTTTTCGAAAAGAGTGGTAGTCATGTAGTGTGAGCAGGAGCAAGTAATTAGGAAGCCGCCGCTCTTAACTATTTTCATTGCATTTATGTTTACGTCCTTATAGCCTCGATAGGCATCTTTGACTTCGTTTGCGGATTTGCAGAAAGCGGGAGGATCGAGAATTACAGTATCGAATTGCCGCTTTTCTCTTCTAAACGATCGCAGGATTTCAAACACGTCGCCGCAGAGTGTCTCAATATTTTTAAATTTATTTAATTCAGCGTTTTCTCTGACATTCGCCAGTGCCAATTCGGAAATATCGCAGGCAATAACTTTATCGGCTGTAACTGCGGCATTTAAGGAAAATCCACCGCTATTGCAAAAGCAATCTAAAACGTCGCCTTTCGAATATCTTCTTACCGAAAACCTGTTTTCCTTTTGATCAAGAAAATAGCCCGTCTTTTGTCCGTTCTTTATATCTACCGACATTTTTAAGCCGTTTTCCGTTATTTCGCAACGGTCGGGAACTTCTCCGTAAAGGTTGCCTTTCACTTCGGGCAAACCTTCTTTTTTTCTCACAGATACGTCGCTTCGCTCATAAATTCCCTTGGGATTAAAGACTTTTACAAGAGCTTTGCAAATAATTTCCTTACGCATATCTGTGCCCAGCGAAAGAAACTGCACGGCAAGATAATCTCCGTATTTATCGACAATCAGCGCGGGCAAATTATCGGCTTCCGCAAATACCGCGCGGTAGCAATTATCGTATCCCAGTTGTTTACGGTATTCATTTGCGGATATTATACTTTTTTCATAAAACTCTTCATCATCAGAATCGTTATCGCGGATAAATATGCGCACAAGAATTTTCGAAGCGTGATTTATGTAGCCTTTGCCTATAAATCTTCCGTCGTATGAAAAAACGGAAGCCAGCGCGCCGTTTTTGTCTTTACCTTCTATTTTGGATACTTCATTGGCATAAACCCAGCTGTGTCCCGCGACTATGCGTTTTTCTTCGCCTTTTTTTAAATAAATCGAATAAGCCATAATTTAAGTTTATCAAATTAAGATAATAATTGCAATAGATTTGCTTTTTATTTCCTTAATATGGTATAATTTGTTGAGTATGGGAAAGCTGTTGAAATATCTCAAACATTATAAAGTTCAGTCGGTGCTTGCTCCGCTATTTAAGCTTTTGGAAGCCGGTTTCGAACTTATAGTTCCGCTTGTAGTCTCGGCAATTATTAATAGTATAGATGGCGGATCTAAGGATGTTTCTTTTGTTATATATGCGTGCCTGATACTTGTCGCACTCGGTGTTGTCGGATTGATAAGCGCGGTATCGGCGCAATATTTTGCTGCAAAAGCGGCAGTGGGATTTTCTAAGGAACTCAGGCACGATCTCTTCAATAAAATTCAGTTGCTTTCATACAGTGAAATCGATCGTCTTGGCACGGGTAAAATGATTACCAGGATGACGAGCGATGTCAATCAGGTTCAGTCCGGCGTCAATATGGTGCTAAGACTGTTTATGCGCTCTCCGTTTATCGTTTTCGGCGCCATGATTATTGCCTTTTTTATTAATGTAATTGCTGGCGAAATATTTGCCGTGTCAATAGCCGTTCTGTGCGCTATTGTATTCGGAATAATGCTGATAAGCATACCTCTGTATAAAAAAGTACAGGGTAACCTCGATAATATTACGGTGTCTACGAGGGAGACTTTGACGGGCTCCCGCGTTATCCGTGCTTTCTGTAAAGAAGAGGACGAAATAAGGGACTATAACAGAAAGAATGCCGAGTTGACAAGATCTCAATTATTTGTCGGCAAGATTTCTGCTTTGATGAATCCGCTGACTTATGCGGTAATAAATGTTGCGATAATTGCACTGTTGTACACAGGTGCAATAAAGTTCGACGCCGGCGCGCTTGACAGAGGACAGGTCGTTGCGTTATACAACTATATGTCACAAATTTTAATTGAACTCATTAAGCTTGCGAATTTGATTATAACGGTTACAAAGTCTTTTGCTTGCGCAGGACGTATAGCCGAAGTTTTGGAAATGCCGTCCGTAAGTTCGGTAGATGTTTCTGTTTTGACGGGCTCTGAACACTTTATAGAGTATAAGGACGTTGCGGTAAATTACAGTAATTCACCACTAAACGCGCTCGAAGGCGTGACTTTTTGCGCGGAAAGGGGCGAAACTATAGGAATTATCGGCGGTACGGGTTCTGGCAAAACAACGCTTGTAAACGTTTTGCCGCACTTTTACGGAGTTCATAGCGGTGAAATTTTGATAGACGGTAAAAACGTGAACTTTATAGGTGATGAAAAGCTGAGAGACATATGCGGAATTGTGCCGCAAAAAGCCGTTTTATTCGAAGGCACTATCAGGGAAAATTTGCAGTGGGGTAAAAATGATGCGACTGACGATGAGATAATGAGCGCTGTCAGTATCGCCCAGGCAGAGGACGTTATAAATTCCAAAAATGACGGTCTTGACGAAATGGTAGAACAGGGCGGTAAGAACTTTTCGGGCGGACAAAGGCAAAGGCTTACAATAGCCCGTGCGCTTGTAAAGAGGCCGGAAATATTGATACTCGACGATAGCGCTTCGGCATTGGATTACGCTACCGACGCAAAATTAAGACAGTCTCTTAAAAGTTTGGACTATAAGCCCACGGT
The DNA here is from genome assembly GCA_910588645.1 of uncultured Christensenellaceae bacterium. Lineage (GTDB taxonomy): Bacteria > Bacillota > Clostridia > Christensenellales > Borkfalkiaceae > Coproplasma. The sequence goes on from CAJUOY010000013.1 coordinate 2,966, forward strand.
CTTTATCGTTTCTCAAAGAACTTCTTCAATACGCCACGCGGATAAAATAATTGTTTTGGAAGGCGGTAAAATGATCGGTTGCGGTACTCACGACGAACTCCTTAAAAGTAATGAAATTTATCGTGAAATCCACTACTCGCAGTTTAAGAAGGAGGAAGTCTGATATGCCTGCACTTTCTCAAAAATTAATTTTTAAACGCATTTTAAAACAGTTGAAAAAATACGGTTTTCAACTTGCTGCGACTATAATGTTTGCACTTATTGCAGTTGCCGGTAATTTGGCGGTGCCTATTTTTTTCGGTCAGGTTATCGATCTTTTGGTTGTCGGACAGAAAGTGAATTTCGATGCGGTGACTTTGAAATTCTTTATAATAGTCGTAATTATAGCAGTCACGTGTCTTGCGCAGTGGCTGATGAACATTTTAAATAATCACATAACTTATAAAGTTGTAAAGGATATAAGGGAAGAGGCTTTTTCAAAATTGCAAAAATTGCCGCTTTCATTTATAGACGCTCATTCTTATGGCGACATTGTAGGCAGAAATATTGCCGACGTGGATCAGTTCGCTGACGGACTTTTGATGGGCTTTACTCAACTGTTTACCGGCATACTTACAATAGCGGGCACGCTTGGCATTATGTTGGCGATAAACTGGGTTATCGCATTGATAGTATTCGTCATTACGCCGCTTTCGCTGTTTGTTGCAAAATTTATTGCGTCGAGAACTTATTCGTTGTTTAAAAGGACGAGTGAAATTAGGGGAGAACAAACGGCGTTTATCGATGAAATGATCGGCAATCTTAAAGTTGTTAAGGCGTTCAACCGCGATGATGAAAATCTTGAAAAATTTGATGAAATAAACGACCGATTGACTAAGGCTTCGCTTAAATCGATCTTTTATTCGTCGCTTACAAATCCAAGCACTCGTTTCGTCAATGCAGTAGTTTATGCGGCGGTTGCCTTATCGGGTGCGCTTATGCTTGTTTTGGACGTGTCTCTTCCGATTGCTTTTTCCATCGGTATGCTTTCGAGTCTATTATCTTATGCAAACCAATATACTAAGCCTTTCAATGAGATTTCCGGAGTTGTAACCGAATTACAGAATGCTATAGCTTGCGCTGGTAGAATATACGAAATTATCGACGAAAAGGAGCAGACTCCCGATAGCGACAACGCAGTTGTTCTTGAAAACGTTAAGGGCGACGTAGTGTTTGAAAATGTAAAATTTTCATATAATCCCGATCAAAAGCTGATCGAAGATTTAAATATAATGGCAAAAGCAGGACAGAGAATAGCAATAGTCGGACCTACGGGGTGCGGAAAAACTACGCTCATTAATCTGTTAATGAGATTTTACGACATTGACGATGGATCAATAAAGATTGACGGTCACACAATTTCAGAAGTTACCCGAAGATCATTGAGACGTAATTACGGTATGGTCTTGCAGGATACCTGGCTTAAAAGCGGTACTGTCAAAGAAAATTTAAATCTTGGTAAACCCGACGCGGGCGACGACGAGATAGAGGCGGCGGCAAGAGCTGCTCATGCTCATAATTTTATAATGCAGCTGCCTAAGGGCTACGATACGGTTATAACCGAAAACAGCCTGTCTCAGGGACAGAAACAGCTTTTATGTATTGCAAGGATAATGCTTTGTTTGCCGCCTATGCTAATTTTGGACGAGGCTACGTCTTCCATTGATACGCGTACGGAATTGAAAATAAACGCGGCGTTCGCCCGTCTTATGAAGGGCAGAACGAGCTTTATCGTCGCACACAGGCTTTCGACAATAAAGGAAGCCGACCTTATACTGGTTATGAAAGACGGCAATATAATCGAACAGGGAACGCATGATTCGCTTTTGGCGAAAGGCGGTTTTTATTCAAATCTTTACAACAGCCAATTTGCTATATAAATTAAGGAGAAAATATGTTACAAGTCAACAACGTATCGCTTCAATACGGAAGTAAAAAACTCTTTGAAGAAGTAAACTTAAAATTTACCAAGGGAAACTGTTACGGTATTATCGGCGCAAACGGTGCGGGGAAATCTACGTTTTTAAAGGTGCTCAGCGGAGAGATCGAACCAAATAAAGGCGATGTATCTCTTGATAAAACGGAGAGAATGTCTGTTTTGCAACAGAACCAGAACGCATTTGACAATGTTACGGTATTGCGTGCCGTAATGCTTGGACATAAGCGTTTAGTCGATATTATGGATGAAAAGGACGCGCTTTATGCTAAGGCGGATTTTACCGAGGCGGACGGCATTCGCGCGAGCGAACTTGAAAGCGAGTTTGCCGAACTTGGCGGGTGGGAAGCCGAGTATGAAGCTCAGACGCTTTTGAATGCGCTTGACTTGCCGGAAGAATATTACGGAATGTTAATGGCAGAACTTGATGCAAAGTTCAAAGTTAAAGTTTTACTTGCACAAGCGCTGTTCGGCAATCCCGATGTGCTTCTGTTGGACGAGCCCACCAACAACCTTGATATAAAGACGGTGCGTTGGCTGGAAAATTATCTGCTTGATTTTGAGAATACGATAATAATAGTATCGCATAACAGACACTTTCTGAATAAGGTCTGCACTCATATTTGCGACGTGGATTTCGGTAAAATCAATATGATGTTGGGAAATTACGACTTTTGGTACGAAACCAGCCAGTTGATTGCGCGTCAGCAGAAAGATCAGAATAAGAAGAACGAGCAGAGAGCAAAGGAATTGCAGGAGTTTATTGCCCGTTTCTCGGCAAACGCTTCAAAGTCCAAGCAGGCGACTTCGAGAAAGAAAGAACTTGAAAAACTTACGATTTTTGACTTCAAACCTTCCCTGCGTAAGTATCCTTACATCGATTTCAAATATGAAAAGGATATAGGCAACGATATTTTAATGGTTGAAGGTCTTACAAAGAAAGGTTATTTTGAAAATGTCTCTTTTACAGTTCAGCGCGATGAAAAGATAGGTATTGTCAGTGATAAATCTACGACGATTTCTATGCTTTACGATATATTGACTGGAAAAGTTCAGCCGGACAGCGGTATTATACGTTGGGGAAAGACCATTTCATTATCCTATTTCCCCGAAAACAACAACGAATTTTTCCAAGGCTGCGATTACACTTTGGTTGAGTGGTTAAGTCAGTTTTCTAAAGATCACTATGAAGAGTATCTGCGCGGATGGCTTGGCAGAATGCTTTTTTCGGGAGAAGAGGCGTTGAAACAGGCAAAAGTGCTTTCGGGCGGTGAAAAGGTGCGCTGTATGCTTGCAAAGATGATGCTTGAAGGCGGTAACTTTTTAATTATGGACGAGCCTACCAACCACCTCGATCTTGAATCTATTACCGCTCTCAATACCGGTATGAAGAATTTCAAGGGGTGTATGCTTTTCACTTCTCACGACCAGGAATTAATGAATACCGTCGCAAACAGGATTATAGAAATCAACGGAACCAAGATATTTGACAAATGTGTCAATTATGATGAGTATTTAGACATCATAACACAGTAATTCGTCGCATTCGACAGAATTTGCCAAAATTGTGTAAAAAAATCGGTAATTAATGTAAAAAATTCCTCGAATTAATTACAAAATTGCTTTACAAATGAAGAAATATATACTATAATTCACCTCACGATAACAATGTGGGGTGGATTTTTTATGTTACCACAAATAAAAAGAGGTGAGTTATGAAAAATGTTAAACTGGCAATCTTCGAGAATAACGAGGAGTTTTTAAACGAGCTTTCCGGTTTTGCCGCTAACACGGAAGGCTACGAAGTTTGTGCCGCAACCGCTAACGGAAACGCCGCGGTTGAAATGATGGGAAGAAATAATCCCGACGTTGCGATAGTGGATCTTGTGTTGACCGGACTTGACGGGTTCGGCGTACTCGACTACATTAGGGAAAATCATCCTTCCTGTCTGGCTATTGCAATAGGTGGATTTAAGGACGATAAAATTGTAGATCAAGCCATCGAGCACGGTGCGGTTTATTATTTGGCTAAACCGGTTACAGCGCAGACAGTTATGGACAGAATAAAAGATTTATCGGGTTCACGTGCGTTGAGCTATAAGGTTGCAACGGACATCAGAGGAAAGAGAAAGGTTAGTTCTCTTGACGAAAAGATCAGTAATATTTTTATTACAATCGGTATACCTCCGCATATCAAGGGCTTTTCCTATTTGCGTGAAGGAATAAAACTTGCTGTTGATGATCCTTCGATAATCAATAAAGTGACTAAGGAGCTTTATCCTCAGATTGCGGAAAGGTTTACAACATCCGCAAGCAAAGTAGAAAGGGCAATTCGTCACGCCATAGAAGTTGCTTGGAACAGAGGGCGCGCGGAAGCAATTAGTTCGATTTTCGGCGCAAGAGTTTACATAGGTAACGAAAGACCGACCAACAGCGAGTTTATTGCGCTTGTTGCGGACAAGCTTATTCTTGAAAGTTTGTAATAAAACTGTTTAGCATATACTACCGCGGGTTATTAGATAAACAAGTAATACCGAGAGGAGTACACAAAATGAACAACTTTACATATTGTACGCCGACAAAATTAATTTTTGGAAAAAATTCCATTGAACAGCTTCCCCAGGTGCTCGCGCCTCTCGGGAAAAGGGTTCTGCTCACGTACGGCGGTGGCAGTATAAAGAAAATACGTCTATATGATAAGATAAAGACTCTTTTGAAGGATTTTGAAATTTTCGAGCTTGGCGGTATCGAACCCAACCCGAAATATTCTCCAAGCGTAGTGGACGGGGTAAATATCTGTAAGCGCAATAAAGTTGACGTTGTACTTGCGGTAGGTGGCGGATCGGTTTTGGATTGCTCCAAAGCAATCTGCGCGGGGGCGCTCTATGACGGCGAGCCTTGGGATCTTATAGTATATAAGGCCAAGGCAACTAAGGCATTGCCTTTGGTTGACGTTTTGACTCTTGCGGCTACCGGTTCGGAATACGACTGCGGAAGCGTAATTTCCCGCACTGAGACAAACGATAAAACGGCGTATTCAGACGAACTTTTATTTCCTGTGGCTTCAATTCTCGATCCGCAGTATACGTATAGCGTTTCGGCAAAACAGACCGCTGCCGGCACTGCCGACGCAATTAATCACGTAATTGAACAGTATTTTTGCGACGAACACCACGCCGTGACAGACGGTATGTGCGAGGCGGCAATAAAAAGCCTGATGAGCAGTGTCAAAGTTGCGTTAGCTCATCCCGACGATTACGAGGCGCGCGCGGAGTTGATGGTATGTTGTTCTCTTGCCTGTAACGGAATATTTGCAATAGGAACGGTTAAAAGCGGTTGGCCCTGTCACGCAATAGAGCACGCGCTCAGCGGGCATTACGATATAACTCACGGCGAGGGATTGGCTATAATTACCCCTGTCTGGATGAGACATATTCTCAACGAAAGAACCTTGCCGCGCTTTGTAAGTTATGGTGTAAATATTTACGGCATAGATAAAAACCTTCCGCCTATTAAAATAGCCGAAAAAACTATTTGTATGACTTATGATTTCTTTAAGTCATTAGGTATTCCTATGAGTCTTCGTGAGGTTGGTATCGATGAAAGCCGTCTTTCGGAAATGGCTCATCACATTGCGGTCAACGAGGGGCTTGAAAAGGCTTGGGCGCCTCTTAACGAAAGTGATATATTACAAATTTTGAAAAATGCCCTATAAAAAATTTTTATAAAAGTTACAAAGAACGCCGTCAGGGGTTCTTTTTTTGTGCAGTAATAAATAGATTAAAGTATGAGTTTGTCCTTTTTACCGAAGGATATTAAATTTTCCATAGATCATCTGAATTATAATTTTCTTACTGAAATCCGATTAAGACGCGGACAACCTGCCATTGTGGAGTATAAAGGCAAGTACAGTCGTTTGGGTAAGACGGGACTGTCTGTAAATCCCAATGATTTGTTATTTGTTTCGGATGTTGCCGTAGTATTGAATGCGGCTACCGACGGTTGCGTTTACAGCTATACGGAGCAAATGAAAGGCGGTTTTATTACGATCGGGCACGGAATAAGAATAGGTATTGCGGGTGAATACGTTACAAGCGGTGATTCGGTAACCACGATTAAAAGTATTACTTCGTTAAACATTAGAATTCCGCACGACGTGCGCGGCTGTTCAAAATCGGTTTGCAAGATTTTTTCGGAGTTAGGATTAAAGAATACTCTCTTATATTCGCGCCCCGGTCTCGGAAAAACCACTATGTTAAGAGATATTGCGTTAACGCTTTCCTGCGACGACGGAAGAAACGTACTTATTTTCGACGAACGCGGAGAGATAGCCGCAATGGACGGATATGGAGAGGGATTTGATCTCGGCGCTGTGGACGTTGTCAGGTGCTTTTCTAAAAAAGCCGCCATTGCAAGCGCAATAAGGGCTATGAAACCCGGAGTTATTATAACGGACGAACTTTACGGAGAAAGCGATATTTCAGCGGTCAGATATGCTGCGGACTGCGGTATTGTAATCATAGCATCATCACACGTAACGGATAAGCGGATATTGAAAGAAATGCCTTTTGATTATTACGTCGAATTAAATTCGATAGGCGGACAACCTCGGATATATGATAAAGATTTTAATACTTATAGCGCTGGTGGCGTTGACGACTGCGGTGGGGGTACTGTTGTCGGGGAACAAAAAGAAAAAAATGCAGGTGTTTTCAGAACTGTATGAGTTTAACGAAAAGCTTATACTCAATCTGAAATTCGAGCGCGCTCCGCTAAGAACGGTAGCGGAAAGTTTTAACTATATCTCACAATTTCTAAACGGCGAAAACGTGCTTGATGGCAAGGACGGGGAGGTCATTACCGAATATATGGTCAATCTGGGCAAAACCGACGCGGTGTCGCAGATTGATTATTTAAACGGCAGAAGGATGGCGCTTGCAAAATGCAAGGACGACAGCGCGGCAGAATATAAAAAGTACGGTTCGCTTTACGTAAAAATCTTTTTTATGATAGGCGTTTTAATGGCGGTTTTATTGGCTTAAATTATATGGATATAAGTATTATTTTCAGGATTGCCGCAGTGGGCATAATTATAACTATTATTTGTCAGGTATTGAAGAAGTCCGATAGGGACGACATAGCCACGCTTGTCAGCCTTGTCGGGTTGATTATTGTCTTAACGGTAGTAATTACTATGATAGCCGATCTGTTTTCGCAAATTCGGCAGCTGTTCGATATGTTCTGATGTACGTTTTTCGTCTTTGCTGTATTGCCGTTATCACGGCGGTAAGCGCGTTCATTTTAAAAAGTCACAAATCCGAGCTTGTCCCACTGTGCCTCACGGCGGGAGGAATTATAATTTTTCTGTACGTTTTCGACTATCTGACGGAGAGTATAGAATTTATTAAGTCGTTTACTGAAAGTACCGGTATCGATAACGAAATAATCCGTACCGTATTTAAAATAATCGGCATCGGATTTATAGTTGAATTGACGGCAGGTTCGGTAAAAGAACTCGGCTTTGAGGGGGTTGCGGACAAGCTGATATTATGCGGAAAAATAATTTTATTCGTTGCGGCAGTACCTATCCTGTCAAGTACTTATCAAATAATCGTGGCTTTGATAAATCTTGCCTGAAAAAGTTGATCGCTATAATAATTCTGTTTATTATAGCGGTCTGTCTTTCCTGTGCGGGTGAGACGGCTTTCGCGGAAACTAACGGAAGAGAGGAGCTGGGAGAAAATATAAAAAAGCTACTTGAAGGGTTGGATTTATCAGAACTTCAAAAGTACCTCGATGCAAATGCGGACAGTTACCTTTTTAAATTCGGCGGTACCGCAAAGGAAATAGTCGAATACCTGATAAACGGCAATATGGGGGCGGATTACAGCGGATATTTAAACGAGCTGTTTTCGATAATTTTCAAAAACGTTATCAGTCTTATACCGGCGTTTGCCACGGTTACAGCCGTATCTCTACTTTCTGCCGTAGTGAGTTCGGCGGAAGGTACCATAATAGGTAAGTCGACATCCAAAATAGTTCACCTTGCCTGTTATTCGGTAATTATTCTTATAATTTCATCGATGCTTACGGGTGTTATCAGCGGTTGCATAAGTTGCATAGACGGAGTGCGCAAGCAGATTGAAATAATAACTCCTATACTGGCAACTTTAACGGTTCTTACGGGTGGTACAAGCTCGGCGGCAATTTATCAGCCCTCCGCAATATTTTTATCCGGCGGGGCGGTTGAGATTATAAGCAACTTTATTTTCCCTGCAACTATCGGCGTAATAGTGCTTAACTTTATGTCGAGGTTTAACACACAGATGTCCTTTTCAGGCGTTACCAATCTTCTGAAAAGTCTTATGAAATGGGTTATAGGAATTACCGTTACAGTTTTCAGTATTTTTATTACGGCACAGAGTTCGGCTTCGTCGCTTTTTGACGGAATTATTTTTAAGGCGACAAAGTACGTGATAGGTAATTCGGTGCCATTAGTGGGCAACTTTCTTTCCAGCGGTTTCGATATGCTTCAATCGGCAGGGTTGCTTATAAAAAGTTCGGTCGGAATATGCGGAATAATTCTTTTGCTTTTTGAAATTATCCAACCCGTAATATTGCTTGCCTCTTTTTCCATAATATTGAAAATAGTGGGGGCAATAGTTCAACCTATCGGCGAAAACACTCTTTACGGAATGTTGTCCGATTTATCTAAGGATATCGAATATTTTATAGCGGGATTGCTTACGGTTGCGTTTATGTACGCCCTCGTAATAATGCTTATAATTAATTCCGCAAACAGTTTTATATGAAAGCTTATTTACTTACGGCCGCAGGCGTTATATTTTTATCGGTTATCGTATCGCTTCTCATACCGGAAGGCAAGTTGCATAAAACAGTAACTTTCGTTATGCGCCTTGTATGTCTTTTGGTTCTTATCCAACCCGTTACAGGAATATTTAAAATAGGAGACACGGAGACGACTTCAAAGTATTTTGATTATGAATTTGTCGAAGACGTCTATACCGATCATCAAAGCAGAGAACTTGAAAAGTTGTTGCAAAAAGAGTTCGGACAAAAGACGGAGTGCATTGTAGACGTTGAATATAAGGACGGACAATTCAAGGTGGAGAAAGTTCAGGTGGCGTTAGAAAAAGACGGCGCAAAATTTATTAATCAAATTTATGCATATTTGGAAAAGTTGAATTATATAAATATAACAGTATATGCGAAAAGTACTTAATTTCGTGAACGATAATAAAAAAATAATTATCGTCGTAATTCTTATAATTATTCTGGTAGGCACTATTTACTTTATCAATAAGGTTGCGGAAAAGGATAAACCGACATCGTCCGGTACGGTGAAGAGCGCTACGGAATTAAAACTTTCAGGCATTTTATCCGCGATTGAAGGAGTGGGAGATACCGACGTTATGATTACCGAGGATGACGACGGTATTCGCGGAGTAGTAATTGTTTGCGACGGCGCGAACAATCTTATGACAAGAAACGATATTTTAAACGCCGTGTCTACGGCGCTGAAAGTTGATAAAAATTTAATAGCAATATATTCAAAGAAATAATTAAGGAGATCTATTATGTCCAAAACCAAAAAAATCATCATTATGTCCTCCCTCGTATTTTTACTTGCGCTGACCGCGGTACTCAACGTACTGCTTGCCACAGACACAATCGCTTTCGGTAATTCTAACGGTACCGTAACTACGTCTAACTACTTCACGACGTTCCGTACCGAAAGAACGACTACTCGCAGCGAAGAACTGTTGCAGCTTGACAGCGTTATAGCGCTCTATGAAGAAGACAGCGACAAGTATAAGGAAGCCGTAAACCTTAAACTCAAAATAGTTGAAATGATGGAAAACGAGCTTATGCTTGAAACTCTTATCAAGTCGCGCGGCTTCTCCGATGCAGTTGTTTCCATAGGAATGGATTCCGAAAATGTAAACGTTTTCGTAAACTCGAACGAACTCGATTACAATACCGCAATGGCTATTTACAAAATGCTCACGGAAGAAGTGAACGTTTCGCCCACAAGCATAATTATTTTGCCCGTTTATTCGCAAGTTTGATTTAAATAATTGCAAATTTTCCGAATACGTGTTATACTAATGACAAGGAGATAAATTATGGCACATATCAGGCGTGATCCTACGGCTACGCAAAAGGGCAAAATAACGTACAATTCTGGAATAGTAAGCGGAATTGTCGCGCTTGCAATAAACGAAGTCGAGGGCGTTACACTTTTGAATAATAAAAATAAAGGGGTAAAGCTCAGCTTTGAAAAGCAGGGAATAGTTGCGGACATCAGCGTAAAGGTTGACAGCAACTGTAATGTTTCGACGCTTGCATTTAAAATCCAGCAATCGATTAAACACAATGTCGAATCAATGACAAAGTATAAAGTCGATAAGATTGACGTTCACATTCAGGACGTAAATTTTGCGGACACAGTAATATAATTAAACGATATTCCCTTAATGATTTAAGGGAATATTTGTATGTAGGACGATTATGAGAACAAAAGCAAGAGAAGTAGTTTTCCAGATAGTATTCGCCGCATATTTCGGCGGGGCCGACAATGAGTTGAAAAGTTCCCTCAGTAAGAAAGAGAGCCTTAACGATGACGATAAAAAGTACGTCGACGAGGTGCTTTCGCTCATTAAAAATCATAATTCCGTTCTTACGGAAATTATAGACAAGCGGTCGGTAGCTTTCCCTGAATGCAGAATTTATCCCGCGGATAAGAGCATAATTCTCGTTGCTCTTGCGGAAATCCTGTTTATGCCGGACGTGCCTAAGCCTGTTTCTGTAAATGAAGCGGCCAATATGGCATCGAAGTATTCATCACCCAAGAGCGCTTCGTTTGTTTCAGGCATTTTATCCGACGTGGAGAAGGGTAGCTATGTATAAAATTATCGACGGCAAAGCGCTTGCCGCGGATATGCGCGCTGATATTAAACATAGTGTTGAATTATATAGAAACGAATACGGTAGGGACGTTGGTCTTGCGGTAGTAATGGTGGGAGAAAATTCCGCGTCCGCAATTTACGTCAGAAATAAAATAAAGGCTTGCGAAGAAGTCGGAATAAAGTCTTTTGCTTATTATCTGCCGCAGGATATTTCTCAAGAACAGCTTAAAGAACATATAAAAGCGCTTGTTACCGATGATAAGATCGACGGAATACTTGTTCAGTTACCTTTACCCGATCATATTTGTGCCGATGAAATTTTGAGGCTTATTCCCGCGGAGAAAGACGTTGACGGTTTTTGCGAAGAGAACATTGGTAAACTTTGTTTGGGAGAAAAAAGCATTGTATCTTGTACTCCCAACGGCGTTATGAAAATGTTGGAAAGATACAACATCCCTGTTGCGGGGAAGCGCGCCGTCGTTGTGGGCAGGTCTGCGATAGTTGGAAAGCCTATGGCAATGCTGTTATTGAATGCCGACGCTACCGTAACCGTTTGTCACAGTAAGACGGTAAATCTTAAAGAAGAATGCCTTAATGCGGATATTCTTGTGGTTGCTGTAGGCAGAGCTAAAAAGATAACCGCGGATATGGTAAAGGAAGGCGCAGTCGTAATAGACATAGGCATGAACAGGGATAAAAATGGAAAACTGTGCGGCGACGTTGACTACGAAAAAGTCAAAGAAAAGTGTTCCTATATCACGCCTGTTCCCGGAGGGGTAGGGCCTATGACTATAACTATGTTGATGCATAATGCGCTTCAAACGGCGGTTATGAGGAGATAAAATTGGATTTTAACGAAAAATACAATTTATACGTAAACGAATTTAATAGAACGCTTGAAAAGTTTTGTAACGGTATCGATTGCCGCCCTAAAATTCTTGCCGACAGTTTGAAATACAGTCTTAACATCGGCGGGAAACGCATCCGTCCCGTTTTAATGCTTGCAGTCGGAGATCTGCTTGGACTGGAAAGAAGAAAGCTTGAAAATTTTGCATTATCGATCGAGTTGATCCATACGTATTCTCTTATACACGATGATTTGCCCGAAATGGATAACGATGATTTCAGGCGCGGGAAACCTTCCAACCACAAGGTGTTTGGCACGGGTAACGCAGTGCTTGCGGGCGACGGTTTACTAAATACGGCTTACTCGCTTCTTTTAAAGGAATGCAAAAACGGCATAGAGTATATATCGGCAGCGGAATATATCTGCGACAGTGCTGGTATATGCGGTATGATTGCGGGACAGTCGGCAGATCTTATGCATGAAAAAGATTCGAGCTATAATGAGGCTACGCTTGACTTTATTTATGAAAATAAGACTGGCAAGCTTATCACGGCTCCTGTAGTTGTTCCGGGAATACTTCTCGGCGGAAGATGTTTTTCGGAACTTAAGGCTTTCGGTAGGGATCTCGGCTTACTGTTCCAGATTACTGATGATATTTTAGATGTAGAGGGCGACTTTGAAACTCTCGGTAAAAGTATAGGAAAAGACGACAAAGATGGTAAATATACGTCCGTCAGCGTTTATGGCCTTGACGGCGCAAAGCTTCGCGCCGATGTGCTTGCAGAGAGGTGCCGGACGCTTTTAGAGGGCATAGAGGGCGACAGAGATTTCCTCGTTCGACTGGTGGACTACGTGCGTACGCGCAAGGGTTAAAACTATTGACAAACCTATACGCATATGATATAATAATAAACAGAATATAGTGGTGCAGTATTCTAGTCAATGCTCATTGAAACGAAGACGGGGGTAAAATACCGTTAAAGGGCATATCGATGAAGTTTCTGGTGTTTGCTTGCTTTGCCAAAAGTGGGTGAATGCTGGGAGTAAAGGTGTATGGGAGCTAGGTAACGGCATACCGCAGCCCACCCCATTCACCGTGGAGGCGCGCGGCCTCAGACGGCGGCGCGTATAAACCTGCTATCAGGCGAAAGCTTGGTACAGAGTAGCCTGCCTTGAGTGAATGCAGCGGATAACAGAACCTGGGTGATTTTCGTTCGGCCGGATGAAGTGAACCTTATCGCTGTTTGAAATTGTAGTTTGCAAAAGAGGATTAGCTCAATGAGACTTGTCAATGAAAGATTCTAGACTGTCTTTATATTAGAGATTACAGTGTGGACTAAGTGGCAATTCGGTCATACTTTTGTATCCGTTTTCTTAAAAGGAAACTGCTTCTACGGCGACGGGGAGTGAGAACGGGGGAAATCCTACCGAACCTAAGACGCAAAGTTTATTTAATATAAACCACTATATTATTTATTTTTTATCGCTTTAATGCGATCTTGCGCACGGATTTGTGCGTTTTATTTTTGAATTATGGAAGACGACATACAGACTAACAACATTCAAACCGATCCAAAAGAAAACAAAGAAGAACCGCCAAGTACGGAAAAAAAGCGGGAAAAGAAAAAGAAATCGAAAAAACGCCATAAATACGCCTGGCTTACCTGGGGTATTACGGTGTTTTTTATGTCTTTTGCTCTTACCGTATTATTCAGTTTTTTAACCGAAGTTGCGGTAAAAGACAGTGAAGCCTTTGTGTGCGTCATCGTACTCATAGTGCTTTTGATACTGAATATCGGTTGCGATATTTTGGCTAACGCCATTATGTCGTGCAGTCCTGAGGCTTATCATGCTATGGCCTCGGGCAAAATTAAAGGTGCAAAACGCGCCGTTACTTTCTGTCGCAATGCCAGTAAGCTTTCAAGCATATTTGCCGACGTGATCGGAGATATATGCGGTATAGTGAGTGGTGCCGCAGGCGCGGCTCTTGCCGTGCATATGGCGGTATCGGGAACTACGGAATCTCTTATTGCGTCCATAGCCGTCAGCGCCGCTATCGGCGCGCTTACCGTAGGCGGTAAAGCATTGTTTAAACATTTTGCGGTAAAATTCAACAAGCAGATAGTATTCGGATTTGCAAAATTTACTACTTTCTTTAAAAGGGAAAGGTAATGCTTGAAAATATAACAGTTGCGCAACTGAAAAGTATGACCTTAAAGGAGCTGTTGGCTCTCTGTGAGGAAGCCCGGGAGGTAATAACCGCTACCGTTTTGAAAAACGGCGGGCATCTTTCTTCTAACCTCGGTACGGTCGAACTTACCGTTGCGCTTTATTATGTCTTCGATTTCCCCAAAGATAAATTGGTGTTTGACGTAGGGCATCAATGTTATACTCACAAATTGCTTTCGGGAAGATATGATCGGTTTGAAACTTTGAGACAAAAGGGCGGGATTTCCGGGTTTCCTAAGCGCGAGGAAAGCGAGTATGACTGTTATAACGTAGGACATGCGGGAACTTCCGTTTCTGCGGCTTTGGGCATAGGCAAAGCAAGAGATATTAAGGGCGAGGATTACAACGTAATTGCGCTTGTAGGCGACGGATCGTTCAATAACGGACTAATATACGAGGCTTTTAACAGTTTAAGGCTTATCAATACCAATATACTTTTAATATTAAACGATAACGGTATGTCTATTGCTCCCACAGTGGGAAGTATGCACGAATATCTTGAAATACTATGCGAGACTGCCGAACGAAAAGAAAAGAACGATAGACACGCAAAGATATTCGAACGATTCGGTTTCAGATACGACGGAGTATACGACGGTAATAATCTGGAAAAAATGATTGAAAAGCTTTCCGAGATCAAGGAAAGTCTTAAAAGAGAATCTGTCATTTTGCATGTAGTTACCAAGAAAGGTAAGGGGTATTCTTTCTGCGAAGACAATCCCGAAGCTACTCATGGAATATCGCACGGCAACAATGTTGAGACCGAGTATTCTGAAATTTTAGGTAAAACTCTTATCAACCTTGCAGAAAAAGACAATCGAATCGTTGCCGTTACTGCGGCCATGACGTCCAGCCTCGGGTTATCCGAATTTTTTGAAAAATATCCAAATCGTTCGATGGACGTAGGTATTTGCGAAGAACACGCGACAATTCTTTGTGCGTCTATGGCTGCCGAGGGACTTAAACCTTATTATGCTGTGTATTCGACTTTTTTACAGCGGTCTTTTGACGAAATAGTAATAGATATATGCAGTCAGAATTTGCCTGTTACCTTATGTATAGACAGGGCGGGAATTTCGGGGGCCGACGGCGAAACACATCAGGGTGTATTCGACCTTTCATTTTTGAGTATGATCCCTAATCTTACTATAGCGGTACCAAAGGACGTGAAAGAATTTGAGGAGTTTTTGCGTTTCAGCGTCGATTACTCTGCGCCGCTTGCTATAAGATACCCCCGATCGGGTAAAAAGCTTTTGGGTGAACACAGCGCTGTTATCTTAGGCAAATGGGAAACATTGGTGCGCGGCGACGGTAAATATGCCGTCATAGCTTGCGGTGAAAGAATGCTTGACTTAGCAATGTCCGCGGCGGAAAAGCTGGGGCAATCGGGTGTAAAAATTTCCGTCATAAATGCAAGATTTGTAAAACCGCTTGATGAAGATTTGCTTAATTCATTGAGTGAAAAACATATTATTACGCTTGAAGATAATATGCTTTTGGGCGGCTTCGGTGCATTGTTAGACGTATATTTTTCGGAAAGCGAAAAAATAATCAAAAATTTTGCTTACACCGATAAATTCATTTCACAAGGGAGTGTGTCTGAACTAATGGACGAATTAGAAGTAAATTCGGAAGCGCTTGTCGATTACGTGATTAAAAATGAGAATAGATAAATTCCTTGCAGAAAAATTCGGTTCTCGCACCAAAGCCGCCGTAGCCGTCGATAAGGGGCTTGTGCTTGTAAACGGCAAAAATATTTCGGCATCTTATGACGTTGGTGAAAAAGATCAATTAACATTTCTCGAAGCTGAGGAAAATTTTGTGTCCGCAGGCGGGTACAAATTGTCTAAGGCGTTAAAGGACTTCGGTTATTCTGTTGTTGGTAAAGTATTTGCGGACATTGGAGCAAGTACGGGCGGGTTTACGGATTGTCTTTTTCAGAACGGCGCATCCAAGGTTTACTGTATAGATGTGGGAACCAGTCAGTTGGACGATACGTTGAAAACCGAAAATATTGTGATTATAGACGGTTTCAATGCAAGAAATCTTAATCTCAATCTTTTTTCAGAAGTATTGGACGGCATAGTCATTGACGTAAGTTTTATATCTTTGACCTATTTACTTGAGGCTGTATCAAACGTGCTTTCGAAAGGCAGGGACGTAATTGCTCTTATAAAGCCTCAATTCGAGTGTGGTAGTAGAAAAGTAGGTAAAAACGGTATAGTAAAGGATGTAAAAGCAAGGGAGGAAATTGTAGAAAAAATCTATGATTTCGCGATTTCAGTTGGCTTGGCGCCTTTGAAAATTACCTATGCGCCTATTATAAAAGGAAAAAATACGGAATATCTTTTATTAATGAAAAAAGGCGGCATCCCCGCAAAATTTATTGATTTAAAAAAGTCTATTACTTAATGATAATAGACTTTTTTTGTATATTAATAAAAATTATTCATAAATGTGTTGCATTTTTGAATATTACAGTGTATAATATTCTTATTATGAAGGTTGGAATATATTTAAACAAAAAATATTTCAGCGGCGAGAAGAAGTACATTGATAAGATTTCAAGCGTTTTCTCGTCGCCCTGTATTGAAATTAAAAATAATTCCGACCTCGACGGACTCGACGTTTTGTTTGTAATGGGCGGCGACGGAACTATTTTAACGGTTGCATCAGAATGCGCTAAGCGCGGCGTTAAAATTATCGGGATAAATTACGGACATCTTGGTTTTTTGGCGGAATTCGAACCTAATAAACTTGATCAAGCTTTGGAATTGGTAAAGAGCGGCGATTATATTACTCAGCGGCGCAGTATGCTTCAGATCGAAAGCGGTGGTTCGGTATATTTTGCTTTGAATGATTTGGTTGTTCAAAGAGGGACAAGCGGATCTAATTTCACAAATACCGTAAGCGTTCACGCGGAAATCAACGGAACTACTGTGGATAATTTTTCTGCCGACGGGATAATCGTCAGTACACCTACGGGATCTACGGCATATTCGCTTGCGGCGGGCGGATCCGTATTGACGCCTGATATCAAGGCGTTCATTTTAACGCCCATTTGCGCGCATTCTCTTCATTCGCGTCCCGTTGTGTTTTCCGATAAATCCATTTTATCGCTTTCCGCCGTGGGATCGGACGTTCCCTTGGGACTTATAGTTGACGGTAAAATTGTCGGCTCGGTGAATAGCGGAGAGCTTGTTACTGTTAAAAAGGCGAAGCAAACCGTGGATTTTATAACAGTAGACGATAAAAATTTTTTCAATAAACTTTTAATTAAATTAAATATTTGGAGTAAATAATGCAAAGATCATTAAGACAACAAAAAATTCTGGAAATCATCGCGGCAAAAGAGATAGATACTCAGGAAGAGTTGTGCGATGAGCTTATTAAAGCAAACTTTAACGTAACGCAAGCTACAATTTCACGCGACGTTAAAGATCTAAAACTCTATAAGGTTGCGGGGACTTCCAAGAAGTACAGATATGCGAGCTTTGACAGCTACGTGGATAGCGTCACGAATCGTATGACAAATTTATTTAAAGGTTGTGTTCTTGGAATTAAAGCGGCAAACAATCTTATTTTGGTTAAAACTATGCGTGGTAACGGCTCGACTGTCGGCGTATTTGTAGACAGTCTCAATATAGATGCAATAATCGGTAGTGTTGCAGGCGACGATACCCTATTGATAGTAGTAGACAGCAACGATCACACCGCGGGAGTAATGGACGTTCTTAAAGAATATTTAAGCTGATGTTACGTAGGTTACACATAAGAAATATCGCGCTCATATCCGAAGCTGACATAGAGTTCGATGAAAAACTTAATATTCTATCCGGCGAAACGGGTTCGGGAAAATCAGTAATCCTCGATTCCATAAACTTTGTTTTGGGTTCTAAAGCGGATAAATCAATGATCAGATACGGCGAGCAGGAATTATCAGTGCGCGCCGAATTTGTCGTAGATAAGGACAGTTCCGTGGTTAAAACTTTGCTCGATATGGATATCGAAACCGACGGGAACATAATTATTACCCGCAAATATAATATGGAAGGCAAAGGCGGGATAAAGATTAACGGCAATGCCGTAACTGCCGCTATGCTTAAGTCTTTGACTCAAAGACTTGTGGACGTTCATGGGCAAAGCGAACACTTCTTTTTATTGAGTGAAGAAAATCAGCTAAAGGTAGTGGACGGACTTATAGGTGTTAATGCCGATGAAATTAAGTCAAAATTAAGTGTTCTTATATCGGAAAAGAAGGAGCTTAAAAGAAAAATTTCTGCTCTCGGCGGGAACGAAGCGGAAAGAGAGCGGCGTTTGGACCTATTAAATTACCAGATCAGAGAAATTGAAGTAGCCGAACTAAGAGAGGGAGAATTCGAGGAATTAAAGTCCAGACAGAATATAATTGCAAACACGGAAAAAATATTGTCGGCATTAAACGAAGTAGCGGCAATTATAAACGATGACGGCGGTTGTGCGGATTCTATATCTTCTGTAAAACATTGCCTTGGCGGCATTTCTTCGCTGAATGACGACTATTCAAAATTATATGACAGAATTGAAAGCTTAAAACTTGAAATTGAAGATGTTTCCCAAACGGTGACGGATCTTGCCGAAGACTTGTCGTTTGACGGTCGTGAAGCGCAGGAAATTGAAGAGCGCCTGACGTTGTTAAAGAGTTTAAGAAAGAAGTACGGAGCAGACGAAAAGGAGATACTTAGGTTTCTTCAAGACGCCAGACAACAGGCGGAACTTCTTACCGATAGTGCGGCAATCATCGATAAATGCAGCAAGGAGATAGAACAAAAGAATAGAGAGATATATTCACTGTGTCGTGAGCTGTCAAAGCTTCGAAAAGAATGCACAACGAAATTTGTTAAAAGCGTAGTCGCAGAATTGAAAACTTTAAATATAGTTGACGCCGCATTTTCGGTTGAGTTTGTCGATTACAGTTTGGAAACGGCTGATCTTAATAGCTTTGACGGTTCCGACCGCATTAGATTTATGTTTTCAGCAAACCGCGGTGAGCCTTTGAAGCCGTTGAATAAGGTTATAAGCGGCGGTGAAATGTCACGCTTTATGCTTGCGGTTAAAACCCTGCTGAAAGATGTAAACGGAATTTCTACCTACATTTTCGATGAAATAGATTCAGGTATCAGCGGAATTACTGCAAATACCGTTGCAAGAAAGTTTATAGCTATTTCCAAAAATACTCAAATTCTTGCTGTATCGCATTTGCCTCAGGTGTGCGCTGCAAGCGACGCGCAATTTTTGATCTTCAAGACCGAAGAAAATGGTAAGACGTTTACGCAAGTGAAGCGTTTGGACGAAGATAGTAAAATTAAAGAATTGGTTCGTTTGACGGGCGGTGTTGAGTCTGAAGCGGCTATAAAACACGCCAAAGAACTTATAAATGAATTAAAAAACAACTAAGGCGGTAAAACCGTCTTTTTTGTTGTATACATTTTAAACTCTTGCGCACAATACTTTTGTTATGTTTTACGGAAAGAAAGTATTTAAAGCGTTTTTATTGTTTTTAACTGCCGTTATTTGCACTATGATGTTTGTCCCGCTTACTGCGGCGGCGGACAATTCAGGATTTTATTTGGGCGGATTTCCGGCAGGTTTTATGCTGAGTACTACAAGAGTTGAAGTTGTGGGACTGTGCGAAGTAATAACCGAGGACGGTATATGCTGTCCTGCAAGGGACGCAGGATTAAAGGCCGGCGACGTTATCGAAAAAATCAATGGTGAAACGGTTACAAAAAGCGCAGATATAAATGATATAATAGCAAAGGACTATAAAAAATTTGAAATTACATTGAAAAGAAACGGTGAAAGCCGTAAAATTCCTATCAGGCCGGTAAAGGAACGCTCTTCAGAAGGTAAAAGAATAGGAGTTTTGGTAAAAGATAGTATTAACGGAATCGGTACCGTAACTTATATCGATAAAACAAATAATAAGTTTGCGTCGTTGGGGCATCCAATAACGGATACTGAAAACTCCATTATAAAAATTAATGGCGGCACTGTATTTAACGGTATAATTTACGATGTGAAAAAGGGAGTCAGAGGTACCCCCGGAGAATTGAAGGGCGCGTTTGAAAGTTCTGTAATAGGCGAAGCGAAAATAAATTGCCCTTGCGGAGTTTTCGGTTCTCTTGCGAAAAACTTCAACTGTTCCAAGTTGATTAAAGTTGAAAAAGCAGGGATGGACGAAGTAGATATCGGGACAGCCTACATTTATTCCACTGTATACGGTACGGAAGCAAAAATGTATAAAATATCTATCGTTAAAGTAGATAAAGGCAATAAAGATAATAGGAATTTCGTTATTAAAATAGAAGATAAGGAACTTTTAGAAAAAACCGGCGGAATTGTTCAGGGAATGAGCGGAAGCCCCATATTGCAAAACGGTAAATTGATCGGAGCAGTAACTCATGTGTTCATTAATGATCCCACAAGGGGATATGGAATAGGAATAGATAAAATGACAAGTTCATATTAATTGATAAATCCTCATAGATTAATATATGAGGATTTTGTCGTTTAATATAAAAAATTGTGATAAAAAGTATTTAATAGCTTTTTTGATTGTTTTGATTTGCTCAATTATATGTGGCATAGTACTCTATACACCTGTTGTAAATAACATTTATTTTATAGATTTCGGCAGTGAATATGTTTTTAACGTGTTTACATTTAATAACGGATCGTTGTTTTTGTCGCATCTGCTTGCAGATTTAATTTATTTTTATATTTTCTTTTTTATTTGTTACTTCACCAAATGGAAGTATCTTACCTTGATATTTCTGTATATCAGAGGTCTATTTTTTGGACTTTATACCGTGGTCTTGGTATGTATAACGACTTTCAGCGGCTTATTGGTTACATTACTTGTTTTCATTCCGTCAACGGCTATTTCACTTTTACTTTGCTTTATTTTGGCGGAGACTTGCAAAATAATTAACAGAAAAATCGTATTCTTTTTGCCAGCAATACTAGCTCTAATAGACGGCATAATTCTTATGTTGCTTATTAACGTTTTATTCAGAATTGTTATAATCATAGTATAACGTAAGCAATATTACGCATACTTGTTGTATGAAAAAATTGTATGCGTTTATGTTAAGCACCGCAATAGCGGTTTCCGGAATGGCTATGAGCGGATTTACACTTGAAACTAATCAGCGTTCGTTGATTAAAAACAGTAAATCGGCATATTTGATGGACTACAATTCGGGCGAATGCCTGTATAAAGAAAACGAAACGGCGAGAATGCCTATAGCGAGCGTATGTAAGGTTATGACTTTAACTCTTGTATTCGACGCGGTTAATGACGGCGCTATTTCTTTGGATGATACGGTGGTTGTAAGTGCCAATGCCGCAGGAATGGGCGGATCTCAAGTCTTTTTAGATAAGAATTGCGAATACAGCGTCGACCAGCTTGTAAAGAGTATTATAGTTTGTTCTGCTAATGACAGTTGCGTGGCTCTGTCTGAAACGGTTGCCGGCAGTGAAGAGGAATTTATTGCCAGAATGAATGAAAAGGCAAAAGATTTGGGTTGTGCCGATACGTTGTTTGCAAATTGTACTGGGTTACCAAGGGACACTCAGTATTCTTGCGCGAAAGACGTGGCAACCATGTTTTCCAATTTGATAAAAAACGAAGAATATTTTAAATACAGCAAGATATGGCTTGAGGATTTCGTTCATTCTTCGGATAGGACGACTTCCATGACAAACACAAATAAGCTTATTAAAAGATATTCATTCTGCGACGGTGGGAAAACAGGCTTTACGAATGAAGCGGGCTTTTGTCTTGCGTCTACCGCAGTAAAAAACAATTTGAGGCTTGTATCCGTAGTTTTAGGCGCAAGCACAAGCAACGACAGGTTTGAGTCGGCAATAAATATGTTTGAATTCGGTTTTGCCAACTATAAAAATAAAATCGTGCTTGATAAAGACGTTACCTTGAACGATGAATTTTTTGTTCGCGGAGGGAAAAAAGACACGTTCCTTGTTCGTCCTGAAAGAAATGCTTATGTATTTTCGGCAGTAGATAATACTCCCGATGTAACGTTTGTAGTTGTTGCAAACGAAGTTAAAGCTCCCGTAAAAGAATGCGATGTCGTAGGTTATATTGAAGTTTATAAAGACGGCGTTTTAGTCGATAAAGTTAACGTTGTGGCGGCTGAAACAGTCGAGAAGGCTGGATTTATCGATTACTTTAAACAAATTACTGGCGAATGGTCCATTTAATAAAGGTAATGTGCCTGTTATAGTGATTTTTTGTGGACAAAAAAAGCCCGCTATCTTCGTAATCGAAGTATAGCGGGCTTTTATAATAATTTTACATGACGCTCTTTAGCGTTTCATATTCATCTTCCAAACTTGAAACAAAGGACTCGTTTGGATAAATAAATAAATCAAAATGTGATTTTTCCTCATTCATGTTTTTAGAAGCGTCTCTAAAATAAATAGAATGCAAGAAAGAAGTATTTGCGTTCAGATAAAATGTAAATGTCGCAATTGAGGAATATTTCCATTCCATAGAATAAACGTCATGTTCTATCTCGTCATAGATTTCTTCTTCGTATTTTTGAGAACTCGATACACTTTTGATTTTATCGTACGTTCCGTCATAAGAATGAATTACATTTAAAATATCTTGAATATCATTATCAATCAACTGATAAGAAGCTATATTCCCCAATGCACTTTCTTCGGATTTTATAGAAAAGGTATAAGTTTTTTCTGTAGTTCCGTCAAAATAAGATAGCTTTTCGTTAGTCTTTATAAGATATTCTCTTTTTCCGTCTTTAGATGAAAAGTTAATCGATTTTCCCTCACTTCCGGGTATGTAATAAAAACTTCCGCTAAAATTATTTAAAAAGAGTTTAGGTAACTGTTGCTTAATTGCTTCGTTATGTTGTTTTATTTTTTCAGTGGGCAACCCTACATACACGCAACTTGTGAGGAAAAAAAGAGTTGCTACAATAGCTCCTACGAGAATTAAGCATGATTTTTTCATATAAAATCCTTCCGATTATAATTTACAGTTTATCGTAATTTCATTATATCAAATTAAAATGAAAAGGCAAGGAAATTTGTCG
Source organism: uncultured Christensenellaceae bacterium (assembly GCA_910588645.1). Classification (GTDB taxonomy): domain Bacteria; phylum Bacillota; class Clostridia; order Christensenellales; family Borkfalkiaceae; genus Coproplasma. The sequence continues at coordinate 26,066 of CAJUOY010000013.1, forward strand.
ATCCTTGCCTTTATCTCTATGAAATACGCCGTAATGCGGTGTTTTTTGTTGTCGTTTCGGCAGAGATGAAAAACAGCCTAAATGTAATTGACTATTTTTTGATTTCTTGATAAAATTATTTTGGAGGTTTGCTATGAACGAACGCGACACGCTTAAAATTAATAATGAAGGACATCTTGAAATTGGCGGAATGGATACCGTTGCTTTGGCTGAAGCGTTTGGTACGCCTCTGTACGTTTACGACGAAGTTTATATAAGAAATATGATGAGGACGTATAAAAACACCATTATTAAGGAGTATTCCGGTAACGGTTTGGTTTTATATGCTTCCAAAGCGTTTTCCTGTATGGCAATGTATACGATCGCCAAAGACGAGGGAATAGGTATAGACGTTGTGTCCGGTGGTGAAATATATACTGCGGCAAAATCGGGATTTCCTTTTGATAGGGTGTATATGCACGGAAATAATAAAACTTATGCCGAGCTTGAATATGCGCTTGATTGTAAGGTTGGAACGATAGTTGTAGATAGCCTCGGTGAAGCGGAAACCTTGAATGAGATTGCAGGTGAGCGTGGAATTAAACAGGCTGTTCTTATCCGTATTAATCCAGGAATTGAGGCCCATACACATGCTTTTGTCCAGACGGCGCGCACTGACAGTAAATTCGGTTTTTCCATATCGGGAGGGGCCGCCGAGGAAATGACAAAGCAGGTTCTTGCAAAAGAAAATCTTATTTTGAAAGGCTATCATTGTCATATAGGATCTCAAATTTTCGAAAAGCAATCCTTTGTGCTTGCGGCAGAAAAAGTTATGAATTTTATTGCGGAAATCCGTAATAAAACAGGTTTTGAAGCAACTGAAGTAAATATGGGCGGCGGTTTCGGCGTGTGGTACACAGACGAGGACGCTTCTCTAAGCGCTACCGACTATGCCGAATATTTAAAAGCGCTTATTTATACAATTAAGGATAAATGCCAAGAGTACGGCTTGAAGGAGCCGTTTCTTTTGATAGAACCCGGCAGATCAATAGTTGCCGAAGCGGGAATAACTCTCTATAGAGTCGGCCGCATCAAAGAAATTCCCGGTATCAGAAAGTACGTTGCTATAGACGGCGGTATGTTTGAAAACCCTCGTTATGCCTTATATCAGTCGAAGTATACTGCTCTGTTGGCCAACAGGGCAAAAGAACCTTGTACGGAGAAAGTTTCTATAGCGGGCAAATGTTGTGAGAGCGGTGATTTAATTGCTGTAGATGTTTCTATGCCCGAAGCCCGTGAGGGCGATATTTTGGCTGTACTCACTACGGGTGCTTACCATTATTCTATGGCCAGCAACTATAACAGAAACCTTGTTCCGCCGTCAGTCATTGTAAAGGACGGCAGAGCAGACTACATAATAAAACCCCAAACATACGAGGATTTGATTAGAAACGATTTGATCCCAGAAAGGTTGAAGTAAATGGATAGATTAATCAGTATAGCTGCCGGATTGATTGCCGTTATATTTATATTTGCACCGCACGAATTTGCTCACGCTTTTGTAGCGTATAAGTGTGGAGACGGAACTGCTAAGATATCCGGTAGATTAACGCTCAATCCCATAAAGCATCTTGATCCGGTAGGCTTTTTAATGTGTGCCGTTACGGGATTCGGTTGGGCTAAGCCTGTGCCCGTTTATCCCGGCAATTTTAAACACTACAGGAAAGGCTTGTTTTTTACTGCGATAGCGGGAGTGGTAACAAATTATATTTTGGCTTTTATCGCTTATCCGTTATACCTTGTATTAAATCAATTAGTTTATCTACCGAATATCGGTTTTTTTCTTAACAACAAATGGCTTGATATAATCTTTTCTATTATATCACAGTCTCTATTTTTGATATATGCTTATGGGTTAAGCGTATTTGTTTTCAATTTGCTCCCGCTTTATCCGCTTGACGGATTCAGAATAGTTGAAGCTTTTACGCGTCAGGTAAATCCCGTTCGCAGATTTTTGCAAACGTATGGAATGTATATACTTTTAATTCTTGTGCTTGAAAGCTTTCTGTGCGATATGCTGGTAAGTTACGCGAACTTGCAAATTGCCGAATACTTTGATATTTTGGGTTGGGTTGGCTGGTTTGCGCAAAAAATAATCGGCTTCCCTATATTAGCTATGTGGAATGCAATTTTCGGTTTGCCGATATTGATATAAAGGATAAATTATGGCTTTCAATTTGGAAAATTTTGAATCGGTTGTGGATTATAATACCGTTTTGGATGACTTCGAAGGCCCTCTCGATCTTCTGTTGCATCTTATAAATATTGCGCAGATTAAGATTGAAGACGTATTTGTTTCGAAGGTTACAGAACAGTTTTTGAATTACATCGAATATATGAAATCCCAGCCCAGACGGGACGTTGATAAAGAAAGCGAATATCTTGCGCTTGCGGCACAAATAATCTATATTAAGTCAAAGAGTATGGTACCCGTTGTAGAGGTCGCAGGCGAGGAAATGGGCGGCGGTGAGGACGAAAAACAAGCTCTTATCGAGCAATTAAAACAGCGTGAGTATGAACTTATAAAGAGTGAAACTCCTAAGCTTAAAGATCTTGAAACAATAGGATATATATTTAAAGAGCCTGATCCCTCTTTAAATACAGTAAGGGTGGTTTATAAAGATTTTACGGTCAATGCATTGCTTGAAGCCTTTGCGCGTATGATGCTTAAAAACGAAAGTATGATGCGTGAAAAGGCTAAGATCAGGGAAATACCCAAGGACGAATATACCGTAGAAGAAAAGGTTGCGTTTATCCGCGATAAATTGACGCAGGAAAAAGAGATAATGTTTGATAAGCTTTTTACGACTTTTTCCAGGAATGAAGTGGTTACGACTTTCCAGGCGCTGCTTGAAATGCTTAAACATCAGTTTATTACCGTCGAACAGACTTGTTCGTTCGGAGATATAAAGATATTACTCAATCCCGACAAGGATTTAAAGGATTTATCAGATGAACAATTTGACGAATATAATTGAAGCGATCGTCTTTGCTTCCGGCGAAGCTGTGCCAGTGAAGTTTATTGTTGAAAAATTGGGCGTTTCCGTTAAGGAAGTAAATAATGGCATAGACGAACTTAAAATAAAATATGGTGAAGAAAGCGGAATACAACTTCTTGTTTTTAACGGAAAACTTCAATTTGCTTCCAGCCCTAAATATAAGCAACAGATTTCCGAAGTTCTTATTCCAATTAAAGAAAAAGAGTTTACTAAAACAATATTGGAATGTGCGGCGATAATTGCTTATAAACAGCCCATTACAAAGCCTGAACTTGAAGATATAAGGCAAGTTAGCTGTGACTATGCGATACATACTTTGTTGGAATTGGAAATGATTGTTGCTTGCGGGAGAAAGGATGCTGTGGGCAAACCCATAATGTACGCGACTACCGATAACTTTCTTAAACGCTTTAAACTCAATTCTATAGAGGAATTGCCTGATTATGACGAGCTTATGGCGCAGATTGCTGAATTGAACGGCAACATACTCGATGAAGATGAGGACGACGCAAATTACTTATATAAGAAGGACGTTTACGTTGAGAAAGATGAAAAGCAGCAGGCCAAGGAAACGAAAAAGGAAGATACTCAAACTGCCGTAAAAGTTGATGAAAACGGGTTTGAAATTCCCGATTTTGTCGATGATGACGAAGATCTTATAAAAATCGATTAAAATTTTATAAAATATAAATTGAAAAGACGGCAAACGCCGTCTTTTTTGCATATTAAAATATTTTTTTCAAATAATATTTTTATGAATGAAGCGCTAGTGTATCTCGGCGCATTAGGCTTTACTATCTTTATTTTTCCCATTCACATTAATAACTATATTTATATAAATACGGGATTAAAGTACGCAAGCTTAAACATTGGGATATTCAAATTTAATTTTTATAACGTCAATACCGTAAAAGACAGTTTCAGTGAAATGCAGATAAACGGTAAAAGTAAAAAAGTCGATGCAAAAAAACTGAACGTAAGTCTATATAAAATTTTTAATCAGCTCTGTATTTACAAGATCGTTCAACTTGGCGACTTCGGTGTAAAAAAAGATGCAAACGTATATGCCGCGCTCGTTCAAAACTGTTTTACCACGGCAATATACAAATTCATACAGATAAACGGGAATTACTGTAAATTACGGAATTACACTATTTTTAATGAAGATCATTCGGAAATAAGATTTTATGCCAAGACCGTTACAATTTTAAATTTATCGGTAATAGCTAAGATAATTTTTATAATAATAATGGAGAAAATTTATGCATTCAAAACTAAAAAAGAACAGGGATAAAGAATTCGACGCGCCTCAGATATCTATAGAAAAGGTTGCGGGCGCAGATACCGTAATAGGTAAGTCGATCATAACTGTCAGCGGAACGGAAGTTATTCCTCTTTCGTCGGTAACGGTAGTCAACTTGAGCGGTGGCGGCGAATACGGCGACGTAAAGACCTTTAAGGAAGCCGACGGTTTTCAGTTGGCCGGAGGTAACGGAACGGTCATAACGGTAAAACCCAAGGGATTTTTGATCGACGACGGAAAAGGATGCAGACTGCTTAAATTGGATGACGGCGCAATAGATACGCTAATTGATAAAACAGGGGAGTTAGTACACAAATTAACGGACAATGCGTAAGAAATATTTATTGCTATTTTGCCTTGCCATAACTTTATTGTGCAGCATTATTAATTACACTGCGCCCATAGGAGTTCTCGCAGATGCTGCCGCGGAAATTGCTATGGAATTGTCTACGGGTACGGTTTTGTCTGAAAGTAACGCGGATTGCAAATTGCCTATGGCGAGCACCACCAAGATTATTACCGCAATTATAATTATAGAGGATTGCGATCTCGACGAAATATTAACGGTCGATGACAAAGCCATCGGGGTAGAGGGATCAAGCATTTATTTAAAACGAAACGAAGAAATAGATGTTCGCGATTTATTATATGGTCTTATGTTGCGCTCGGGTAATGACAGCGCTTGTGCATTGGCAATACATCACAGCGGCAGTGTTGAAAAATTTGTTGAAACAATGAATGCGCGGGTAAAGGAAATGGGGGCGGAAAGCACAAGTTTAAAAAACCCAAGCGGATTGCCCGACAACGATCATTACACTACCGCGCGAGACTTGTGTAAGATTGCTTGCTATGCAATGAAGAATCCTATATTTAAAGAGATAGTTTCCACAAAAAACTATGTCGGTAAATTCCGCTCGTACGCAAACAAAAATAAAATGCTTTATAACTATGAAGGTGCCAACGGCGTTAAAACGGGTTATACAGTCAAGGCAGGGCGGTGTCTGGTATCTTCAGCGGAGCGAGACGGAATGGACGTAGTCGCTGTTGTGCTTAATTGTTACGACATGTACGCCAGGTCGGAAAAAATTTTTGACAACTGTTTTTCAGCTTATAAATTGCTCAAAATAGATAAAAATAGAGTATTTATGTCAGGTAGAGTACTTTGTAAACTTCCAAGTGAGGAAGTTTTAGTTGTAAAAAACTCTGATGCCGTGAGATATGAAGTAAAACCATTGGCTACAGGGACAAAAATTAACAAAGGCGATTTAATTGCCGAGCTTGAAATTTACGATGCAAACGGCTTGCTTTTTAAGGGGAATTTGTATAGTATTATAGATAATTAATTATAAGTTGGTTATTTAAATGCGTTTAAACAAATTTCTTGCGGCTGCAGGCGTCGCATCGAGAAGAGAATGCGATAAATTAATTGCAAGCGGTCACGTAACCGTAAACGGTAATACTGCGTCGTTGGGACTTGAAGTTTCCGGAGAAGACGAGGTTTTTGTCAACGGTAACAGAGTAGTAATTAAAAAAAATGAGTATTATATTCTGAATAAACCCAAAGGTTATATCTGTTCTGTTTCGGATGATAAGGGAAGAAAAACCGTAATGGATCTTATGCCGCAGAACGTCGGCAGAATTTACCCCGTCGGCAGGCTTGACTATGATAGCGAGGGGTTGCTTATAATGACGACTGACGGAGATCTTGCTCAAAAGCTAATGCATCCGTCTAACGAGGTGCCAAAAACTTACCTTGTCAAAATTGAGGGGACAATAACCGAGTCCGATCTTAATCCCTTGCGAAGCGGTATCGAGATTGACGGCTATGTTACCAAGAAGAGCAAAGCTCACATAGTGGAAACAAATAAAGAGTATACGAAAATTCATATAACAGTTATCGAAGGCAAAAATCGTGAAATAAGAAAAATGTTTGCAGCAATAGGTAAAGAAGTAGTGCTGCTTAAAAGAATTAAAATAGGCGAATTGTCTTTGCGCGGTCTTGACAGGGGCGCATACCGCAAACTTACCGCCAGAGAAATAGATTATTTAAATTTGCTATAAAAGAAAAAAGCCCGCCGTACGGCAGGCTTTTTATTATAAGATTTGTAATTTGGTAAGAGCTTTTATTCCGCTGACCTGTTGCCATTGAGAATGTGCGAAGTTATCTAAAAATTTACATTTCTTTGCGGTAATATCTAATTTTTGCTCGTCGCTTCTGCTGGTCAAAACAGGTACCGAGGCTTTGGCAAACGCCGCAAAAATTCCGCCAACCGAAGCTTTTTTTACTGCAAGCGGGCTAAGATACAGTGAAGAGGACAAAAATCTTTCGCAGTCGTCCCTATAAATATTCAAAAAGTTTTCGCACAAAATTCGTCTGATTCTCGACGCTGTGTATCGTTTGGAAGTCGAGCCTTTGATTATAACGTCCAAAGGTTCCTTTTCAAGGCTTTTCAATGCGTTTTCAAGTCCCTCTGTACAGCCGTATACCCGTTTCAGGTCAAGTGTTGAGGTTCTTGAAAGAATCAATTTAAGGCATTGTCCGAATTTTTCGTCCAATCCGGCCGAATTTACTATATCGTTATAAACACAAATAGGGATATTTTGCTTTGTTTCAGGTGATAAAAGATTGGCGCGAATAGCCGCGGCGGAAGAATAATTACTTTTAAGCTCTTCATCTCCGTAATCGGCGCCTATTCTTTTTATTGGGAAAATGTTTATTTCGGATTTTGCTTTTTTAATAGCCTTTAAATATTCTACGGCTAAAATATTGTTTGGCTTTTTTAGAATTTCCGCATTTCCTCCGACGGCTTCAAATGCCGTATTAAAGCTCGTAATATAACTTTTTCCGTCATTGAGACACCGGTTTAAAACGGTTTTGAATTTGTCACTTTCGGTAGTCAGTATATTTGCGGCAGAACAGAGAGCGGCTTTATCGTCGTTTTCCACACCGAATGCTATTGATGTTACGTCCGGTATAGAGGATAATATTTTTATTGCTCCAGCGGCAAATATTTCGGCGGGGGAGACGGCAAAGGCCGTCGGCAATTCAAGCACACAGTCCGCGCCGTTCATAACGGCGTGTTTCGCTCTAACGTATTTTTCAGCTATCGCAATTTCTCCGCGCTGTGTGAAATCTCCGCTCATCAAGCAGACCAGGTAATCACAACCCGATGCTTCCTTGGCTTTTTCCAACAAATGTTTATGTCCGTTATGAAATGGGTTAAATTCACAAATAATTCCGCAAATCTTCATAGTTCGTCTTTACAATTCAAAAAAAACGGTATATAATATTAATGTTTTGCAATCCGTTTGAAACCATTATATAACGGATTTGTATAAAAATAAAGCGTTTTTAAGGAGAAAAGCAATGTCATTATTGGATGAAATCAAGACAAAAGCTGCCGCAAAAAATAAAATCATAGTTCTGTGTGAAGGCGAGGACAAGCGTGTTGTTGAAGCCGCCGCCCAGATCACTAAAGAAGGCATAGCGAAAATAGTGCTTATAGGCAACGAAGAGGAATGTAAAAAGGTTGCTCCCGGAGTTGATCTTTCCGGCATAACGCTTATTGATCCGCTTACCTCCGAAAAGACTGCGGAATATGCTAATATTCTTTATGAAGCCCGTAAATCAAAGGGAATGACAGAAGAACAGGCTAAGGAGCAGTCCAAGGACAGAACTATGTTCGGCGCGCTTATGCTTAAAGCGGGAGACGTAGACGGTTATGTTTCGGGCGCCTGCCATTCCACTGCAAATACTCTCCGTCCTGGTTTGCAGGTTGTAAAAACGGCTCCCGGAATAAAGACGGTATCGAGTTGCTTTATCATGATAGCTCCCGATAAGATTAATCCTTATAATCCCGACGGAGTTGCGGTATTTGCCGATTGCGCTATTAATATCGAGCCCACTGCCGAACAGCTTGCAGACATTGCCGTGACATCAGCAAAGACGGCAAAGGACATTGCGGGAATAGAACCTAGAGTCGCAATGTTGTCGTTCTCAACTAAAGGTAGCGGAAACGACGATAAATTTACACAGTCTGTTCAAAAAGTTCAGCAGGCAACGCAAATGGCAAAAGAAGCCGCTCCCGAACTTGCTCTCGACGGCGAATTCCAGTTTGACGCGGCGGTAGCTCCCGAAGTAGGTCAGCTTAAAGCGCCCGGTTCCAAAGTTGCGGGACACGCCAACGTGTTTGTTTTTCCCAATATCAATGCAGGCAATATCGGATATAAAATAGCACAGCGTTTCGGCGGATATATGGCCATAGGCCCCGTATGTCAGGGCTTTGCAAAACCTTTAAACGATTTGTCTCGTGGATGCAGTGTAGATGATATAGTCGCTACGGTTGCGGTAACCGCATTGCAGGCTGATTAAAATAATTACTTTTAGACAGGTGAAAATATGAAAATCTTAGTTGTAAATGCCGGAAGTTCATCGCTTAAATATCAGTTGATTGATATGGAAACGGAAAAAGTACTTGCAAAGGGCGGCTGTGAAAGAATAGGTATACCGGGTTCCCTTTTAAAGGCTAAAGGAAACGGCGGAGAGAAAATTTATACTGAGGATATGCCCGATCATAAAAAGGCTATTCGTCTTGTGCTTGACGCGCTTTTAGATAAAGATATAGGCGTTATTAAATCTATGGATGAGATCGACGCCGTTGGGCACAGAGTTGTTGCAAGCGGAGAATACTTTAAAAAGACTACGCTTGTTGATGAAAACGTCATAAAAACTTTGGAAGAAAAGACTTTTGAGCTTGCGCCACTGCATAACCCCGCCGCGGCTACGGGATTAAGGGCTTGTATGGACGTTATGCCAAACACTCCGATGACCTTGGTATTCGATACTTCTTTCCATGCAACTATGCCTGAAAAGGCCTATATGTACGGAATAGACTACAACGATTATAAGGAATACGGAGTAAGAAAATACGGCGCGCACGGCACGAGTCATAAGTTCGTTTCGTCCGAGGCGGCAAAATATCTAAATAAAAATATCGAAGATTTGAAGATAGTCACTTGTCATCTCGGCAACGGTTCGTCTATAACTGCTGTTGACGGCGGAAAGTGCGTGGACACTTCTATGGGATTTACTCCTTTGGCAGGAGTTCTTATGGGGACTCGTTCGGGAGATATTGACGCTTCTGCGGTAGAATTTCTTGCAAGGAAGAAGGGGCTTTCACATACTGATGCAGTTACTTATTTAAATAAGAAATGTGGTGTTGCCGGTATTTCAGGCCTTTCCAGTGATTTCAGAGATCTCTGCTCCGGAATGGAAAACGGCAATGAAAGATGCGCGCTTGCGCTCGATATGTTTGCATATCAGGTAAAAAGATTTGTAGGTGCGTATGCGGCGGTTATGGGCGGTCTTGACTGTATAGTATTTACGGCGGGCATAGGAGAAAATACCCCTACCGTGCGTGAAGACGTTTGTACCGGTCTTGAATTTTTGGGAGTAGAGTTTGACAGTAAAGCAAATCTTGCAATAAACGACGGCTCCATACGTGAAATTTCAAAACCGGGATCAAAAGTCAAAGTGTTGATAATACCTACAAATGAAGAGTTGGTTATTGCAAGAGAAACAGCGGAACTTTTATAAATTTTGCTGCAAGCTCGCAAAAATAAGTTGACAAAGGATTTGACCTTATATTATAATTTTATAGTCAAGTAAGGTATGGAAATACAGGTTAAAAAACTTAACGCTTTAAAACAATATACGGGAAGTTTTGATTTCGATTATACTCCTCAAAAAGAGTTATGGCTGTTGCCTTTGAGCGGTATAGACGGCCCGGTTAAAGTTTCGGGCGATTTTGAAATTTATGAAGACGATTGTGTCGGCGTAAGATTTAGTATCGTTTATAAGATCAAAGGCCAGTGTTCTTATTGTTTGAATGATGCAGAAAATACTGTAAGTTTTGATTCCGATATTTTGTATGTGCCTGAAAAGGACGACGATAATTACTATTACGACGGAATTAAGATCGACCTTAAAACCGCCGTGGACGACGCAATACTTATAAGCCAGCCCGGAGTTTTATTATGTAAGCCGGATTGCAAGGGTATTGACGTACCTAAATAAAGAAAAAGAAGAGGTGTAATAAAATGGCAGTACCCAAGCGGAAACAGTCCAAGAGCAGAACCAATAAGAGATTTGCAAACTATAAGGCTACGGCTCCCACGCTCGTTGAATGTCCTCATTGTCATGAATTGAAAGAGGCGCATAAAGTTTGCGGAAATTGCGGCTACTACAACAAAGTTGAAGTAGTGTCCAAGGACGAAAAGAAAGCAAATTAACAAATCTGCGGACTGCCTGAGGGCGGTCCGTATTTTTGCATTAAAGAAACAGGAGAAGGATAATGAAGCATACCGATATTAAGGAACTTTTTTACAATCCGGAAAAATATAAGGAAGACGTCGTTACCGTATGCGGTTGGGTTAGGACTTGGCGCGATTCCAAGGCGCTTTCATTTATAGAGCTAAACGACGGAACTTGTCTCAAAAATTTACAGCTTGTAATCGAAAAAATTTTTGTCGATGAAAATACTATCAAACCCGCGCTTGCCACCGGCACAGCGTTACAGGTCAAAGGAAAGTTTGTTCCGTCGGAAAGAAACGGCTATGAATTGAATGTCAGGGATATAATCGTTTTAGGCGAATGTCCGCAGGATTATCCTTTGCAGAAAAAACACCATACGCTTGAGTTCCTTCGTACGATCCCTCATCTCAGACCGCGTACCAGGTACTTCGAGGCAGTCTTTGCGGTAAGAAATGAGCTTTCGTTTGCCATTCACCAATATTTTCACAGTCACGGCTATAAGTATATGCATACGCCTATAATTACGGGTAGCGACTGCGAGGGTGCAGGCGAAATGTTCAGGGTTACAACACAACCCTGGAATGCTAAGGCTGCTGATGAGAACGAGTATTATCAGGGCGACTTTTTCGGGACTAAGGCGGGTTTAACGGTTTCTGGACAGCTTGAAGGTGAAATTGCCGCAATGGGACTGGGTAAAATTTATACTTTCGGACCTACTTTCCGTGCCGAACACAGCAATACTACGCGCCACGCCGCGGAGTTTTGGCAGATTGAGCCCGAAGTATGTTTTTGCGACCTTCACGATATAATTGAAATTGCCGAAGACTTTATCAAGTCTATTATTCGCAACGTTATCAAAAACTGTAAGGAAGAGTTGGATTTTTTCAATGAAAGGGCCGAAAAGGGACTTATTGAAAAACTTGAATCCGTTGTTTCAAGTGATTTTGCAAAAGTCAAATATACGGAAGCTGTTGAAATTCTTAAAAATTCAGGTAAAGAGTTTAAATTCCCCGTAGAGTGGGGATGCGATCTTCAAACCGAACACGAAAGGTATCTTACCGAAGAGTATTACAAGAAGCCCATATTCGTCACAGATTATCCCGCAGATATAAAGGCGTTCTATATGAAGATGAATCCGGACGGCAAGACCGTTGCCGCTACGGATCTCCTTGTGCCAGGTATAGGCGAAATTATCGGTTGTAGCGAGCGTGAGGCGGATTTGGAAAAGTTAAAGGCGGCAATGCTTAAACGTAATATGCCCATCGATGCCTATACTTCGTATATTGATACCCGTAAATTCGGAAGCGTACCGCACAGCGGTTTCGGACTCGGGCTTGAACGCATTCTGATGTATATTACAGGCGTACAGAATATCAGGGATACTTTGCTTTATCCTCGCACGGTGGGAAGCCTTTAAAATAATTAATGCGTATGAAAAACAAAATTTGCGTTATTTTTACGGGCGGAACAATAGGTTCTTGCATTTGCGGCGATACTGTCGATCTTCGTAATGAAGATAAAAGTATACTTCTTGAATATTATAGAGCGCGTTATAATTCAGATACAGAATTTGACGAACTTCGCCCGTTAAACATTTTGAGCGAGAATATACAGCCAGGTGATCTTGAAAAAATGGCTGAGTGCCTTAGATCGGTTGATACTGATAAGTACGACGGCGTTATAATAACCCACGGCACGGACACTCTGTGTTTTACGGCAAATCTTTTCAGTCAGATATTTTGCGATATATCAATTCCAGTGGTATTTGTATCTGCTCTTTATCCCCTTGACGACGAAAGAAGCAAGGGACTCGAAAACTTTGCCGGCGCCGTAACTTTTATAAGAAGCGTGGATTACGGCGGAGTATTCGTAAGCTTTCAAAATCACGACGAAAATTGTAAAATTCACCTTGCCAGTCGTCTTGTTGCGGCAACCCAGATAAGCGGCGAATATGACAGCGTATTAAACGTTGAGTTCGGTCAGATCGTAAACGGACGATTTATTTACAATGAAAACGCGCATAATCCCGACTTTGATGAACTTAGAAAGCCCCGTTTGCACTGTAAATCTCAAAAGCTATGTATGGATATGGTAACCATACAGGCCCATGCATTGCTCAACTTTGATTATTACAGATTTACTGAGGTTAAACCCAAGGCCGTTATGGTTCAATTATATCATAGCGGTACCGTTTGTACGGCCGGAGAGGAATCTAACTTTAAAAATTTCCTTGCGTACTGCAAGAGGTTGGGAATTCAGGTTGTAATATCTACAATAGATAGTAAGGCAAGAACTTATGGAAGCGCCTTAGGACTTGCGGAATCTTGTATTGCCGCGTATGATATAAGTTTTGAAATGGCCACTGTTAAAGTTTTGCTTGCCTTGGGTTCGGGCAACGATATAGAAGATGAGTTGAACAAAAATTATTTTTTTGAAAGACTATATTAATTTAATAATGATGAAGAGCCTAATTCCTATTGACATTATAGGAATTAGGCTCTATAATATTGTGTATTAAAACTAAAAATTAAAGAGGTAATTTTGATAAAAAAATATGACGTAACGGGTATGACCTGTTCGGCCTGTTCATCAGGTATAGAACGCACGGTCGTGCGGCTTAAAGGCGTAATTTCTTGCGAAGTCAGCCTAATGGGTAAATCTATGAAATTGGAAGTCGATGAGACATCTTTTTCGGAAGAGCAGATAATAGATACAGTTAAATCTCTTGGATACGGGATTTATGTCGAAGGGCAGGGGCCGCAGGAAAAAAACAGGGAACAAAAAAGCAATTTATTTATCAGGTTTGTTATTTCTATGGCTTTACTGGTTCCATTGATGTATGTTTCTATGGGGCATATGTTCGGGGTTCCGATACCTTCTTTTCTTGATCCGCATAAGGGAAATTCGGCGTGGTTTGCCCTATATCAAGCCATACTGTCTGTGGCGATCATAGCAATTAATTACGAATTTTTTAAGAACGGAACGGTTGCGATTTTTAAGCGCGTACCTAATATGGATACTTTGGTAGCATTGGGTTCGGGCGTTTCGTTTATCTATTCCGTAGTTTTAACCGTATTTATTTTTATCGGCAAAGATGCTCAGGCTAATGCAATGAATTTGCATTTCGAGTCTGCGGCAATGATATTGTGTTTGGTTACGTTGGGTAAATGGCTGGAGGACAAATCAAAGAAGAGAACGGGCAGTGAAATCGAAAAACTATTGAAACTTGCTCCCGATACGGTAACTGTTGAAACGGACGGCGAGACTAAAACAGTTTCGATAAGCGAAGTTAAAGTCGGTGATATACTGGTCGTAAAATTTGGGGAATATATTCCCGTAGACGGTAGAATAGTCAGCGGAAACGCTTTTGTGGACAAATGCGCGGTCACGGGTGAGAGTCTTCCTGTGGAAGTTTCAGAAGGAGATTGGGTGACTTCCGCCGCCATAGTCAAAGGCGGACTAATAAAAATTCGCGCCGAAAAGGTTGGCGGAGAAACGACGCTTTCCAAGATTATTAAAATGGTTAAAGAGGCCGGTGCAAGCAAGGCGCCAATACAAAAAATTGCGGATAAAATCGCCGGAATTTTTGTGCCTATAGTTGTTATGATTTCACTTTTGACGTTTATAATATGGTTGATTATCGACGGTGGATTTAATCCCGAGCATTGCATAACTTATGCAATAAGCGTATTGGTAGTTTCCTGTCCGTGCGCTTTAGGGCTTGCCACACCGGTCGCAATTATGACGGCAACCGGTAAAGGTGCTTCACTGGGAATATTATATAAGGATGCAGAAAGTTTACAAAAGGTATGCGGTATAAACGCAGTATTGTTGGATAAAACTGCTACGCTTACTGAAGGTAAACCTAAGGTAACGGATTTTATCACTTTCTATTATGATAGAGATCGCGCTTTAAAAATTGCTTGCGGTATAGAGAAAAACTCTAATCATCCTCTTGCTAAATGCATTGTTGATTATGCGGGACAGGGCGTAAAAGTAAATAATTTCCACTACTATGTCGGTAAAGGCGCAACGGCGGAATGTGAAGGAATAACTTACTTTTTGGGTAATAGAAAACTATTGGAAAACATAAAAATATCCAAAGAGGCGGAAAAAACTGCAGATGACTTGTCTGCTTGCGGTAAAACTGTAATGTTTTTATCGGACGGTAAACGCGTGTTGGCATTAATTGCCGTAGCCGATACAGTTAAGGAAGGCAGTAAAGAAGCGGTAACGCTGTTAAAAAGCAGAAATTGTCGTGTCGCAATGCTTACGGGAGATGAAAGCAGAACAGCAAAAGCGGTTGCCGATAATGTAGGTGTTGAGGAGTTTTTGGCAGAAGTTCTGCCCGAAGATAAACTAAACGCTGTCCAAAACGTACAAAAGGCGGGCGGTAGCGTTGCAATGGTTGGCGACGGTATAAACGATTCACCTGCGCTTAAACAGGCGGACGTGGGAATAGCAATGGGTAACGGTACCGACGTTGCAATCGATTCTGCCGACGTCGTACTTGTAAGCGACGATTTGCGCACGCTTGATACAATGTTCGGATTGAGTAAAGCCACTGTAAGGAATATTAAAGAAAATTTATTTTGGGCGTTCTTCTACAATGTTATTATGATTCCCGTTGCTGCCGGTGTATTTGCCGGGCTCAATTTCTATTTTAATCCTATGATAGCGGCGGCGTGTATGAGTTTGAGTTCGCTTTTCGTAGTATTAAACGCTTTGAGATTGTTGTTATTTAAAAATAAAAAAATAAATAAAAAGGAAGATAATGAAATGAAAACTATAGTGAATATTGAGGGTATGTGCTGTGATCACTGTGCGAAGCGCGTGGAGGATAAGCTTTCATCCGCAAAGAATGTTATTTCCGTTGACGTAAAATTAAAGAAAAAACTTGCCGTAATACGCAGTCGCGAGGAGATTTCCGAAGAGGAAATAAACGCCTTGATTACTGATGCAGGATATAAAATATTATCAATAGAGAAGAAATGACAAACTAAGTCAAAAAGTGACACGATATATATTTGTAACGCTTTGACATATAAGCATACGGGACTTATAATTTTTATAGGAGGTTGCCGTATGCAGGATACAATGCTTTTGGACAGACGCACTAAAGATTTGGTTTTGGAGTACGTGCCGGAGGGCGACGTGCTTGACAGTATAGTATGTTTTTTCTCGATTTTTGCCGATTCAACGAGGGTTAGAATGTTATCTGCTCTCGCTATTTCGGAGATGTGCGTGACGGATTTATCACGAGTGCTCGATATTAATCAGACTACAGTTTCTCACCAGTTGAGGCTATTGAAAAATCTTGGAATTGTCAAGAGCGAAAGGTGTGGTAAAATAATATTTTATTCTCTTGTAAACGATACTGTAAACGACGTGATGCTTAAAGGCGTAGAGTTTTTGGGGTATTGATATTTAAGCGTAAAAATCTTGCCGTATGGCAAGATTTTTTGTTTTACAGAAATAAGCGGATATGATATACTTAAAATGAATGATTAACGTAATAAATGAAAAATTAAAACTGTTGCCTGAAAATCCGGGCGTATATATTATGCTCGACGGTTACGGTAATATTATTTACGTCGGGAAAGCGCGCGTTCTAAAAAACAGAGTGCGGCAGTATTTTCATAATTCACCAAAACCCGAAAAAGTAATGAAGATGGTTGAAAATATCAGCGACTTCAACTATATCATTACCGATTCTGAGATAGACGCGCTTGCGCTTGAAAATAATCTCATTAAAAAGTATAAACCAAAGTACAATATTCTTTTAAAGGACGATAAAACTTATCCTTATATTAAAGTGGATATGCGGGAAAAGTTCCCTAACTTCTATATTACGAGAAAGATTGCAAAGGACGGTTGTAAATATTTCGGTCCTTTTATGGGCGGGATAAATTGCAGAGACATTTTAGATATAATTCAACTTACATTTTCCGTAAGGTTATGCCATACAAGTACCACGGGAAAAAAGCGTGAGTGCTTGAATTATCATATTGGTAGATGTCTTGCTCCGTGCGCAGGCAGAACCGATGAAAAAGAATACGGAGAGAGGGTTAAAAAAGCTCTTTCCTTTCTTGACGGCAACTATAAAGATGCAGAAGAAATTTTAAAAGTTAAAATGCTTGCCGCCGCGGAAAATGAAAGCTTTGAACTTGCCATAGATTATAAAAATAAACTTGAAATGCTTTCTAAACTGGAAGCAAAGAGAATAACGACGCTAAGTCGATATATAGATGCGGATATTATTGCATATGCAACAAATAATTTATATTCCGCTGTAAACATGCTTGTAACAAGAAAGGGCATTATGCAGGGCGGCAGTAGCTTTGCGCTTGACGAGGCGCATATGTCTGACGGAGAGGCGTTAACAAGTTTTATAACACAATATTACCTCAACCATGACGTGCCGAGTGAAATTATCGTTGAAGAATTTTGCGAAAAAGAGCTTATTCAGAGCTATTTCAAGGAAAAATTCAATAAGTCCGTAGATGTAACGATTGCAAAACAAGGTGTTAAGGCGCGTATGCTTAAAATGGCAAAAAAAAATGCCGAAGAGTATCTTGAAAAGTCAGTAGATAAAATAAAACATAAAGACGATATGACGGTGAACGCTTGCAAACGTTTACAGGAACTATTATCTTTAAAGCGTTATCCAAGACGTATGGAATGCTACGATATTTCAAATATCAGCGGAGTTGATAAAGTTGGTTCAATGGTCGTATTTGTGGACGGTGAAGCGGATAGAAGCAGTTATCGCAGATTCAGAATAAAGACCGTAGAAGGAGCAAACGACTTTGCGTCTTTGCAGGAAGTTCTTACGCGACGGCTTGATAAGCTTGGAACGAATGAAGAGGAAAAGTTTCCCAAACCAGATCTCATTATAATAGACGGCGGTAAGGGACAGTTATCCGCAGTTAAAGAAATTTTTGCCGAAAAGAAAGTATCGGATATTGAGCTCGTTTCGTTGGCTAAACGTGAAGAAGAAGTGTTCACTCTTTATTCGGATGAAAGCATAAAAATTCCGCACAGAGATTATTCTTTGAAGATGTTACAGAGAATACGTGACGAAGCGCATAGGTTTGCCATAACCTACTTCAGAAATATCCATTCAAAACGCAATTTGCAGAGCGTCTTATCGAAAATAGACGGCGTAGGGAAAGTTCGCAGAATGGCACTATTGAATAGATTCGGTACGTTAAACGGAATTATGAATGCATCGGTAGAGGAGTTATCTTGCGTTGAGGGTATTTCTGCAGCTCTTGCGGAAAAAATTAAAAACTATTTGCAGGAAAACTTATGAAAACAATAAATTACCGTATGATCGTGTCCGATTTCGACGGTACTCTAACAAATGACGATCATATAATACCTGACTTTGTCAAGTCTGCGATTAACGAATATGTGGCTTGCGGTGGAATTTTTGCCGTATGTACGGGGAGAATGTTGCGTTCTATTTTGCCTCGCGTGCGTGAGATCGGGCTTAAAGGATTGGTTGTTGCAAATCAAGGAAGCGTAATAGCCGATATAGAGAGCGGTGAGGAATTAAAGCGTAGCGGTATGCCTAGTGAAGATACCGCCTCAATATGCGCGGTAATCGAGAAACTCGGTTACAAATCAAACATTTACTGCGGCGACGAAATTTACTGCAACATTCCTAAAAATAATGTTTACTTGCAAACATACGAGCGAATAATAGGCGTGGAAACAACATTTATCGGCAATGATCTTTCGGCATATATTCTCGATAATAAACTATTTTGTCAAAAGGTATCTTGTATTGTGCCTACAACGGAAAGGAACGAGATTTATCAAAAGTTAAACAAAAAATTAAGCGATAAATTTGACGTTACCTGCAGTGCAAACGTATTGATCGAAATATCCCCTAAAAATGAAACAAAGGGCGAAGCGTTAAAGTTTCTGTGTGAAAAATTTAAAGTGCCTATTGAAAGATGTATTGCATGCGGAGATAATTTAAACGACATTTCTATGGTAAGTATTGCGGGATTAGGCATAGCTGTTGCCAATGCCGATAAATCATTGAAAGAGGTTGCGGATTTTGTTTCTGCAAGCAATAATGAAGGCGCAGTGGCTAAAATTATAGAAAAATTTGGATTTATATAGTACTATGTGTGAGATATTAGCCCCTGCGGGCGATGAAAAAAGCGCTTTAGCGGCAATAAATGCGGGTGCAAACGCTGTTTATCTTGGCTTGAAGCAATTTTCTGCAAGAAGCTCTGCGGAAAATTTCGATATCGAAAGCTTTGAAAGATTAGTTAAATATGCGCATGCTTTTAACGTTAAAGTATACGTGGCGATGAATACGCTTGTTAAAACGGCTGAAATAGAAGATTTTATTTTTTCGGCTGTTTCGGCTTGGAATGCCGGCGCGGACGCGTTGATTATTTCAGATATCTTTATCGGTAAATACCTTAAAATAAATTATCCGGAAATTGTTTTGCATCTGTCTACTCAAGCAGGCGTATGTAATGTTTACGGAGCGAAAGCGGCTATGTCGGCAGGTTTTTCGAGAGTAATACTTTCAAGAGAAACGGCTTTTGAAGATATGAGGGAAATCGCCTCTGTTATTGAAACGGAGGTCTTTATACAGGGCGCGCTCTGCACCTGTTTTTCGGGACAGTGTTATCTTTCGTCTTTTGCGGGTGGAAACAGCGGCAACAGAGGTAGGTGCAAGCAGCCTTGCAGAAAGAAGTATACAATCGACCGAAAGGGGTTTGAAGATCCTGCATACAGAATATCTCTTTCGGATTTAAGCGTCGGTGAAGACATAAATAAACTTAAAGAAGCAGGGGTTTATTCTTTTAAGATTGAGGGAAGAATGCGTCGCCCCGAATATGTGTCGGCGGCAGTAAAATATTATAAAAATATTTTGAACGGTTGCATGTGTGATAAAGATTTAAGCGACCTTAAACGAACCTTTAATCGCGGAAATTTTACACGTGGATTGTTGTTTGGTCAGGACAAAAGTTTTTTATCTTCGGCAGTACAGGGGCATATCGGAGAATTTGTCGGCAGAATTGAAGTAAAGAATAGTAAATATTTGTGTGTGTCTCAAAATAAGTTCAATAGCGGTGACGGATTTAAAATTCTGCGCGACGGCAAGGAAGTTGGCGGAGCCGTTTATGTTAAAGACATTAAAAATGGATTTGAAATTGCTTCGTCTTCTCGATTAAAAAACGGCGACAAGGTCTTTATCACAACCGATAGTTTATTGAACTCCGAGTTGCTTAATAGAACTTTAAAAATACCTGTTAATATTGAGCTATCCTTTAAATCAGGTAAAAAACCTAAAATTTGGGTTAACGGTAAGGTTTATGAAGGGGAAAATGAACTGAGCGCAGCAATAAATAGTCCCATCTCGATTGAAGACATAAAAAAGTGTTTTAATAAGACGGACAAATATCCTTATTCAGTTACGTTCGGTAAAATATATCTTGATAAAGTATTTGTATCTTCCTCGGAATTGAATGCAATCCGTCGCAGTGTATTCGAAAATTATTTCAATTATATTTCTCAAAATACAAACAAGCGATTTTCAGTGAAGCGTTTTGAAAGTGCAATTGCCGCCGGCAAAAATTCAAAAATCGCCGTAATTTGCGAAACGCTCAACGGTTTGAATGCGGACGTAGGTATTTTAAAACCGAGCGACTATTTGGTTGATTTTAATGATTTAATAAGTAATTTTTCGGGGGAGAAGTATTTATATTTGCCGCCTTTTATGACGGGTAAAGAAATCGGCCTTATAAAGAAAAAACTGGATATATTCGACGGTATTTACTGTGAAGGAATTTACGGGTTTGAACTTTCCTCTGAGACAAAAAAAGATCTTTTTGTCGGTACGGGAATGAACATATCAAATTTGTTAGGCGTTTCTTTAAGCGTTGCAAAATATGTTGCTTTGTCCAAGGAACTGACTATTAATGAAGCAGGTTCACTTGCAACATGCAATACGTTTTATTTTACCTGCGGCGCAATAAAGGTAATGGATCTCATTTATTGCCCGTTTGAAAAAAAGTGCGCAACTTGCGACAGACGAGCAAATTATAAGCTGAAAGATGAAAACGGCAGAGAGTTCACATTAAGAAGATATAATATTGATTCTTGTCGCTTTGAGCTTTATAATTGTGCCGACCTCGTAAGCGAACAGAACTTTACGGGATTGCTTGCTGAGCTTACGCTTACCGAAAATCCTGATTTAACTAACGGAATGCTTCGTAACGGTGAAAACTTACGCAATTTTTTCAGAAATCGTACCCAAGGACATTCGGTTAAGCCGATTTTATAAATATGAATTTTAAAAGTTTTGACAAATTGGAATTGAATAAAATACTTTATTCCGTATCAGAATATGCAGTGACCGATGGCGGAAAAAAGTTAGTTATTGCTTACAAGCCCTCGTCCGATCTTGAAGAAGTTCGACGAAGATTGTCATTGACTTCGGAGTGCGATAAACTTCTTTATAAATACGGAACGGCAAAAGTATTGAGTTTCATTGATATGACTGAGGAATTGACGCGTGTTAATAAAGGTTCGTCTATGACTTGCGCCGAACTTTTAAGTGCGGCGGAGCTTTTACGAGCTGCGCGTACGGCGTATTCCGACATAGAAAAGACGGATAAAAATGAAATTGTTCTTGTTAGATCTCTCACAAAAAATATTTGCTTTGACGAGGCTCTGGAAAAAGATATAACAGAAAAAATAATATCCGTAGATACTCTCAGTGATTACGCGAGCGACAGACTTTTTTCTATCAGATCTAAAATAAAAAGCTTAAATTCGAGGATAAGAGAAAAGTTGTCGGAGTATACCTCGGGTAAATACGGGGAATATTTACAGGATTCAATAGTTACCGTAAGAAACGACAGGTATGTAATTCCAGTAAAAGCGGAACATAAGAGCCACGTTAAAGGCTTTATTCACGACCGCTCCAAGACGGGCGCGACATTTTTTATAGAGCCCGAATATATTTTGGAACTCAATAACGAACTTATTGCGCTAACTATTGACGAAAAAGAGGAGACGGAAGCCATTTTACGTGCGCTTTCGAAAAGATTGGGAGATATAGCAGAAAATCTTATTGAAACTATATCTATATTGTTCGAACTTGACGGGCTTTATGCCCGCGCAGAATTTTCATACGCGTATAAATGTTCGGAACCGAAGGTAAATAATCGCGGATATATAAATATTGTTAAAGGCAGACATCCCTTGGTTGGAAGGGACGAGTGTGTTCCGGTTTCAATAGAACTCGGCGGTAACTATGCATATCTCTTATTAAGCGGCGCAAATACGGGCGGTAAAACGGTGACTATGAAAATGACCGGACTTCTTTGTCTTATGGCGTCTTGCGGACTGTTTATCCCTGCAGCTGAAGGGAGTTCTGTCGCCGTTTTTAAAAACGTGTATTGCGATATCGGCGACAGCCAAAGCATTGAGGCGAGTTTATCTACGTTTTCATCGCACTTGACTAACGTTATACAAATATGCAATAATGCAGGCAAAGACAGCCTCGTACTTATTGATGAATTGGGTGGGGGAACTGATCCTGACGAGGGGCAGGCAATAGCAAGGGCTGTTGTGGAATTTCTCGTTAATAGCGGTTCTAAAGGAATAGTTACGACTCACTTCACTTCGTTAAAAGAATTTGCCTATTCCGTAGGCGGTATCGAGAATGCCTGTATGGAATTCGATACCGACACATTAAAGCCTTTATATCAAATAAAAATAGGTTTACCGGGAGCCAGTAACGCGTTATCTATAGCTAAGAGACTGGGAATGAACGGCGATATTTTGAGTAAGGCGGAAAGCTATCTGTCTGACGGTGCCAGAAGCTTTGAGAACGTTGTACAAAAGGCGGAGGAAAGCCGTATCGAAGCAGAAAAAAGACTTTCGGAGATTTCCTTAATAAAAAGCGAATGGCAGGATAAACTGAACGCAGTAAATAAGCAAATCGATGAATTGAATAGAGAACGTGCAAAAATCAATCGATCGGCAAGAACAGAGAGCCGCAGAATAATTGCCGAGCGCACAGAAAAAGCGGAAGAAATTTTGGCTGAAATAGAGGAACTGTTTCATAAAGAAGAATTAAAGGAAACAGATCTCATAACCGCAAGGACGTTAAGAAACAAAATAAAGGACACCGCTTTCGAGGAAGATGGCGACACTAAAAAAGCGGTTGACTTTTTACCCGCAACGGTGCAAAATATAAAAACGGGCATAGATGTTTTCATTAAGCCTATGGATTGCCGCGGCACAGTAACGGGATTTAATGCAAAAAAGTGCGAAGCCGAGGTTTCGACAGGCTCGTTTAAACTGCATATCAACCTAAAAGATTTATTGATAATCGGTGAAAAGTCTCAAACTTCCCCAAAAGTAAAAATTGTGAAATCGGTTCCGCGTACCGCTCCGGTTTTGGAAATAAACGTTTTGGGGATGGCGGTTCAGGAAGCTTTATATGAAGTTGATAATTTTATCGATCGCGCGGTTACAGACAATCTTGAAGAAGTTAAGATAATTCACGGCGTGGGAACAGGAAAACTTAGAAAGTCAATTCACGAAAGATTAAAAAAACACAAAAATGTAGAAAGTTTTCGTCTCGGTAAATACGGCGAAGGCGAGACGGGCGTTACTTTTATTAAGCTAAGATAGTCAAGTTAACCTCTTAAACGTAATATTATATAAATAGTATTAAGTTAATAGGGGTAAACTAATTGAAAAGCAAATTATTTACGTGTCTTACGAATTTTGTTTTGATACTTGTCGTAACGGCAGTTTCGTTAGTAGGATTTTTCAGCGGAAACGCCGCAGCCGTCATTTATGAAAGTGAAAATCTGTATTACGGCGGAAAAGAGGAACACTCTCAGGTCGGATTGACTTTCAATGTTTACGAGGCTACAAACAACGTTTTAAAGATTTTGGACATTTTGGACGAATACGAGGCAAAAGCGACGTTTTTTATCGGCGGCAGTTGGGCGGACGATAACGTAGATTGCGTAAGGGAAATATTTAACAGGGGGCACGAACTGGGAAGCCACGGATATTTCCATAAGGATCATTCCAAAATGACACACGACGCAAACCTTGAAGAAATTCGTCCAAGCATAAAATTACTTGAAATGATTTGCGGCCGTAAGGTTACGCTCTTTGCACCGCCTTCCGGGGCATTCGGTAACGGTACTTTAACCGCGTGCGAGGCGTTGGAATTAAAAGTTATAATGTGGTCTCGTGACACTATAGATTGGCGGGATAAGGACGTTAATACCGTTGTAAAACGGGCGACTGAAAATCTAAAAGCCGGTGAATTTATTTTGATGCATCCGAAAGATTGGACGGTCGAGGCTTTGCCTGAAATATTAAAATACATAAGAAACGGCGGATTAAAAACCGCAACGATTTCCGAATGTTTAGGAGAATAATGGTACATTATAAAAAGTTTGAAAACGGTATAAGATTAGTAGTCAATAAAATGTCGTCGCTTATGTCGGTGACTATGGGAATTTTGGTTCATACCGGTGCTTGCGTAGAAAGCGACAGCGAGGACGGAATTTCCCATTTTATCGAACATATGATGTTCAAGGGCACAAAAAAGCGCACTTCATATCAGATATCGGACGAAATGGACAGAATCGGAGCTCAGATGAATGCGTTTACCGGCAAAGATATGACTTGTTATTATGCCAAATCGACCACTGGGCACGCCGCCGAAGCCTTCGATATTCTTGCCGATCTCTTCTTGGAAAGCACTTTTTCACGGGATGAAATGGAAAAAGAGAAGGGAGTAATCGTTGAAGAAATAAATATGAACGAGGACACTCCCGACGATTTATGTCTTGATCTGTTATCGCGTGCTTTTTACGGTGAGCGCGGTTACGGCAGAAATATTTTGGGCCCTGCAAAAAATGTAAAAAGCTTTGATAATGCTGCGATTGCCGCTTATATGGACAAGCACTATGTTCCCGACAATATAGTCATCTCTATGGCGGGCAATATTGATGAGAAAAAAGCGGAAGATCTTGTTTCAAAATATTTTTCGGGCCTAAAGAGCAGGTGTTGTAAGCGCGACGCTATTGCAGTAGATTTAAAAGGCAATTCGATTTTCAAGACAAAAAAAATAGAGCAGGTGCATATAGGCATAGCCTACCCGTCGGTACGTAGATACGAAGAATTGTACGACGCTACGCAAGTAATGAATACAGTTTTAGGCGGCGGAATATCATCACGATTGTTCCAGCGTGTCAGAGAGGACCTCGGCCTTGCCTATTCAGTATATTCTTTTGTGTCATCCTACGCAGAAGCGGGATCTTTATCCGTTTATGCCGGAGTTAATTCCGACAAATATCTGCAATCGGTTAAAGCTATATACGATTGTATAGACGATTTAAAGAAAAACGGTATGAAAGAAGAAGAATTTTTGCGTGGTAAAGAGCAGTTGATTTCTTCATCCATATTCTCGCAGGAAAGTACAGGCTCACAAATGCTACTTGTCGGTAAGGAAATGCTTTACAGCGGTAATATATACGACTTTGAAAAAAGAATAAACGAAATTACTTCGGTAACCTTGTCCGACGTTCGCAATGCTATAGATTATAACTTTGACGATAAGTTTAAAGCCTGCGCACTTGTAGGCGCAATAGAGAAACCTTTATAATGGAAGATATAAAATGCGGGTTTGATCCTGTTTTTGACCAAAACAGTAAAGTTTTGATATTGGGTAGTTTCCCTTCGGTTAAATCGCGTGCAGTTGATTTTTATTACGGTAATAAACGAAATCGGTTTTGGGAAACCGTGTGTTCATTTTTCGGAGAGGAGATACCCGATGATATTTCGAGGAAAAAAGAATTTCTTAAGAGAAATGGCATAGCGCTTTGGGATATAGTAATAAAATGCGAAATTATAGGTTCAAAAGACGATACTATAAAAAATTTTGAAGTCGCGGATATAAAAAAGCTATTGCAAAATTCAAAAATAAGCTATATAATAGTTAATGGCGGCAAGGCGTATGAAATTTTTTGCAAGTATTACGGTGATATAGAGGTGCCGTACATAAAGCTTTCGTCCACAAGTCCCGCCAATACTCATTTCACTAAGGAAGAATGGTTCAATGCTTTATCAGCAGCTTTTGGAAGAACTCAATAGTTTGGCGGATGAAAACTATCGTAATTTTCATAGAAAACTTTTAAAGAACGACTCCTTAAATCTTATAGGAGTGAGAATTCCCGCTCTCAGGAAAATTGCAAAACGGTTAAAGGGATATGAAGCCGAAGTTATGACATTTCCCGATGACTATTATGAAGTTACATTTATAAAATTGACGGTTATTTCTTATTTGAAATACGATGAGTTTATAAAATATATTGACAAGTGCGTTCGGCTTATTAATAATTGGGCTACTTGCGATTGCTTTGCTCCCAAATGTGTTGTAGGCAACGAAGATGCGTTTCTTCGCTACATTTTTAAATATGCGGTAATCGACGCGGAATTTTATCAAAGGTTTGCGCTTACTTCGCTTTTGCATTTCTACATAAAAGAAAAGTATCTGGAAACAATATTCCGACTTGTTGAAGAGGCAAAAACGGATTATTACTACGTACATATGGGCGCGGCTTGGTTAATTGCGGAAGTGCTTGTAAAATTTTACGACATCGGCGTTGAATTTTTGAAAAAAGGAACGCTGGATAAAAAAACTCATAATAAATCTATTCAAAAAGCTACGGAAAGCTACAGGCTATCCGTTGAACAAAAATACAAATTGAAAGGTATGAAAAAATAATGGAAATTTCACAACAGTTGACAGAGGAATTTAAGCTCCGCGGCGATCACGTCGAAAACATTCTTAATTTGCTAGAAGAGGGTAATACTATCCCGTTTATTGCCCGTTATCGCAAAGAGATGACTGGAGCAATAGACGATCAGGTGTTGCGTGAACTCAACGACAGATACGAATATCTCAAAAATCTTGCAAAGCGCAAGAGCGAAGTTGCGGCGGCTATTACCGAACAACAGAAAATGACCGAAGAAATTCAGCTTGCGATCGACAACGCACAGACTATGACAGAGGTTGAGGATATTTATCGCCCCTATAAGCAAAAGAAAAAGACTCGCGCGTCCGTGGCTATCGAAAAGGGCTTACAACCTCTTGCTGAAATTATACTTGCCCAGGAAATTGATCCGTACGCGGAGGCAGAAAAGTACATAGATGAAGAAAAAGGCATTACAACTGCGGTTGAGGCTATTGCGGGAGCAAAGGATATAATTGCAGAAATTGTATCCGATAATGCCGAACTTCGTAAAAAACTGCGCGCGCTCTATGAAAATCACGGAGAAATGCAGGTTAAAATGGTTAAGGACGACGAAAAAGGTACCTATGCCATGTACGCCGATTTTGCCGAAATTATTCCGGAACTTAAAAATCACAGAATTCTGGCAATCAACCGCGGAGAAAAGGAAGAATGTCTCAAAGCCAAGATATACTTCAATCCCGATATTGCAAAGCGTATTTGCGCGGCAAAATACGTTAAGCAAAACGGCAATGCCGAGTGCGTAAAGCTCATAAACGAAGCTGCAGACGACGGTTATGACAGGCTTATCCAACCTTCCGTAGAGCGCGAAGTCCGCGCAATTCTTACGGACAGAGCAAGCGAACAGGCGATAAAAATGTTTGAAGTCAACCTTCGCCCCTTGCTGTTGCAACCTCCCGTAAAAGGAAAGGTTACGCTTGGGCTCGATCCCGGCTATCGTACGGGTTGTAAAGTTGCGGTTGTTGACGAAACGGGCAACGTTTTAGATACTTCGGTTATTTACCCTGTTCCGCCCAAAAATGATATCGAGGGCGCGAAGATAAAGATAAAATCGCTCATTCAAAAGCACAACGTAGATATTATTTCTATAGGTAACGGCACGGCCAGCAAAGAAACGGAAATATTCGTTGCCGAGCTGCTTAAAGAAATCGATGCAAACGTGAGCTACGCCGTAGTAAATGAGGCGGGAGCGAGCGTTTATTCCGCAAGTCCACTTGCGGTAGAAGAATTCCCTGAATTTGATTTGACTCTGCGTTCTGCCATATCTATTGCAAGAAGGTTGCAGGATCCTCTTGCGGAATTGATCAAAATCGATCCTAAGTCCATTGGAGTGGGACAATATCAGCACGATATGGATAAGAAGAGACTCGACAGCGTACTCGGCGGCGTTTTGGAAGACTGCGTAAACAACGTTGGGGTAGATTTGAACACGGCAAGCGTTTCTCTTTTGAAATATGTTGCAGGGCTCAATTCGGGTATAGCTAAAAACATAGTAGCTTATCGCAATGAAAACGGCAAGTTCGTTTCCCGTACACAACTTCTGAAAGTATCCAAACTGGGTGCAAAGGCATATGAGCAGTGCGCGGGCTTTTTGAGA
Source organism: uncultured Christensenellaceae bacterium (assembly GCA_910588645.1). Taxonomy (GTDB): domain Bacteria; phylum Bacillota; class Clostridia; order Christensenellales; family Borkfalkiaceae; genus Coproplasma. The sequence goes on from CAJUOY010000013.1 coordinate 54,147, forward strand.
ATACCCGACGGCAAGTATATAATGGATAATACCGCTGTTCATCCCGAGTCCTATAAAAAGGCAGAAAAACTTTTAACGCTTTTCGGATATACGGATAGCGACGTAAGAGAGTGCAAACTTTCTGAACTGCCCGCAAAAGTTAAAGCTTACGGTGAAGTAAAAGTTGCAGAGCATTGCGAGCTCGACGTTGCCACCATGAACGACATAATTCAGGAACTCATAAAGCCCGGCCGTGACATCCGTGACAGCTTGCCGCAAAGACAGTTAAGAAAAGATATAATGGGCATAGAAGATCTTGAAGTGGGAATGATTGTTGAAGGCACGGTAAGAAACGTAATAGACTTTGGCGCATTTATAGATATAGGCGTACATCAGGACGGGCTTGTCCATATTTCCGAGATAACGGATAAATATATTAAACACCCTTCCGACGTGCTTAAAGTCGGCCAACAGGTTGAAGCTATTATAATTAATCTTGACAAGAAAAAGCAGAGAATAGGGCTATCTTTAAAGCGTGCAAGCAAGAAAAAAGCAAATTAAACTTGACAAATCAACTATTGTATAGTAAACTGAATTCATACTTTTAAGGAGGATTTAAGAATGTTTGAAGAAGTTGCAAAATTGCTTGCAGATCAGTTAAACATTGACGTTTCCAAAATTACCGAAAGCAGTGAGATTATTAAAGACCTCGGGGCAGATTCGCTCGACGTAGTTGAAATGCTTATGACGCTTGAAGACAATACGGGCAAAACTATTCCCGAAGAAGCGGTAACAGAATTGAAAACAGTCGGCGATGTCGTAAAACTGCTTGAAACTCTTTAATTAACTAAAGTTATAATAAAAAAGTCCGCGCTTTTAAAGCGCGGACTTTTTTATGTAGTTATTAAATGAAGATAATAAATAAAACGCAACATAGCATAAAGAATAAAGCCGATAAAAAAATAGTTAAACCCTTAGTGCCGAATTTAAGTTCGGCTAGTGAGTCCGGACTTAATCCCTCGGCAATATCTCCGCAGGATTCTTCATCATTATATTTATTAGCGGAACCATGCCGCATTTCATCGACTGTAGTATTAAATATTTCGGCAATTTTTTCTATAACTTCGGGTATTTCAGGTATAAATGATTGTTCCCAGCGTTGTACGGTTGACTTTGAGGTATATATCTTTTCCGCAAAAGCGCGCAATGAATATCCGTGTTGCTTTCTTAAATCCCGTAAATATCTTCCGTCTATTTTTCCCATATATTTATTATATATCTATTGGCATTATTTTTCAATAAAATTTACATTTATTTTTATAATAATCGATATTGGGACAAAAGTGGGACACTTTTGGAACTGATCTGTATTGACTTATTGAAATTTGAATGTTACATTAAAATAAAACTAATTAGGGGGAAAGTAGAATGAAAAAAACAAAACTTCAAATCTTGACAAGAAAGTTAGTTACTGTTTTTATTTCAATTATACTTGTTTGTTGCATTGTATTATCCGTGAGTATAATAAACAAAACAAGTAATTTAAATGTGGTTTGCTCGGAGGTCGACGGATATTATTCGGAAACAACTTATTTTTCAAATGAATACGATTATGAAAAATATTGTCAAGAAAAAGCAAACCGCGAAAATCCTAAAACTAAAACCGCAAAACTTGCAAACAGTATTGAAACGAGTAATGAAGAATTTGTTGCCGCCGCGGTTAAAAGCGTTTGGGTATCGGAAACTGTAGATAAAAGCGGAAATACTTTGGACAGCCATCTTATGACAAAGGCGGAAATTGATAAATTTGATGCACCTAAGGAAATTGTTGATGAAAGTACTGTACTTACAGATGCCTCGGTAGATCCTTATGTATCATTAGGCAGTGATGATACTGGAATATACTATCTAGATATTGTTATAAGAGTGGCACATAACACTGAAACAGATGAATACACGATCACAGGTAGCGCATTTTGGGAAGAAAAATTAGTTTGGTATTGGCAAACAGATAT
>CAJUOY010000014.1:0-22763 GCA_910588645.1 uncultured Christensenellaceae bacterium
TAATATCGAACGTGATGAAGTGATCGCCGTCGAAGAAATCATATTCAAACATTTCAATCACCTCAATCAATTTTTTTGAACCAGATATAATAAGTTGTTTCTATATAGTCCAACGTATCGTATCTGTTTTTTTCTTTGTTGTAGACATTCACGTTTTCATAGGCGATAGTTACATAACCTTTGAACTCCGTGTCGCTGTCTTTTACGGGTTTGCATTTTTCGGCAACATCCTCGAATACCCGTATATAGGCGTTACCTTTTTGAGAAGTGGAGGGGATTAACAGATTACCTTCGACAAGGTATCCAACACCCTTAATCTTCTCGTCCCGATTTACTTTGCTGATGCTGTAAACCACTTTTTGCATTTTCTTTATACCTCCAAAATATATTAGCCTTTCGGCAAGGACGACTTGTAGCACTGCTCGGTCAAGGGCAAGTTCTATTTCTAATCGGGCTGTAAATGTAAACGACAGATACTCATTCCCATAAGGCAACCGAAAAATTATTGCGTAAAAGGGCATAAGAAAAAAGCCAAACATTACTGTCTGACTTTCAACTCATATTCATATTTTAAGTTATAATTTTTCGCCGTTTACATTTACGAGAGCCGTGCTACAACCGAAGTCCGAAAGGCTTTATTTTGGAGGACACTTAACCCTATCTAAAAAAGTGTTCTACTGGGGTTTCGTCTGGGGGGGGGTAGTACAATGAAGAGAACAAACAGAACAAACAGAACAATCACGAAAAAGGGAATATTTTTCGCGCTTTTGTGCGTATTTGCGGCGGCCGTTACAGCCGTTTGTGTTTCCGCCTGCGATAATTCTCCCGGGCCCGAGCCGGAGCACGTTCACGAATACGTGCAAAGGGTGATAGCGCCCACGCATAACGACAGGGGATACATATTGCATATTTGTTCCTGCGGGGATTATTATAGGGATACGTATACCGATAAAGTATCCCATTCCTATACGGCCGTCATCACCGAGGCAACCTGTACCGAGGGAGGATACACCACGCATACCTGCGAATGCGGCGACAGCTATGTGGACAGCTACACCCCCGTAAAGGATCACGACTTTATAAAGTACGTTAAAAAACCCACCTGTACCGAGTGGGGCTATACGAGCAATACCTGCCGCGATTGCGGATATTCCGTACTTTCCGACTTTATGGGCGCGGAGCATAAGTATTCTTCGGTTTTAACACGTCCTACCTGTACGGAGCGCGGTTATACCACTCACACGTGCGACACTTGCGGACACCAATACATTGACGACTATACGGATATGCTCGGCCACGAGTTTTCCATTACGGTAACCGCACCCACCTGTATCGCAAAAGGTTATACCACTTACCATTGCAAGCTCTGCGGAGATACCCGCGTCGGGGAGTATAAGGACGCTACCGGACACAATTACGCAACTACTGTGACAAGGCCAACTTGCACGAATAACGGATATTCCACCCACACTTGTACGGTGTGCGAGCACAGTTACAGGGATAACTTTACATCTCTTTCCGATCATATTTACGATATAACGGTTGTCGATCCGACTTGTACGGAGCGCGGCTATACGCTTAAAACCTGTAAACATTGCGGTCACGAGGTGAAAGAAGCATTCAAGCCTGCCCTCGGCCATAGCATTGTGGACGGCGTATGCTCGGTTTGCGGCATTACGGAAATGGTTTTCACGTTGAGCGAGGATGAGTCTTACTACATACTCGAAAGCGTTGAAAAGTCGTTGACTTCGGTCATAGTGCCCGAAGTTTACAACGGACTCCCCGTTTTGGAAATAGGCAATTCTGCTTTTGCGCACTGCACGTCGCTTGTAAACGTGATTTTGCCTCGCGGTATTCGTTCAATAGGTCGTTTGGCCTTTTACGATTGTCTTTCGCTGACCGCTTTGGTAATACCCGATACGGTTGAAAATATAGGTGAAAGAGCTTTTTCGCATTGCGCTGCGCTGAAATCGGTAATTATTCCGGATAGCGTGCGGACGCTCGGAAGTTTAACGTTTTTTTATTGCAGCAGTCTTATAGACGTTACTATAGGAAAAGGTCTTGACAGGATCGATAACGGAATGTTTATGCAATGCAGCGCGCTGAAAGAAATAATTATTCCCGATAATATAAAGGAATTAGGAACAGGAGTGCTCTCTATATGCCGCTCTCTTGAAAAAATCACTATAGGGAGCGGGTTGACGTCTTTGAAAACAAGTGATTTGCGACTTTCACCGCTGAAATATATCGAAGTAAGCGAGGAAAATTCAGTATATAAGAGCGTGAACAACTGCGTAGTTACTAAGGACGGAAAAAGTTTAGTCTTGGCGGCGAGCGGCGCGGTAATCCCCGAAGAAGTAGAGGTGCTTTTATCTTATTCGCTTGGAAACAAGTTCGGCAGACTTGAAATTCCCGACGGCGTAGTGCAAATAGGAAGTTATGCATTTGCGAGCGCGACGGTTGACGAATTGGTTTTAGGTAAAGCAATAAAGAGTATAGGCATAAGAGCGCTCGACTCTTATATAAATAATATTTATTATAAGGGTAGCGAGGCCGAGTGGGATCTGATAGATAAGTATGCGGATTGGCGTGAAGATTTGCGTAAAGCTACGCTGTATTTTTACAGCGAACAAAAACCCTCGACCGAAGGAAATTTTTGGCGTTATGCGGACGGCGAAATATCGGTGTGGGGCGAGTTTGAAAATTCTTCTCTCGAATACGGTCTTTCCGGCGACGGCAAATATTATCTCGTCACCGGCGTCAAGGAGGGCGTAACGTCGGTAACTGTTCCCGAAATTTATTTAGGCCTGCCCGTCACAGCGATAGCCGAAGGGGCGTTCGCTGATTCGTCGATAGAGGAAATAACCCTTCAAAAGAGTATAACGGAGATAGGCGCGAGAGCGTTCGAAAATTGCAAAAAGCTCCGTTACGTTAATATTTTGGCTGTATTGGAGAAAATAAGTTTGCGCGCGTTTTACGGTTGCGAATCTCTTGAAACCGTGGATTTTTATGCTTGGGCCGTTATAAGAGAAATAGACGACTTTGCGTTTTACGGTTGCGCGGCATTGAAATCCGTTCCCGAAAACAGCGCGGAAAGAATTGGCGTAAGCGCGTTTGAAAACTGTACGTCGTTCAAAACTATTTATATTTCCGCTCCCATAAGGAGGGTTGAAGACCGTGCGTATTTCGGCTGTTCGTCGGTTGAAACTTTGATAGTCGATAACTGGACGAGAACGCTCGGCATTGACGCTTTTGCTAATTGTCAGGCTTTAAAAAATATATCCGGCGTATATACCGATAACGAGCACTATATCGTGCCGAAAGACAACTGCCTCTTGGCAAACGGCGAAAAGACTTTGATATTGGGCTGTGCGGGCAGCGCCATTCCCGATACGGTGGAAAGAATTGCGGACGGCGCGTTTAAGGGCAGCGGAGCGGTCGGCGTGTTTATCCCCGCCAGCGTAACTTCAGCAGGCGAGAATATCTTTTCAGACTGCGCTCTTTTGACCGACGTATATTTCGGCGGTACTGAAGAGGAGTGGAACGCTCTTGCGATAGAGACGTTCGGCGCAACCGTCCACTTCGATTGCGTGAGGGAAAACGTTTGATAAATAACAAAAAACACGGCGCACGCCGTGTTTTTATTTAATCAGCCGTCTATTTCTTTCGAGGCCACTATTTTGCCGTGTTCTCCGTCTATGAGAAAAGCGGAAATATGCTCGGCTTTATTTATTATGCCTACGTAATAGTAACAGCCCTCGTCATACAGAAGTCTTACATAAATCTCCCCGTCGAACAAACCGTTCGAAGTCATACTTTCAAACAGTTCCCGCTTGTTTTCCGCTACGCAAAGCACCGCCTCGTCGCAGGACATCACCCCGTCGTATTTTACGGAAAGAGCGGTATAGGTCTTGCTTTCGCCGTCGAGCGTAAGAGTAACGTCAACGGACTTTTTGTTGAAAGCTTCAGCGGTAAAGCTCAGATAAAAGCAGTTTTCCACCGCGCGGTAATTCATTTCTCCGCCCTGGCCTTCCAGGCTTATATCCAGTTCCTGCGGGTTTTTGGGCAAAGTTACGAATACTTCGGTAACGGGGCACACGTCGCCCTTGATACCGTCCGCCTTATAGGGCTGTTCCTTTTCTGAACAATAAATTTTTACCGAGGTATCGTCGTCTGCGTAGACGTAGATTTCGGAACGGCGTTCGGATACGTAATCTAAATAATTGACTTGCTTTGAACATCCCGTAACGGGCAAAATCAGCGCGCAGGCTCCGGATAAAACTAACAGTGATTTTCTCATATAACAAATATATTTCGATCGTGCCGTTTTATGAATGAATTTTGTTTTTTCAAACAGTTGCTTTTTTAATTTCCGTATGCTAAAATTATAAAAATCGACAAGAAATTGTCTTTCTATCCGCTATGAACAAGATAATTTTAAAAACCGCGCTAAAAACGCTGCTTGCGTTGATAATTATTTTCGCCGTAGTATTCGGCGCTCTCAGCATCGGGTACCCTTCGGGTATGGCCGATTTTTTCGAAAAGAGCGGAAACTATTCGTTTGCGGCGGGATACGCTTCCTTAAATTACAGCTATACGGGTAAGACGGAAGATCTTGCGCGGTGCGTAAACGACTATATAATGGCGGAAAACGACAGGAATATAATTCATTTCGGCGGAAGGCTTATTGAAGCTAACGGCTTTGACGAGCTGTGCGAAAGCGAGTCGGACAGGCTCGGTCTCGATTACAGGCAGTTCGTTTACGGCAGTATCGCCTGCTCTAAGTACAGGCAAAACGACAGCGCGGGGGCGATAGCCGCCGCTGAGGCCGCTTTTACGGAGAACGGCGGGTTCCCCGTAAACAACGCGTTGGTAAGGCTTACCGTACTTGCGGAAAAGGACTATGAAACGCTCGTTAAAATAAGGACTTCGGTAGGGGAAATATCCCCGGGCGAGGACGAGCGGGAGTATTACGACAGCGTAATAAAAGTGCTTGATAAATTGATAGACTGACGGCGTTAATGCGTCATATATTTAAAAATATATATTAAGGAGTTATGGAATGGGTAAAATCGTAAAAGAAGCATTGACTTTCGACGACGTGTTGCTTATACCCGCGGCTTCCGAAGTGTTGCCCGCAACGGTAGATCTGCGCACAACGCTTTGTAACGGAATAGATCTCAATATTCCGCTTGTGAGCGCGGCTATGGATACCGTAACCGAGAGTAAGCTCGCAATAGCCATTGCCCGCGAAGGCGGCCTCGGCATTATACATAAAAATATGAGTATCGAAGAGCAGGCGGCTCAGGTGGATAAAGTTAAAAGAAGCGAACACGGAGTTATTACCGATCCTTTCCATCTTTCTCCCGAAGAGCCCGTTTCGGCGGCCTGCGATCTTATGGCTAAATATAAGATAAGCGGTGTTCCCATAACCCGCGGCGGCAAGTTGGTAGGTATTCTTACCAACCGCGATTTAAGGTTCGAAACCAATTTCTCACAGCCCATTGCAAACGTAATGACGAAGGACAACCTCGTCACCGCGCCCGAGGGTACTTCGCTTTCCGAAGCGCAGAAAATTTTGGGCAAGCACAGGATAGAAAAGCTTCCCATAGTCGATAAGAACGGCTATCTCAAAGGACTTATAACAATTAAGGATATAGAAAAATCCATTCAGTACCCCAACAGCGCAAGGGACAAAAAGGGCAGACTTCTTGCGGGCGCGGCGATCGGCGGTTCGGCGGACGTGCTCGAACGCGTGGCCGAGCTTGTAAAGGCCAAAGTCGATATAGTCGTGCTCGATTCGGCGCACGGACACTCCAAGGGTATTGTAAACGCGGTGGAAAAAGTTAAAAACGCTTTCCCCGATCTTCCGCTTGTTGCTGGCAACGTCGTTACTGCGGAAGCTACGCGCGATCTTATGAACGCGGGTGCGGACGTTGTAAAAGTCGGCGTGGGACCCGGCTCGATATGCACAACGCGTATCGTCGCGGGTATAGGAATGCCTCAGCTCACAGCGGTGCTCGATTGCGCGGAGGAAGCGGACAAGCACAATAAGCGCATAATCGCCGACGGCGGCATCAAATATTCGGGCGATATAGTCAAGGCCATTGCCGCAGGCGGAAGCGCGGTTATGATCGGTTCGCTGTTTGCAGGTACTTCCGAATCTCCCGGCGAATTGGAGATTTATCAGGGCAGGAGCTTTAAGACCTATCGCGGTATGGGCTCGCTTCCCGCTATGGCAAAGGGCAGCAAGGACAGGTATTTTCAGGCGGACGCAAAAAAATTCGTTCCCGAAGGCGTGGAGGGACGCGTTCCCTACCGCGGCGTGCTTTCGGATATAGTATTCCAGCTTATGGGCGGTCTCCGCGCCGGTATGGGTTACACCGGTTGCGGCACGATAGAGGAACTCAGGAAAAACGGAAAGTTCGTCAAGATGACGGCTGCGTCTTTAACCGAGTCTCACCCTCATGACATTTCCATTACAAAGGAAGCACCCAATTATTCGCCTAAAAATTAATTTGAATCAACGATATTTTATAAAGGGGGACGCGTCCCCCTTTACGAGTTATTTTAAAAATATGGAGAGCGTAAATGAAACATCAAAAAGTATTGGTTTTGGATTTCGGCGGACAGTATAATCAGCTCATTGCAAGGCGCGTGCGCGAGCAGGGCGTTTACTGCGATTTGAAACCTTCCGAGATGAGCTTGGAGGAAATTAAGGAATATTCGCCGATCGGAATTATATTCACGGGCGGTCCCAACAGCGTATACGACGAGGGCAGTCCCAAAATCCCCGCGGAGATATTTACGCTCGGCATACCCGTTCTCGGCATATGTTACGGTTGCCAGCTTACGGCGCACCTTCTCGGAGGAAAGGTCGAAAGCGCGGAGGCTTCCGAATATGGCAAAGCAGAAGTTTCGTATTCTCCGTCCAAACTTACAAAAGACGTACCCGAAAGGGCGGTCTGCTGGATGAGCCATACGGACAGGATTACCGATCTTCCAAAGGGCTTTAAGGTCATTGCGGAGAGCGCCAACTGTCCCAACGCGGCGTTCGGCGACGAGGAAAGGAAGATTTACGGCGTGCAGTTTCACCCCGAAGTAAACCATACGCAGTTCGGTTCGCAGATTTTGAGAAACTTCCTTTACGAAGTCTGCGGCGCGGCGGGTGACTGGACTATGCATAATTTCGTAACCGATCAGATCAAGCTCTTGCGCGAGAAAATCGGTTCCAAAAAAGTACTTTGCGCAATGTCGGGCGGCGTCGATTCGGCGGTGGCCGCAACGCTTTTACACAAGGCGGTAGGCAACCAACTGACCTGCGTATTCGTGGACCACGGTCTGTTGAGAAAGTACGAGGCCGACGAGGTTATGTCGGTATTCAAAGAAAAACTTGGTATGAACTTAATAAAAGCGGACGCTGGCAAGGTTTTCCTTAAAAAATTGGAGGGCGTGTCCGATCCCGAAAGAAAGCGCAAAATCATTGGTGAAGAGTTTATAAGAACTTTCGAGGTGGAGTCCAAGAAAATAGGCAAGGTCGACTTCCTCGTTCAGGGCACTATCTATCCCGACGTTATCGAGAGCGGAAAGGGCAAGAGCGCGGTAATTAAATCTCACCACAACGTGGGCGGGCTTCCTTCCGTGGTTGATTTCGAGGAGATAATAGAACCGCTCCGCGATCTTTTCAAAGACGAGGTGAGAAAGGTGGGCTTTGAGCTGGAACTCCCCAAGTCGGTAGTAATGCGCCAGCCTTTCCCCGGTCCCGGGCTTGCAATCCGCATTATGGGCGAAGTTACAGAGGAAAAGCTGGAAACCCTGCGCGACAGCGACTATATCCTCCGCGAGGAAATAGCCAAAGCGGGACTGGACGAACACATCTGGCAGTATTTTACGGTAATAACCAACAGCAAGACGGTGGGCGTACAGGGCGATTTCAGAACTTACGAAAACGTCGTCGCCATCCGCGCGGTCACGTCGGTGGACGCTATGACGGCGGACTGGGCGAGAATACCTTACGACGTATTGGAGACAATATCTACCCGTATCGTCAACGAAGTCAAACACGTCAACAGAATAGTTTACGACATAACGTCCAAACCTCCAGCAACGATCGAGTGGGAGTAATAAATAAAACCGCGCGGCCGAATTTTTCGGCCGCGCGGTTTTTAAGCTAAATACGGCTAAATAAGGCCGTCGTTTTAAAAGTTGCATTTTCCGTATCGGTATGCTATACTAAGGAATAATGATTGATTTCGAAAGGCTCAAAAATTTAATAAACCCACAAAAGAGTCCGGACAAGCAGTTTTTCTTAGATCTCCTCGACGGGGAGAAGCAGTTAACTTACGAGGCGCAACATATAGACGCCGTTATGAAAATGCTGCGCATCGTGCGGTTGGGTAAGTTAAAGGAAAAACTTTCGGCGGCAAAGACAGAGCGGGAGACTATTATGAATTCCGAGGACTACAACGCCGAACAGTATCGTCGCGTTCTGGAACTGAATGCGGAAATTGCCTCTCTGAAATCCAAAATGAACGAATTCAAGCCCCTTTTCGAAGAACCGTACTTTGCGCGTATGGACGTCGTGGACGAAAGAGAGGGCTATAACAGTTACTATATAGGCAAGCGCGGGGACGAAAAGCTTGAAATCGTCGATTGGCGCGCTCCGCTGGCAAGGAGGTATTATCAAAAGAGTAAGACTTCCTTTAAAATAAACGATTACGACTATAAACTTATCCTGCGCAGGGCGCTAAGAACAAGCAACGGAAAAGTCGCGGATATAAAAAACGAATTTCTTTCCCTTTCCGACTATCTTACAGAAGAGGAGATAGGGGGCAGAAACGAATCGCTCGTGTTCGATCCGTTTTTAAAGGAGATACTCCGCGGAAGAAAGGAAAAGCAGGAAATTTGCGACATAATAGAGACCATTCAGGAAAAGCAGTTTGAAATAATCACTCTGCCGGAAAAGGACGAGTTTATTTTGCAGGGCGTTGCGGGAAGCGGTAAAACAATGATTTTATTGCACCGCCTTTCATACGTAATGTACAACAATGAAAACCTACGTCCCTCGGACGTAATGGTCATAACTCCGTCGGATTCTTTTAACGCGTTTATCGACGAACTCGCCACAGTGCTGGAATTGGAGCGGGTTAAGACGAGTACTCTCGACAACTGTTTTTTGAATATGTTGAAGAGCGTCGGCGCAGATTTCACGGGGAAAATAGATTTCAATGCTTGGGCCCCGCCCGAATATCTGAAATACGTCTATTCGCCGTCGTGCTCGCGCGATATCGATAAAAAACTTAATAAGATCTATGACGGTATATTCGGACTGTTCGCGGCTGATGAATGTCGCGGCGTGGCTTACGACGTCATTTCCGCCTGCAACAGTCAATTTGCGGAATATGAAAGCATAAAGAACGCGGGGCTCAGGGTAAGGCGGTGCGTGCTTGGCGAAATCAAGGAAAAGCGGGACGGCGGACTGTACTATACCAAGCAGTTCAGATATATGTTTAACTGCATTATGGACGCGTCGGAATTTCTTACTTTGGTGTTCACCGACGAAAGAATGAAAAATTACGCCTATTTTTATAAACAGCTTTTGTCCTTTTATAAGTCGGTAAAATATCTCAGGCGGTACTCCCGGAAGATCTGCGAGGCGGCCGAGGAAGATCTCAAACAGCTGTCGGCGGCCGTCGACAGGGAGATAAACGATCTTAAAAGATACAAGATAAAGACGGCGGAGGGCGAAGTGCTGACTTACGCCTCCGGTATAGAGAAGCGGGAAGAGCTTAAAAGGGAAATAACAGCGACGCTCGGCAGGGTAGCTAAGATCAAGGAAAGTTTTTCCGCCGTGTACGAGTTCGCGGACGTTCTGAGAGGCGAAAGATGCCTTGTGGCAATAGGAAAGTGCGAAACTGTCGTGGACGTGTTGAGGTTTTTTTACAGGGAAACGGTAAAAAAATCCAAGTCCAAATTCGGCGTACAGGCAAAACCGCTCATAAAGAGCGACGCGTTTTTACTGTGTCTCATTTTAACGAAGCTCGGATACGATCTCTCGCCTAAGTATTCTTTTGTGTTCGTGGACGAAGCTCAGGATATTTCCGCTGCGGAATATTCCGTGTTGCGCACGGTAAACAACAGGGCGATATTCAATATCTTCGGGGATTTAAAACAGAACGTCACGGGTTTCCGCGGCATAAAGGACTGGAACGAACTTGGGTATAAACAGTACGAACTGAACCTCAACTACCGCAACACCAACGAGATAGTGGAGTACGTTTCGGACAAGCTCCAAATAGAGATGAAGTCTATAGGTTTTGACGGCGAAAAGGTTCAAACGCTTGCACCGCGGGCGGTTACGGGCTGGTTAAGCGAGAAATGCGGACTTAAAGCCGTTATTTGCACCGAAGAAAATCTTGAAAAATATTCCAGAAAGAGTTATAATTTATTGCGTCAAACGGGAAAAATATCAAAGACGAAAATCAATATTATGACCGTTTACGAGAGTAAGGGACTGGAATTTACCGCCGTTGCTGTTGCGGACGAGGGAATGACGGTCAACGAAAGGTATATAGCGTACACACGCGCGTTGAAGGAACTTGCCGTAATTACGGATTAACTATTTTAGATAAAAGGCAGATATTTTCGCAAACGGAGAGACTTATGGCCATTAAAAACAGAAACAAAAATCAGAAGAGAATGGAGACGCTTGAAATTGAGGGCGAGCTTCTGAATACCGTCAGCTATGCAACCTATTACAGCAGGATACCGCTATTTTCGTCGTTCAGGATTTTCAACGGCGGGACTGAGGGCGCGCCCGAAATAACGGTGAGCGTGTACGGCTCGACGCAGCTTGTTCTACCCACCGATATGCATATAGAGGAAATCCCGCACGAGAGCAGTGTGGAAGCTATCCCCCAAAACATTTTAAATCCCAAATATCTGGCGGAATTGAAGGAGCCGGAAACTTGCACTGTGCACGTAAAGCTGTCCTGTGAGGGGGGCGACGTATGCACTCTCGACGCGGACGTACTGGTTCTGCCTATGGATTATTGGGGCGGACTTTCGGGCAATACGGAAATGCTCGCGTCTTTCGTGAGGCCCAAACTTGCGGACTGCCAAAAAATTCTTGCGGAGGCGGGCTTACAGCTAAAAACCTGGGGATATTCCTCCGAATTTGCGGGCTACGCCGGTACGGATAAGAACGGCGTGAGAAACGCGGCGGCTTCGATTTATTCGGCTTTGCGGCGTCTCAATATCGAGCGCGGCGCGGAGGTCGACTTGTCAAGGACGGTATGTACGGGCGACGCTTCAAAGATTATATCTGAAAAACTTGCCACGCCCCTTGAAATGGCTCTGTTTGCGGCAAGCTGTCTGGAAGCGACTAAGCTCAATCCCGTAATTTTAATGGGTAAATCCAAACTTAGCGTGGGCGTATGGCTGTACGAAAGCTGTTTCTCTTCGCCCATTCAGGACGATATTCAGCTGGTCGAAAAATACACTTTGGACGGCGTAAACAATCTGTCGCTCTTTGACGTGGACGATCTGTTCGCACACAAAAACGCGAGCTATACGACGAGCGAAACGCATGCCAAGTCCAATATGCAAAAGGGCTGTTTCGAAGCGTTACTGGACATCAAGAGAAGCCGTATAGGCGGTGTATTCCCTATGCCTCTGCGCGTAAAGACGTCTCACGGTTACGAACTTCTCGCCGACAGGCAGATTTCGTTTGACGAAAAGCCTCAGGAAATGATCGACGCCGGCAAGTACGAATTTTCCAAAACTGCGTCCAAGGACGCAAACTGGCAAAGGCGTCTTTTGGATCTTTCGCTTAAAAACAATCTTTTAAATTTCAGATACACGAGAGATTGTCTGCACGTTCTCTGTCCCGATCAGGCAAAGTTCTGCGCCCGCCTTGAAGAAAAGGACAAGTATTATCTTCTGCCTAATTCGTCGTCGGCCGCCGTTGGCAATTTCGGCGACAATAAAGCAGTTGCGGGTATGAGCGAGCTTGTCTCGATAGAGATGAAGGGTGGCAAACTCCGCGCGTTTACCACGCAGGATAACCTTATCGAAGTTTCAAATACCTTGATCCGCAAGGCCCGTCAGGCCGAAGAGGAATTGGGAGCTAAAACTTTGTATCTCGCATTCGGCTTTTTAAAGTGGAAGAGCGTGGACGGCGAGGACAGATATGCCCCCATTTCGCTGTTGCCCGTAAATCTCAAACATATCAAATCTCAGGGCATAATACTGGAAGCGGGCGAGGAATACGATGTCAATACCACCCTTTTGGAAATGCTTAAACAGGATTTCGGCATAGATATAAGGGGAGTCGAAGGCAAGGGACTATCTCCCAAGGAGATTTCCGCGGTAATTCGTTCCAAGACCGCCAATATGAAGGGTTGGTTGGTTTACGACGACGTGTATCTCGCGCAGTTTACGTTCGCGCGTTACGCTATGTGGGCGGACGTAAAAAACAACGCGGCCCGTTACTCTAAAAATCCAATAATTGCAAGCTTGCTCACAAATTCAAATAAGCTTGTAAACAATAAGCTCGAAGGCGTTTCGGAGGACGACAGCGATCCCTGCGGAATACTTACGCCTCTTCCCTGCGACAGCGCGCAGTTCTCCGCTGTGGCCGAATCCGAAAAGGGAACGACTTTCGTATTGCACGGCCCTCCGGGAACGGGCAAGAGCCAGACCATAACAAACATTATCGCAAACGCCGTAGACAAGGGTAAACGCGTGCTTTTCGTCGCCGAAAAGAAGGCGGCGTTGCAGGTCGTAAAAAAGCGTCTGAGCGATATAGGCATAGGCGATTTCTGCCTCGAATTGCATTCGGGAAAGACTACTGATAAGGCGGAAATAATAAGAAATATCGAGACTACTCTCTCGCTTAGCGCGGGCGGCGACGGCGAGGCCTTTACAAGCGCGGGCGACAGAATAAGGGAAACGAGGGAGACGTTGAAACGCCCTCTTGCCGCGCTGCATAAGAGACGCAGACTTGGCGTGTCCGTGTACGAAGGGATAGTTTATTATCTTCAAAACAGAAACGCCCCCGACATTCTTAATATAGAAACGGCGTTTTACGACGCGCTCACAAAGCAGAAGCTCGCCGATTACGAAAATATGCTTACAACGGCTCAGGCGGCCGCAAACGAATGCGGCGGAGTATATCGTTCGCCCTTCTCGGAGGTCAAACTTACGGAGTGCGGAGAGGAGACCAAGACGGCCGTAATTTGCGCCGCCGAAGTCGTGCTCGCGGAGCTTAAACACCTCAAAAATTACGTGGGACTTTTCCTTGAAACGTTCTGTCAGAAGGTTTCCAAGTTCACTTATAAAAAGCTTGAGAATCTTATTGCGATAGCTGCGGTATTGAAGGACGGCGGACTCAACGTATTCTTCGAATGCGGCGAAGAGGAGCTTTACAAATTTTATAACGCAAATCTGCGCTACGACAGGGAAGTCAAACACTGGCTCAAACATTTCAGAACCTTGCCCGATATATCTAAGTTTGTTGATAGTGTAGAGAGCGAAATAGACAACTGGGGAAACAATTACCGCTCTTCTCGCATTCTAATGCAGGTCATAAAGCGCATAAACAAGTGCGCGGCCGTTCCCGTAAAGGAAAAGAACGAGCTTGAATGGATAAAACACGCCTACGAAATAGAGCGCGCACGGGAAAGTATGCTTTCCAATACCGATCTCAGTTCGGCTTTCATCGGTTTCGGCGGAATAAACGATCGTAAGCGGGAGGAGTTTATGCGCCCTCTCTACGAGTTGCACGCCCTTTGCGCGCAGGTGTTTATGGATTACAATGCCGACGCTTTCAACAGTAAGTGTAAGGCAACCGTCGGCGGAACTTTGAAGCCGCTTATAACGGGACTTATTTCGGCGGCTACTTCATTCTTAAAAAGCGCGGATATGTTCGCAAAGGTCGTAAAGTCGGATAAATCCGCATATAACGACGAGGACCTTTTCGAATGCTATTCGTCGAAGTGTTCATCGCTTATCGACAACATCGATATGCTGCCTTCCTGGTGTATATATAAAGCTACTGCCAAGAAGCTTAACGACAGCGGTCTCTCTTTTATGACCGACGCTATGGAGAGCGGTAAGATAAACGGCAAGCAGTTGCTTTCTTCATTCCGTAAAAACGTATACCGCAACTTTATTCAGACTAATATTCCCGCCGACGAAAGTCTTGCGGCGTTCTCCGCTAACATTCTCGACGAAAACGCCGCCGTTTACGCGCAGCTTTTGGAGGAGTTCACTTCGCTCACCCGCGAGAAAATAAGAAACGACCTCATTTCAAGGCTTCCCTCCAAGGAGACCGAAGGCGCGCTTGCCTTGGAACTTATGTCCTTCCAGCGGCAGACTAAGGGCAGTTTGAGATCGCTCAATCTCCGCACGCTGTTTTCGGAAATTCCCGAACTTATGAAGGTTGTAGCGCCCTGTATGCTTATGAGCCCAGGCTCGGTTTCGCAGTACCTTGCGCCCGATCCCGATATGTTCGACATAGTTATTTTCGACGAGGCTTCGCAAATTCCTACCTGCGAGGCGGTGCCATCGCTTGCAAGGGCGGCGAGCGCGATCATAGTCGGCGATCCCAAACAGATGCCCCCCACGTCGTTCTTCTCCATTTCCGGACAGGATGACGAACATCCCGAGGCGGAGGATCTCGAATCGGTATTAGAGGACTGTCTTGCTCTCGGTATTCCCGAAAAACACCTTGTATGGCATTACCGTTCCAAGCACGAAAGCCTCATTGCTTTCTCAAATATTATGTACTATTCGAGCAAGCTTTGCACCTTCCCTTCGCCGGACGCGCTGGACAGCAAGGTCAAGCTTTGCTATATAGAAAACGGCGTTTACGAACGCGGCCTTTCCAAGTGTAACAGGGAGGAGGCTGAAGCGCTTGTAAACGAGGTTGTGAGGAGATTAAAAGATCCCAAGCTTCGCCTGTCAAGCATAGGTATAGTTACGTTTTCCACGCCTCAGCAGGTATTTGTCGAGCGGCTTTTGAATAAGGCAATCGTAAAACACGGACTCGAAGAGGTCGCTTACGAGAGAGAAGAACCGCTTTTCGTCAAGAACCTTGAAAACGTTCAGGGCGACGAGAGGGACATAATTCTCTTCTCGGTATGCTACGGCCCCGACAAAGCGGGCAAAATTTCCTTGAACTTCGGCCCCTTAAATCAATTCGGCGGTTGGCGCAGACTTAACGTTGCCGTATCGAGGGCGAGGGAAGAGATGATCGTGTTCTCCTCTATGCGCTATTCGATGATCGATTTGTCGCGCACGACTTCGCGCGGTGTTGCCGGATTAAAGGCCTTTCTCGAATTTGCCGAAAAGGGAAGGACTAATATACCTGTAAAGAGCGGCGATATTATAATCAATAAGCAGGGCATAGGCAAATTCGTCGCGGAAGAACTCTCCAACTACGGTTACGAATGCCGTTGCGGCGTAGGCGTATCAGACTTCAAAATCGACGTAGGCGTACTCGATCCCAAAAACAAGCACAATTTTATCTTGGGAATACTATGCGACGGTACCACGCAGTTCTCGATAAAGGACCGTTCAGTAATGCAGGCGCAGACGCTTAAACGCAACAACTGGAACGTTTACAGACTGTATTCCATAAACTTCTTCAACAATCCCAAGCGCGAAATTAAGAAGATAAAGGAATTTTTGGATAAGCTTACCGACAGCGACAAAAACGTTGCGATTAACTTCAAAAAGCCCTACCGTGCGGCAAAGCCGGACGTAAAGGAAAGGGACGCAGCCTATATTTTGGGCGGTGAAAACGATGCGGAGGTAATGAAAGTTATAAAGAGCATCGTTTCTGCGGAGGAGCCCATTTCCGCACAGTTCCTTATTAAGCGTACGCTCTCCGCATACGGCATAACCAAGATAGGAATTAAACTTGAAAGCAAAATAAATTCTCTTATCTGCAAGTGCGGGTTCGAAAGCTCGGAAATGCTGGGTAATATCTATTATTTCAAGGCGGATAAATATTCGGGCTTCGACAGGTATCGCGTGGAGCAGGGCGCGCCCTTGCGTACTGCGGACGTCGACTATTCTCCGTACGACGTAATTTCCGTTATCCGCGGACTGCTTTTAAACAGGGTGAGTATGTACAGCGACGAACTCATTCCCGCAGTATTGAAAGAATTGAGAATCCCCCGCATGAGCGATAAGTTCAATTCGCTCGTATCGTCGTGTATAGACGAAGGCGTAAAGAGGGGATTCCTTATAAGAAGCATATCGGATAAGATTTCGCTTGTCTGATAAAATAAAAAACAGCCGACGGCGCAAAATGCGCCGTCGGCTGTTTTTTATAATATATTTAAATATTTTCGAGAACGTCGTTCATATCGTATTTGCCTGCCGGCTTGCCGACAATCCATTTTGCCGCCTTTACCGCGCCCGCCGCAAAAACTCTTTTGGAGCGCGCCGAGTGCGCAAGCGTTATAATTTCGTCGTCGCCCGCGAACATAACTTCGTGTTCCCCGACTATCGTGCCTCCGCGTACTGCGTGTATGCCTATCTCGTTTCCGCGCTTGCCCACAATTCCGTCGCGTCCCTTTAAATAGGGTTTGTCGCCGTCGAAAGCCGATCTCGCCCCGTCTGCAAGCATAAGGGCGGTGCCTGACGGCGCGTCCACCTTTTGATTGTGATGTCTTTCGATTATTTCAATATCGAAGTTTTCGCCCAGAACTTCGGCCGCACTCTTTACAAGCTTTACAAGCAGGTTTATTCCCAGTGAAAAGTTGCCCGTTCTGAAAACGGGTATCTTTTCGGCCGCCGCGTTTATCAGCTCTTCGTCCGCTTCGGCGTATCCGGTTGCGGCAAGCACTACGGGCACGTTGCGTTTAACCGCCCATTCCAGTTCTTTTTTCAATACTGCGGGCGATGAAAAGTCAATAATTACGTCGGGAGTTTCCTCTAAGTCGTCGAAAGAGGCGTACACGCGGTTTTTATCGTCTGGCGTCAGGTCAACGCCGCACGCCGTGCGTATATCGCCGTCCGCTTCTATTACAGAGCAAAGCATTTTGCCCATTTTTCCGTTTATTCCGCATATGAGCGCGTCAATCATATTCCTTTTAACCTCGCACGCAAAATTTCTCTATGTAATATCTCTTTGTTGTGATCTTCCAGTTCGGTAAGGGGGGGGCGGGGTACGCCCGCTTCGAAGCCCAGCATATTGTACGCCGCTTTAATGGGTATGGGATTGACTTCCAAAAAGCAGGCGTCCTCCAAGGGAAGTAAAAAGTCCTGTACCGCATTTGCCTCGTCCAGTTTGTTCTCCTTTACGAGATTGTACATCTTTTTAACGAGCGCCGGCGCGATGTTGGAAGTTACGGAAATAAGTCCCGCGCCGCCTATCGCAAGCATGGGGAGATTCAAAAAATCCTCGCCCGAATATAAGTCCATTTTGCCGCGTATGCGCCTCATTGTTTCGCATACCTGCGCCATATTTCCGCTGGCTTCCTTTATGCCCGCCATATTGGGTATTTCGGCAAGCTTTTCCACGGTCTCGGGCAGGATGTTTACCGCCGTGCGCGAGGGCACGTTATATGCTATTACGGGAATAGTCACCGCCGCGCAGATAGCTTTGTAGTACTCCAACAGTCCCTTTTGGGTGCATTTGTTGTAGTAGGGAGTGACCGCCAAAATTCCGTCTGCGCCGAGTTCCTGCGCCCTGACGGAAGCCGCAACGGCTTTCGCCGTATCGTTATTGCCCGTGCCTACAATAACTTTAATCCGTCCCGCAGCGTGTTTTACAGCGTACTTTATTACTTCGGTCTTTTCCGACTCCGTCATAGTGGCCGGTTCGCCCGTGGTACCCAGTATTACTACTGCGTCCGTGCCGCCCTCTATTTGGTAGTCTATCATTTTGCCGAGTTCGTTTAAATTAATTCCGTTCTCGCAGAACGGCGTTATCATCGCCGTGAGTATTCCGTTACAGAAACCTATCATTTAATTACCTCATACCATTTTAAGCTTTCGGCTTTTAATTGGTGAATAGTCAGTCAAAGTAGCCCTTAGCCGCCAAAAGTTCGGCAAGCAGAACGGCTCCGCCCGCCGCTCCCCTGAGCGTGTTGTGGGAAAAGCCTATAAACTTGTAGTCGAACAGTTTGTCCTCTCTCAGTCTGCCTGCGCACACCGCCATACCGTTTTCAGTATTTCTGTCGAGCTTGGGTTGTGGCCTGTCCACCTCTTCCGAATAGTGTATGAATTGCGCGGGAGCGGAGGGGAGTTTGAGGGACTGGGGTTCGCCCGAATAGTCCTTCCAGGCTTCGAGTATCTCTTGCTCTGAGGGCTTACGTTCGAATTTTACAAAGCACGCCGCAGTATGTCCGTCGGATACGGGAACGCGCACGCACTGCGCAGTAATTGCGGGATTCTTGGCGGGTACTATCTTTCCGTCCAAGATTTCTCCCCATATTTTGAGGGGTTCGAGTTCGCTTTTTTCTTCCTCGCCGCCGATGTAGGGTATGACGTTATCGAGAATTTCGGGCATTGTTTCAAACGTCTTGCCCGCGCCGGAAACGGCCTGATAGGTGCATACCGCCGCGCTTACGATCCCGAATTTTTTCAAAGGGTGCAAAAGCGGAACGTAGGATTGAAGGGAGCAGTTGCTCTTTACCGCGATAAAGCCGCGCTTTGTGTTTAAACGCTTTTTTTGCGAAGCTATTACTTCGAGGTGATCGGCGTTTACTTCGGGGATGATCATAGGAACGTCGTCCGTAAATCTGTGCGCCGAGTTGTTGGAAACTATCGGACACTCGAGTTTTGCGTACGAATATTCCAGCTCCTTGATTTCATCCTTTTTCATATTTACCGCGCAGAAGCAGAAGTCGACGCTTTTAGCTATTTCTTCCCTGTCTGCAAAGGCGTCCTTAACCGTCATCATCGCAAAAGCGGAGGGTATGGGGGAGGTCATATGCCATTTTCTTACGGCGTTCTTATAAGCCTTTCCTGCCGAGTTTGCGCTGGCGGCAAGACATACCACTTCGAACCATGGGTGGTTTTCCAAAAGCAGTAAAAACCGCTGTCCCACCATACCGGTGGCGCCTATAACGCCTACTTTGTACTTTTTCATATTTATATACTCCTTAAAAAACAAATTCGGCAGTGCGCGCACTGCCGAAACACGTATGTCTCTATCGGGCAATTAGCGCAACACACAAAGTGACAGTCGCAAGGGTATTATCCCGTGCGCCCGACGCGGCTTTAAGGGGTAATCCGCATCTCGGCGGAGGCGCCCTTTCGCCAAAGCTTCAAACGGAATTTCCCTTAAAATTCCTGCGCCCTGGATACTCTTGCCCGTCCGCTCCTCTAATATGCGAACATATAATAACACAACCCGCCCCGAAAGTAAAGGAATTTAGGGCTATTTTTTGTCCGAATTATTGTCTTTCGCGCTTTAAAACTGTTTGACAACATAGCTTTAATATTGTAAAATAGTTGAGTACAATTAAAAGCAAAGGTGTACGCTCGTTTTAAGCGTCATAGTGAGATAAAGTATGAAGTTGATTAATTCGGTAAAAATAAAACTGGTTTCGATTATTGCTCTTGCGGTTACGGCGGTATTGACGCTGTGCGCCGCTTTCGGCATAATTGTTGCAAGGGCGGACAGAGGCGTTACTATAAGCGGTACTTCCGTATTTATTACGTCGGCGGACGCTGAGATCTGGTCTCATCAGGTCAAGGCGGAGGGCGGAGACGAATATTACACGATGTTCGCGCTTAAAAATAATGAGGATTCCGTTAATTTCAGAAAAAATCTTGCCTATACCTGGGTTTATGCAGAATCTCAGGGAGAGGATGAGGAGTCCGCGGAGCTCAAGCCCGTTACCGGTTGGTTCGGTACAGAAATCGGTTTCGAGCTTACCGACGGCAAGCTCGGCTTCGAAAAATTCGTAATAGCGTTCGAAAGCCAGCAGCATTCCCAGACCAAAGACGGTAAATCCGCAAACTACATCATTTTCGTTCCTTCCGAGGACAAGACCAAGCTCAACGTTCTCATAACGGACGATAAGGACGCGGAAGTTCCCGTAAACGCGGCTACCGCGATCGGTCACGACCATATAGCTATAAACTTTAAGGATTACGACGACGGCGAGTATTCCGTGGAAATTACCTGCGGCGAGGACAAGCTCACCGGTACGTTCAAGAACGTAGGCGGAACTTACGCACGTTTCTCTTCTTCGACCACAACGCCCGTAACCCCTATGTCTTTCAGCGCTGAGTTCGAAAAGGATGCTACATCCAGGCTCGCCAAGATGGTTATGTACAACCTCAACGGTCAAAGCTTTAAGCTTAATGCCGCTCCTTCCGAAGTGGACGGTCACTATACAAACGGAAAAGTTAACGACGTTAATCCTCCCGTGCTCTGCCTTGACAAGGGCGTTTCGTTCATTCAGCACAACGGCGAAATATCTTTCAATTATACGGTTATCGACGTGCTCGCGTCTTCGCCCAGTATAGAGACTTCGTATTTTATGCTCACAAAGACCGATGCCGCTAATACGGAATTCAAGGCCGACGAGTATAAAAAGGAAGGACTGTTCACTGTAGTTAAGGACAGCGACGATCAGAAAATGGTTCCCCACGTCGAACACTACGTTCCCACGGCGGCAAACTGCGACGAGGAAGTGTTCGGTAAGGATATGGACGTTACCGCGGCGGTAAAAGTTTTATTGAAGCTTAAAGATACAACGGCTTCCGGCGGTCAGGAAACGTATCTGATGCTCGACTGGTACGTAAAAGACGAGTATCTCGTAAACGTAAACGGCAATAAGTATATTGCTGTTGCAAGCGATAAAGAGGGCGCGACCTATACCCATACTTCGAAAGACGCTACTACTCTTGACGAAGCCTGGCAGACGAAATTAAACGAATATCAGGCAAAAGTAGACGAGGCTTCAAGGGATCTTATGGCGGGAAGCAAGAACTATTTCTATCTTCCCTCGGTTGCAAGTCTCTTCAACGATAACCTAACCGCTTACGAAGATCTTACGTTCCATATTTACTATATAAGCAACAGCCGTCAGCAGGTTTCAAGCAAGAAATCCAACGCGCTGTCCATTCAGCTCAACAGGGCGGGCAGATATATCTTTACGGTGTATGCTGTAGACGCGCAGAGCAATAATATGTATTACTTCGACAAGGATGGCGAGAAGCAGACTTTCGCTTCCAGCGAAATCTGGGATATGTACGACGACGATGAACTTAAAGATTATCTTCCCTGGTTCACCTTTGACGTAGAAGCTTCCGAAATTTCAATCGAAGAACCCGAAGAGCAGACTATCGCTTACGTAGGCAGCACCTATACGCCCGATTCGTTCGGTATAAACGGCGTTTCCTATGACACGAAGTACAGTTTGTACGTATTCAACAGTGACGAGTACAAGAAAGATCAGGGTAAAACCCTTTCATACAGCGAGTTTATGGAGCAGAAGGAAAAGCTCATAAACGACGGCGAAAACGGCAGAAGATGGTTCACTTATATATTCCCGTCCTCCGAACTTCAGGAGGGTACCGACGTATACGAACAGTACAGTGAATATAAGTGGAACAGCAAGTCGCCCAGTTTCGTACCTCAGGATCCCAATACTTTCTATCTCATCAAGTGTGAGGTTAAGAGTACGGACAACAGCGGTACCCCCGGAGCTACGGCGTATATGGGTATAGCTTCCGCTCCCAAGGTAAAGACTTTACGCGGCGAAGATACCTGGGTTCAGGACAATATGGTTTCTATTATACTGCTCTGCGTTGCGGGCGCATCCCTCATAGGTATCGTTCTGTTGCTTGTAATCAGACCTAAGGATAAGGGCGATTTGGACGAGATCGATACGGTCAAGAGCAAATCTTCAAAGAAATAAAATAATTCAGTTTAAGGCGTTTCCTTTAAAGGGAACGCCTTATTTTTATTTTTTTAAAAAAAACGCTTGACTTTTTTCCGTTATAGTATTATTATGTAATTATCATATGAATATATATTCATATTAAATCAATTAAAAAAGAGGTTGAACATATGGAAACAAAGTGCGGCGAGCAGGTTCTGCACGAGGCGAGAATAAGGGCGGCGCTTGAAAATATGCCGTCGGATGAAAGGATAGAGGAAATGGGCGCAAGATTTAAAGCGCTTTCCGAGCCTTCGCGTCTTAAAATATTATTGGCTCTTGAAGGCGGGGAGTTATGCGTCGACCACATCGTGGAAGCGGTTGGCGGCAATCAAAGCGCAGTTTCACACCAGCTTAAAACTTTGAAGGATAACAGAATAGTGAAGAGCAGGCGTTCGGGTAAGAAAATACTTTATTCGGTATCGGACGGGCATATACTTGCAATGATAGAACTTTCAAAGGAGCATCTCGACTGCGATGAATAGTATTAAAATTACGGGATTGGATTGCGCCAACTGTGCGAGAGAACTCGAAGAGGAACTGAATAAAATCGAGGGAGTAAAGGGTGCGTCCGTAGATTTTCTCGGCAGTAAAGTGCGGGTGGACTGCGATAGAGAAACGCTTGAAAAGGTAAAGTCTGTCTGCAACAACTTCGAGGAAGTCAAGGTTGTGGAAGATAAAAACGAATGCTCGCTTTCGGAACGGGTAATAAAAATTACGGGGTTGGATTGCGCCAACTGCGCGAGAGAACTCGAAGAGGAACTTAATAAAATCGAGGGGGTAAGGGAAGCATTCGTAGATTTTCTCGGCAGTAAAGTGCGGGTGGACTGCGATAGAGAAACGCTTGAA
>CAJUOY010000014.1:22863-47565 GCA_910588645.1 uncultured Christensenellaceae bacterium
AAGGTAAAGTCTGTCTGCAACAACTTCGAAGAAGTAAAGGTTGTCGAGGAAGAGAACAATTATACTCTTTCCGGTGAAAAAATCAAAATAACGGGACTTTGTTGCGCAAATTGTGCGCGAGAACTCGAGGAGGAATTAAACGCAATCGACGGCGTTGAAGCCTCGGTTGACTTTGTAAACTTGCAAATAAGCTTAAAATCTTCAAACGTTTCCGCAAGGGATAAAGCGATTTACTCTATTACCCATTTCGAGGACGTCAAGATAGTTGACGGAAAGACTGAGAGAAAGAGCATATTCAAGGAACACTTAAAAGATATAATCTGCCTTATCGTGGGCGCGGTCTTTTTTATTCCCGTGTTTATACTCGATATTATGGGGCTCACGGATAAGAATACCGCGTTCAGAATCGTATCGTACGTTTTGTTCGGTATTTCCTATCTTGCGGTCGGACATCCCGTGTTGATAAATACGGCAAAGAATATTGCAAAGGGCAGAATTTTCGATGAAAATTTCCTTATGACCTTGGCTTCATTCGGCGCGATACTGCTCGGAATTTTCGAGGGCGACGGTCTTGCGGAAGGCGTTGCGGTAATGCTTTTATATCAGCTTGGAGAGCTTTTGCAGGCGGTGGCCGTAGGCTCGTCGAGAAACTCTATTTCAAAGCTTATGGATTTAAAGGCGGACGCCGCGACTCTTTTGGTAAACGGCGGTCAGCAGGTCGTTTCGCCCGAACAGCTCAAAACAGGCGATATGATAATAATTAAGGCGGGAGAAAAAGTCCCTACCGACTGCCGCATTGTAAAAGGCAGCAGTTCGCTGGATCTTAAAAGCCTGAACGGCGAACCCGTTCCCCGCGACGTGCGCGAGGGTGACGAAATCTTGTCGGGCAGTATAAATATTTCGGGAGTGATCGAGGCGGAAGTCCTGCGCGAATACAAAAATTCGGCTGTGGCGAAAATTTTGGACCTCGTGGAAAATTCAACCGCCAAAAAGTCAAAACCGGAAAAGTTTATTTCAAAATTCGCTAAATATTACACTCCTGCGGTATGCATTGCCGCGGTGATAGTGGCGGCAATAGTTCCCACGATAATCTGCGCCGTGACGGGCGGTTTCGGTTGGCCGATTTACAGAGAATGGATTTATAAGGCTCTCAATTTCCTTGTAATTTCCTGTCCCTGCGCGCTCGTAATTTCCGTGCCTCTGGCGTATTTCGCCGGCATAGGTCGATGTGCAAAGTTCGGGATACTCGTGAAGGGCTCTACCTGTATCGATCAGCTTGCTCTTGCAAACGTTGCGGCGTTCGACAAGACGGGTACACTTACGGAGGGCACGTTTGAAATAGTTGGATATACCGACGATAGAACGCTTTCCCTCGCGGCCGCGGCGGAAAAATATTCATCGCACCCTATAGCGGCGGCATTTAAAGATATTGTATGCGCGGACGGCGTATCTTCTGCGGAGGAAATTGCGGGCAAGGGCATAAAATGCTTAAAGGAGGGCAAAGTTCTGCTCTGCGGCAACGCCGCGCTGTTGGAGGAGAACGGCGTAATATTCGAAAGAAAGGAAAGTCTGTCTACGCTCGTATACGTGGCGCTCGGCGGGGAATACGTCGGCGCAATAGAGATCGACGACAGAGTTAAGGAAGGGGCGGCCGCAGCGATCGGGGAGCTTTACAAAGCGGGAGTGAAATATACCTGTATGCTTACCGGCGACAGCCGCGAACGCGCAAAGGCGATAGCGGAAAAGGTCGGGCTGGACGGTTTCGAGGCCTCGCTTATGCCGGACGAAAAGCTGGCTATGGCGGAGAAACTCAAAGCCCGAGGTAAATTGATTTATTGCGGGGACGGAATAAACGACGCGCCCGTAATGACGGTCGCCGACTGCGCGGTATCTATGGGTAAGGTGGGTTCGGACGCGGCTATAGAGGCCAGCGACGTGGTACTCGTTACCGACAACCTCGCGCTTCTGCCCAAGGGCAGGAGAATAGCTAAAAAGACGCGCCGGCTCGTTATCGAAAATATCGTAGGCTCGCTTGCGGTTAAACTTGCCGTTATGTCGCTGAGCGTCGCGCTTGCGGGATTCCCTCTGTTCGTGGCGGTTGCCGCCGACGTGGGAATAATGCTTGTGGCAGTATTGAACGCAATGCGAGCTAACCTTATAAAATAGCTTTTTAAGAAGCGATAAAAAATAATTTCGACAAAATTCGGCAAACGTATTTCAAACGTTTGCCGAATTGTTTTTCACGTGTTATAATGTGAAAAACAGGTGAAATCAAGCCCCCGCGGGGGCTATTTGCAGTTTAACTGCAAATAAGATTTTGTTTGAAAAAAATTATTTGGAGGTCACTTTAATGAGTGAAGAAACGAAAGAAGAGCAAGTTTCCGAACCCGAAGTTAAAGAAGAACCCGTAACCGAAGTTGCGGAAGTTTCCGAAACCGACGGCGCCGCTGCTCTGACGCAGAGTCCTCACAAGGGATTTTTGGCCAAAGTCGATAACTATTTCGGCATAACCAAGAGCGGTTCCAAGTACAGGACGGAAATCGTTGCCGGTCTTACGACCTTTATGGCGATGGTTTACATCCTTATGGTAAATGCAGGAATGTTCAAGCTTGTTATCGGCGGATCGGATCCTTACGGCGCATCCTACATAGCAACCGCTATCGGCGCGATCGTAGGTACCCTTTTGATGGCTTTTCTTGCCAAAATGCCCTTAGCGCAAGCTTCGGGTATGGGCGTAAACGCGTTTATCGTTTATACCCTGTGTCTTGGCGGAACGGGACTGACTTACGCAAACTGTATGGTGTTCACCCTTCTTGACGGCGTAATTTTCCTTCTTCTTACCGCAACAGGTTTGAGACAGAAAATTTTCCACGCTATCCCCGCGGGCGTAAGACACGCTATCCCCGTAGGTATCGGTCTTTTCATCGCGTTCATCGGTTTGCAGAATGCGGGAATAGTAGTCAACAACGATTCCACTTTAGTGTCCTTTATTTCATTCAACGTCCTTGGCGGCGGCGATTTCGTAACTTTGGACGGTAAGGGTATGATGCCCGCGCTTGTAGCGCTTCTCGGCGTTATTGCTATAGCTATCCTTTCCAAAAAGAACGTAAAGGGCGCAATTCTTTGGGGAATACTCGGCTCGGCCGTGCTCTATTACATTCTTGCGGGTATCGGTTATGCGGCAGGAAGCAAAGGTTGCGAGCTTATTTTCAATAGTATCGATATTAAAAATCCTTTCGACGCGTTCGCGGCTTGGGGTAAAGATTCCGCAGGCGTAGTATTCTATGAAGGTTTCGACTTCTCGAAATATTTCGGCATGGAAGGACATAACGCGGGTACTCTCGTAGTTCTGCTCATCACCACGGCTCTTTCGCTTTGTATGATCGATATGTTCGATACTATAGGAACTCTTTACGGCGCTTGCGCAAAGGGCAACCTGCTTGACGAAAAGGGCGTTCCCATCCGTATGAACAGAATGCTTCTTTCCGACGCTATCGCAACCTGCACTGGCGCGGTCGCAGGTACTTCCACGGTTACCACTTTCGTAGAAGCTTCCGCAGGCGTTGCTGCGGGCGGCAAGACGGGCTTTACTGCTCTCGTAGTTGCGGCTTGCTTCTTTGTAGCTATGTTCCTCAGCCCCATTGCTCAGCTTATTCCCTCGGCGGCGACCGCTACGGCGCTCATTTGGGTAGGCGTGCTGATGATGACTTCCGTAGTAAAAGTAGATTGGGAAGACGCAGGCGAAGCTATCGTTGCTTTCCTCACCTTTATAACTATGGTTCTCGGTTACAGCATTTCCCACGGTATCGGCATCGGTATCATTGCTTTCATTCTCGTTAAGCTTTGCACCGGCAAGATCAAGGAAATCAGCATTGCGACCTGGATCATCGGCGTATTGTTCCTTGCTACGTTCTTACTCACCTGATGAAAACAGGCAAGAGAAAATAAAAATTATTTTAAAGCTCCCGCTTGAAAAGGCGGGAGCTTTGTGTTATAATTAGTGCGTTCGGGGGACGATAGCAAATTTTTGTTATTAAACCCTAAAAAATTAAAGAGGTTTTACTATGTTGGAAAAATATATTCTCGCCGCTAAGCGCGAAAAGAAATGTGATTTGGTTTTAAAGAACGCGACGTACGTAGACGTTTTTACGGCGAGCATTAAAAAGGGCGATATAGCTGTCGTAGGCGAAAAAATAGTCGGAGTAGGTGAATACGAGGGCGAGAGGGAGATCGATTGTTCCAGTCTTACCGTTCTTCCCGGATACATAGATGGGCACGTACATATAGAAAGCTCACAGCTCTCTCCCGAAGAGTTTGCCTCACTGATAGTTCCCCGCGGGACGACGACAATTATCGCAGATCCTCACGAAATCACAAACGTCTGCGGTATGGCGGGTTGCGAATATATAGCAAAGGCTTCGGAAAGCGTTCCGCTCGACGTAAAAATACAGCTTCCTTCCTGCGTGCCCGCAACGCCGTTCGAGACGAGCGGCGCGGTGCTCGAAGGCAAGGATATCGAGGAGAATATAGGCAATTCCTATATCTTCGGTCTGGGCGAGTTTATGAATTATCCGGGCGTGATCTATTGCGTTCCCGACGTGTTGAAAAAGTTGGAGGCGGCTCACGCTGCCGGAAAGGTCATCGACGGACACGCGCCTGCTGTCTACGGGTACGAGCTTAACGCTTATCTCTGCGGAGGAATTACCACCGATCACGAGTGTGTGACAAAGGAAGAAATCGAAGAAAAGATTTCAAAGGGAGTGTACGTGCATATCCGCCACGGCTCGTCCACTCAAAATCTCGGCAATGCAAAATATATGACCGACGGAAATATGCGCCGTTTCATTCTGTGTACGGACGACAGGCACGCCGCGGATCTCAAAGAAAAGGGACACCTTGACGACGCGTTAAGGCGCATTGTCGCGGATGGTACGGATCCGGTACGCGCTGTTATTTGCGCGACTTTGAACTGTGCGGAGTGCTACGGTCTTAAATGGCGCGGAGCGATAGCGCCCTTCTATCTTGCCGATCTTGTTGCTGTGGACGATTTGAAATCCTTCAACGCGAAATACGTTGTAAAGAGCGGCAAACTGGTTGCGGAAAACGGCAAACCGCTGTTCGACACATCCAAAAGGTACCTGCCTTCGAGCGTGCTGAACACGGTTCATTTAAAGGAAATGAAGGCGGATGACTTTATACTTACCCTCAAAGGCAAAAGGGCTAAGGCTATGACGATAGAGCCCGGCGGCGTCGTTACGGGCTGTGAAATAGTAGAGGTGGATAGCAGGAACGGCGACGTCGTTCTGGACGGTACCGATCTTTTGAAGCTCACTGTAGTGGAGCGCCACAAGATGACCGGCAATATCGGCAGGGCTCTTTTCAAGGGCTACGGCTTTAAGGGCGGCGCGCTGGGAATAACCATCGCTCACGATTCGCACAATATCATACTTATGGGCGACGACAACGAGAGTATGGCCCGCGCGGCAAACCGTTTAAAGGAAATAGGCGGCGGTATGGTAATTGTGGAAAAGGGCGGCGACGTGCATTCCCTCACTTTAGACATAGCGGGGCTTATGTCCTCGCGCGACGCCGAGGGGCTTCAACGCGACAGCCGCGCGCTTATAGAAAAAGCGCATTCTATGGGAGTGAAGCGCGAGTACGAAGCGTTTATGTCGCTTGCATTCCTCTCGCTTGCGGTTATTCCCAGACTCAAAGTTACCGACGCCGGACTTTTCGACGTGGAAAAATTTGCGTTTACTGAAATAGACGCCTGACATTTACGGGCGGCGGAAAAATTCCGCCGCCCGTTTTATTTTAAGGTGTTTTTCGCAAGTCGAAAATGTTTATAAATATTATAAATAAAATAAAAGAATTTTTTTGAAATTGTATCAAACGGTTTTACTTATTTTTGCGTTTATAGTAAAATATATTCGGCAAATAGCAATTTTTAACAAATCGTAAGGGATTTATTATGGGACTTATTAAATTCATCCTGGGCGCCGATTCCAGAAGCGCTCTTAAAAAACTCAACAAGCTTGCTTTAAAGGTGGAGGCGCTGGACGAAAAGTATTCCGCAATGGACGACAAGGAACTCAAGGACCAGACCAACGTCTTAAAGGAGAGACTTGCCAAGGGTGAAACGCTCGACGACATAATGTTCGACGCGTTCGCGGCATTCAGGGAGGCGAGCTGGCGCGTACTCAAGATGAAGCACTTCCACGTTCAGATAGTCGGCGGCATATGCCTTCATCAGGGACGTATCGCCGAAATGAAGACGGGCGAAGGTAAGACGCTCGTTTCCACTTTGCCCGCTTATCTCAACGCACTTTCCGGCAAGGGCGTGCATATCGTTACCGTTAACGATTACCTTGCAAAGCGCGACGCTGAGTGGATGGGTAAAGTTCATAAGTTTATGGGGCTTACCGTAGGCGTAGTAGTCCCCGGTATGGACGATGCGGAAAAACAGAAGGCCTATAAATGTGACATAATTTACGCAACCAACAACGAACTGGGCTTCGATTATCTTAGGGACAACCTTAAAACTTCCATTCCCTCGATGGTTCAGCGCGAACTCAACTACTGCATTATCGACGAGGTCGACTCGATTTTAATAGACGAAGCGAGAACCCCGCTCATTATCTCGGGAAGAGGAGGAGAAAGCTCCAAGCTGTACGAGGACGTGGATAAGTTCGTCCGCACATTGAAAGGCGGTTTCGACGACGATAAAAAGGACGCGGAAAAACATGTCCCCTCCAAGAAAAAGAAGGAGACGGAGGAAGGCAGAGCGGCCGCCGAAAAACTTGAAAAAATCCTTGAAGAAATGGAAAATTGGGACTACGTTATCGATCGCAAGGACAAGTCCGTAACCATAACCGAAAAGGGCGCGGAAAAGGCGGAAAGGTTTTTCAATATAAGAAACCTCGGCGATATAGAGAACGCCGAATTGAACCACCACATACAGCAGGCGTTAAAGGCGCACGAGCTGTTCCATAACGGAGAGGAATATATAGTTTCCGCCGACGGCGAAATACTCATTGTAGACGAATTTACAGGCCGTGTATTGAACGGCAGGAGATATTCGGACGGATTGCATCAGGCGATAGAGGCCAAGGAAAAAGTAAAGGTCAAGGAAGAGAACAAGACTCACGCTACCGTTACATTCCAGAACTATTTCCGTCTCTATAAAAAACTTGCGGGTATGACCGGTACGGCTATGACCGAAGAGGACGAGTTCAGAACCATATATTCGTTGGACGTAGTTCCCATTCCCACCAACCGCCCCGTACAGCGCGTTGACTATTCCGATATGATTTATTCCACGGTCGAGGGCAAAAAACGCGCGATAGTAAACGAGGTTGTGGAGCGTCACGCAAAGGGACAACCCATATTGATTGGTACAGTTACCGTAGAAAAGTCGGAGGAAATTTCCAGACTTTTGAGAAGAAACGGCGTCAAGCACAACATATTGAACGCTAAAAACCACGAGCGCGAGGCGGAAATCGTTGCCCAGGCGGGAAGAATGAACGCCGTTACCATTGCGACCAATATGGCCGGCCGCGGTACCGATATTCTGTTGGGCGGCAACCCCGAATATCTCGCTAAAAAGCGTATGCGCGAAGAGGGCTACGAACACGATATGATCGAAGTGGCAATTTCTTACGCAGACAGGGAGTTTACACCCGAAGAGCAGACGGCCCGCGCAAGATACGCAGAACTTTACGAAGGTTACAAAAAGGAAACGGAAGCAGAGAAGAAGGAAGTAATCGCCGTCGGCGGTCTCTGCATTCTCGGTACGGAGAGACACGAGTCGCGCCGTATTGATAACCAGCTTCGAGGACGTTCCGGACGTCAGGGAGATCCCGGCGCTTCGCTGTTTTTTATATCGCTCGAAGACGACCTTGCAAAGAGGTTCGGCGGCGAAAGAATGAAACAGCTATATAATATCTTCAAAATAGACGAAGACCAGTGTTTACAATCCAAGATGCTTACGCGCAGTATAGAAAACGCGCAGAAAGCGATCGAGGGAAGAAACTTCGGTATAAGAAAGCACACTCTGCAATATGATGAGGTAATGAACGAACAGCGTAAGACCATTTACGGCGAACGTCTGAACGTTCTTCGAGGCGCAGACGTTCACGAACAGATGCTCAAATATATTCCCGACTATATCGAAAAGGTTGTGCGCGAGGCGGTAAATACCGACGCTATGCCCGAAAAGTGGGATGAGGAAGCTCTCAACGAGGCATTGAAACAGAAGGTTTACCCTGACGAGTGTACGTTTGAAATTACCCGTGAAATGCTTGAACGTTGGGATTACGAGCACGCAATAAATAAAATTTCCAAGGAAGTCATCAAGGCGTACGAGCAGAAGATAGTAAACATCGCGGAAATGACTTACGGTCAGGTGGACTATCATCAGATAGAGAGAAACGAACTTTTACGCAGCGTAGACAGAAACTGGATAGATCATATCGACGCTATGGATCAGCTCAGAAAAGGCATAGGACTGCGCGGTTACGCACAGCAGGATCCCATTATAGCCTATAAGCAAGAGGGCTACGAGATGTTCGACGAAATGATAGATAGAATACAGACTATCACCATTTCCCGACTTTTGAAGGGCCGCATAGTGCGCGTGCCCAATGCGCCTCAGCAGAGACAGGTTCCCCCTCAGCCCACGCCAGAAATGTTGGCAAGGGCCAAGGAAGTTTTACAGCAGAAAGTGCGCGAGGCGGCAGAAGCTAAAGGGCAGGCTCCTGCGGAGAACGGCGGCAGCGCCTCTTCCGGTCCCGTAATAGGCGATGCGCCTCAGCCCCCCAAGGATCTTATGACCAGCTCGGACGGCAAGCAGACTCCCAGAGTTTCCTCTAAGTCCAACGTAGGCAGGAACGATCCCTGTCCCTGCGGCAGCGGTAAAAAGTATAAGGACTGCTGCTATTGGAAAGATCACCAGTAATTAGGCGCCTACAGCGCGGACTATCGATAATTTATGTTTAAAGCCGACGATTACAGATTAAAACTTAAAGCTCTTGCCGACACTCTTGCGGAGGCAAAATATGCCCTCGACATCGACAACCTCGGATCACGTCTTGCGGAACTCAAAGCCGAGCAGGAAAATCCCGAGGTATGGCAGGATCTTGAAAAATCCAAGAAAATCGGCCGTGAAATTTCTGCGGTCGAAGGCAAGATGAATTCCTACAAAAAGGGAGAGGAGGCGCTTGCGGACGCTTACGCTTTTATCGATCTTATCGAGGAAGCCGATGACGAAAGCCTTATTCCCGAACTTGAAGGAATGATCTGCGCCGCGGAAGAGGATATTGAGAATATGCGCATTCGCGCTCTTCTTCGCGGCAAGTACGACTCCAATAACGCTATTTTGAACTTGCACTCGGGCGCTGGCGGTACGGAAGCTTGCGACTGGACTCAAATGCTTTACAGAATGTATTGCAGATATTGTGAACAGCAGGGTTTTAAAGTCACCGAACTTGATTTCGAAGACGGCGACGAAGCGGGCTTGAAGAGCGTTTCCTTTAAAGTTGACGGCGAAAACGCTTACGGATTTTTAAAGGCGGAAAAGGGAGTGCACAGACTTGTGCGTATTTCTCCTTTCGACAGCAACAAGAGGAGACATACGTCTTTTGCCTCGCTTGAAGTTATGCCGGAGGTCGACGACGACAATTCTGTGGAGATCAGGGACGAGGATATAAGAATAGACGTTTATCGTGCGTCGGGCGCGGGCGGTCAGAAGGTAAATAAAACCGAAACCGCGATACGTATCACGCATTTCCCCACTGGGATAGTCGTAACCTGTCAGAACGAGCGCAGTCAGTTGCAGAATAAGGCTATGGCTTTCGAGTATTTGAGGGCCAAACTTGTCGAGAGACAGATAGCCGAACGAGAGGCGGCCGACGCTGAACTGAAAGGCGAAATCAAAAAGATAGAATGGGGAAGTCAGATAAGAAGCTACGTGTTCTGTCCCTATACCCTTGTAAAAGATCACCGTACCGGGTATGAAAATACCAACGTTCAGGGCGTTATGGATGGCGACATTCAGGGCTTTATAATAGACTACCTTAAAAAGACGGTATAATAATTGACGGCGGGAAACCGCCGTTTCGGCTTATGTACGATAAAAATTCCTTTAAGATAAAAGAGACTCCCGTAATTTTGGGGCTTGAATCGAGTTGCGACGAAACTGCGGCGGCTGTGATCCGCGGCAGAAAACTTTTGTCGAGCAAAATTATATCTTCCGCGACCGAACAGGCAAAGTACGGCGGCGTGGTGCCTGAAATCGCTTCCCGCGCGCATACCGAGGCCGTCGACGAAGTCGTAAAAGCGGCCGTGGAGGAAGCGGGTATTACTCTCAACGAAATAGATGCGGTAGCAGTAACTTACGGCGCGGGGCTTTTGGGCGCCCTTCTTGTGGGGCTTTCGTTTGCGAAATCGCTTGCATATACTCTCGGAGTGCCGCTGATTGTGGTAAACCATATCCGCGGGCATCTTGCGGCTTCATACCTTGCGGACGATAAGCTCAAACCGCCTTACGTTACGTTGCTTGCAAGCGGCGGGCACACCGCGATATTGCACACTGTCACGGAAACCGAATTCAAGCTTTTGGGCGGGACTTGCGACGACGCGGCGGGGGAAGCCTTCGACAAGGTTGCAAGGGTGCTCGGGCTCGAATATCCCGGCGGCGTCAACGTTGAAAGGTTGGCAAAATCGGGCGAAAATAACGTGCCTTTACCTAAATGTATAGTAAGGGACAGTCAGACAATAAAATTTTCATACAGCGGTCTTAAAACTGCCGTCATAAATTACTGCCATACTGCCGAACAGCGGGGTGAAAATATAGTAAAAGAGGATGTTGCGAACTCCTTCCAGCACGCGGCGGTAGATCCCCTTGTGGAAAAGACCGTAGAATGCGCTTTAAACCTTGGCGTAAATACAGTGACTGCGGGTGGCGGCGTAATAGCCAACGGCTACCTGAGAGAAAGACTCTCCTCTGCCTGCAAAAAGGCGGGGCTTAAACTGGTTCTGCCCGAAAAGAAGTACTGTACGGACAATGCGGCGATGATCGCGGCCGAGGGGCTTATTCAATATCTTGCCGGTAATTTTGCCGATCTCAGCATAAACGCCCGGGCGCAGATACCCCTGAATTGAACAATTTGTATCAATTCGCTTTACTTTTTTTAAAACATTTAATATAATCTAAGTACAACTGTATCAAAGGCTATGACGAAGGACAATGTCTTATTTTTTCGCTTTTCAGAGAGTTTCCGGTCGGTGCGAGGAAGCAGGCGCTCTTTAAGAATATCACCTTCCAGCTTATTTTCCGAAAGCTTTTGCAACTAAGAAAATACGGATTCGTAACCCGTTACAAGTTACGGCAAATGTCTGTTTGTTTTGGTGGTTTTAATATGCTCTTTTGGAGTATCCGAAACGGATACTCCTTTTTTAATCTTTATTGCGGGAGTTTTTATGTATAAGAAAGTAGACACGTCCTTAAACTTTTTGGACAGAGAAAAGGAAGTTATCGAATTCTGGAAGAAAAACGGCGTCTTTGAAAGGTCGGTGACTAAAAACGAGGGCGGGGAAGAGTTTTCGTTTTACGACGGCCCCCCTACGGCCAACGGCAGACCTCACGTAGGTCACGTTCTTACGCGAGTAATGAAGGATATTATCCCACGTTACCGTACTATGAAGGGCAAGCACGTCTTGAGGAAGGCGGGCTGGGATACCCACGGTCTGCCCGTAGAACTCGAAGTGGAAAAGATACTGGGACTTGACGGAAAGCCGCAGATAGAGAGCTACGGTATAGAGCCCTTTATAAGCCAGTGCAAGCAGTCCGTTTGGAAGTACAAGAGCGAATGGGAAACTATGTCCGAGCGCGTCGGTTACTGGGCGGATATGGACAACCCTTACGTGACTTACGACGACAATTATATCGAGTCGGAGTGGTGGGCGTTAAAGGAAATGCACAAAAAGGGACTTTTATATAAGGGGCACAAAATTGTTCCCTATTGTCCCAGATGCGGTACTGCGCTCTCCTCGCACGAAGTTGCTCAGGGCTATAAACTTGTAAAAGAGAATTCCGCCGTCGCGCGCTTTAAGGTCAAGGGCTCTGACAACCGCTATATTCTTGCATGGACTACTACGCCCTGGACTTTGCCGTCCAACGTTGCGCTTTGTATGAACCCGCAGGAAAATTACGTTGAAATAAAATCCGGCGAGGACAAATACATCCTTGCCGAAGCTCTCGTCGGCAAATTCTTTGAAGAGTACGAAGTTGTTTGCAGAAAGACGGGTAAAGAGTGGGAAGGACTTGAGTACGAGCCGCTTTTTGAAGAGACGTTCGTTGAGGTAAAGCGTATTTCCCCTGCAGCCGCTCCCTTAAAGGCGCACTACGTGGTCTGCGACGGTTACGTTACCATGGGCGACGGTACGGGAGTAGTGCACATCGCTCCCGCGTTCGGCGAAGACGACTATAAAGTCGGCAAACGCTATAAACTGCCAGTCGTACAACTTGTAAACGAGAGGGGGTGTTTCGACGAAAGATTTTCAAGCCTTGAAGGACTGTTCGCAAAGAAAGCGGATAAGCCTATTCTGGACAGACTGGAAAAGGCGGGATTATTATTCAAAGTTTTACCGTACGAGCACGATTATCCCCATTGCTGGAGATGCGATACGCCCCTGCTCTATTACGCAAAGTCGAGCTGGTTTATCGAAGTAACCAAGGTCAAGGATAAAATAATCGCCGCAAACCGTTCAGTCAACTGGATGCCCGACAACGTCAAGGAAGGACGCATGGGCAACTTTTTGGAAAACGTCATAGACTGGGGCCTCTCCCGCGACAGGTATTGGGGAACACCCCTTCCCGTGTGGATTTGCCCCGACTGCGGACAAATCGAAGTAATAGGCTCCAAGGCAGAATTAAAGGAAAAATGCGGGCTTGCGGCCGATGAAAATATAGAACTTCACCGTCCCTATCTCGATAACCTTACCTGCCGGTGTTCCAAGTGCGGCGGAAAGATGTCACGTACGAGGGAAGTAATAGACTGTTGGTTCGATTCGGGTTCCATGCCCTTTGCGCAGTATCACTATCCGTTTGAAAACGAGGAGCTGTTCAAAAAGACTTTCCCCGCAGATTTCATATCGGAAGCTGTGGATCAGACACGCGGCTGGTTCTATACTTTGCTCGTAATAAACACAATTCTTTTCGGCAAAGCGCCCTTTAAAAACTGTATAGTTTTGGGACACGTCAACGATAAAAACGGCATTAAGATGTCCAAACACAAGGGCAATGTCGTAGATCCAAACACCGTCTTGAACAAACAGGGCGCGGACGCGGTAAGGTGGTACTTCTATTCGTCCTCGGCTCCCTGGCTGCCGTCGAGGTTCTCCGAGGAAACCGTTTCCGAGGCGCAGAGAAAGTATATAGGTACGCTTTGGAATACGTATGCGTTCTTTACCCTGTATGCGGAAATAGACAAATACAACCCCGCAGAATACAATTTGAAGGATTGCAAATTGTCGCTTATGGACAAATGGATCCTTTCAAAGTTGAATTCGCTTGTAAAATTTATCGATACAAGTCTTGAAAATTACGATATTTTCGAAAGTTCCCGTGCGTTGCAGGACTTTTCAGACGTTCTTTCAAACTGGTACGTCCGTCGCTGCCGCGACAGATACTGGGGCTCGGAAATGACGGAAGACAAGGCCGCGGCATACACGACGCTTTATACCGTGCTTGTAACTCTTGCAAAGCTTACCGCGCCCTATACGCCGTTTATAGCCGAAATGATGTACGGCAATCTCGTGCCCGAGTTCTATAAGGACGCGCCCGTATCCGTACACCTTTGTTCCTTCCCCGAATGCGACGAGTCGTACATCGATAAGAGATTGGAGGACGGAATGGATGAAGTTCTTAAGATAGTCATTCTCGGCCGCGCGGCGAGAAACGCCGGCAACCTCAAAAACCGTCAGCCGCTCTCCGAAATGTACGTGGTTACGGATAAGTCGATAGAGCTTTCCGAAGAAGAAAAGTCTATAATTTTGGACGAATTGAACGTTAAAACTTTGAAAAAATCTACCGACGCGGAGAAGTTTTTAAGCTATAAGCTAAAGCCTCAGCTTAAAACGTTGGGGCCCAAGTACGGCAAACAGCTGGGCGCGATAACGGCATTTTTAAATTCCTGCGACGCTAAAAAAGTAGTAAACTCCGTTAAAAACGGAGGAAGTTACGTCATAGAGGAGCTGGGCGTAACCCTGTTGCAGGAGGATTTGCAGATATTCCCCGTGAGCGAAAGCGGCTTTGTCGCGGCCGAGGACAGGGGCGTTACCGTTGCTTTGAACTCCGAACTTACACCCGAACTTCTTTTCGAGGGAACAGAGCGCGAGCTTGTTTCCAAAATTCAGAATATGAGGAAGGAAGCGGGTTTCGAGGTTACGGACAGAATAGAGATATACTATAAGGACGCTGGAAGTATGACCAACGCAGTGCTTGAAAAGGCGCGGTTCGCTGGTGACGTACTGGCCGTAAAGGTCGTTTCCGGCAGTGCGGACGGTTTTACCGCCGTGCAGAATATCAACGGCGAAAAAGTTTGTCTTACGCTTGTAAGAGTATAAAATACGTTTTTAATCGGCGGGATTGGGACAATCCTGCCGATTTTTTCTTACGTTTCGGGGAAAATCGCAAATTTTAGTTTATTTTCGCCCGCCGCGGTCATAAATTAGCTCTATGAAAGTATTTGATCTTAAAATGGGTGAAACGGGCGTTATTACGAGAATAGACTTGGCGGGCGGTGTCAGGGAGAGACTGTCGTCGTTGGGAATACGCGTGGGTGAAAGGGTGGAAGTTATAAGCTTTTCTCTCCTTAAAAGTAGCGTTCTCATATCCTGTTCGGCGGTCAGGGTGGGGCTCAGAAAATCTATTGCCAAAAAAATAGAGGTCGGCGTATGATCTTTGCTAAGCTGTCAGGCCGCAATAAAACGGCCGCGGCCGCGCAGTCCGCCGTGGACAAGGTGGTGCTTGCGGGTAATCCCAACGCGGGCAAAACCACTCTTTTCAACGCGCTTACTAAAAGCAATCTGCGCACGGGCAATTTTCACGGCGTTACGACGTCGCCGTCGAGCAAGCTTTCCGACGGAGTCCTGTACGTGGACGTTCCGGGGGCGTACGCCTTTAAAACTTATTCTATGGAGGAGAAATCTGCCGTTGAAGAGATTAAGTCCTGTTCGCTTGTAGTAAACGTCGTTGACGCGCTCACGCTTGAAAACAGCCTCAATCTCACGCGGCAGATAATCGCAACCGGCGCGAGAACGGTTGTATATATTACCAAGTCCGCATCTTTGAAGCGCAGGGGCGGTAAAGTTGACGTAAAGAAGCTTTCGGCATATCTCGGGGTGCCCGTTCTCGACTGTTCGCCCAAGGCATTGAAAAAGATGATAGCAAGCGGTAATTTTCCCGAGGTGGGCGGAGAAAAGTGTTCGTTAATCGAGGCGTACGACGGCGGTAATTTGCGGGTTTCGCGGGCAGACAGGCTGTTTTACAATCGCTATTTTGCATTGGGTTGTTTTATAGTTTCTATAATCGCTATGTTTTTTCTCGCTTTTCATCCCCTTATGCCGGGAGCTTATTTAAAGGGATTGACCGAGCAATTTATAGATTTTATAGGTAAATCGGTGACCGATCTTATGCAGAACGAGGCCGTTATTTCGCTGTTTGCCGAGGGAATAATAGGCGGCGCGGGCGGAGTTATAGCCTTTGTGCCGCAGATAGCAATATTGTATCTTTTTTTATCGCTGCTCGACGAGAGCGGTATAACTTCCGCCCTCGCGTTCGCAACGGACGGACTGTTTGAAAAGGCCAATCTGTCCGGGCGGGCGGCGTTTTCGCTGGTTTCGGGTTTCGGCTGTACAGCGGCCGCAATTCTTACAACCCGCGGTTATTCAACGCCCGGCGCGCAGAGGCGTACGGTTGCTATTTTGCCCTTCGTTCCCTGCGGGGCTAAACTGCCCGTATTTTTGACTTTGCTTTCGCCGCTGTTCGAAAATCCTTTCCCCGCGGTGACCTGTTTATATTTTGCAGGCATAGCGATTTCTCTTGTTATATCCTGTGCGGTTAAAGGCGGAGGCGAGGGCTTACTGTCCGAAGTTGCTCCAATAACGTTGCCGTCATTTAAAACCGTGCTCATAAAGTTGTGTTTTTATCTCAAAGGGTTTATAATAAAGGTGACGGGCATAGTCACGCTTTTCTGTATTTTCAGCTGGACGCTTGCGCATTATTCGTTTACTTTTCAATACGTGCCCGCGGACGAGAGTATGCTTGCCGCTGTCAGTCGCATTTTGTCTCCGCTGTTTTATCCTATGGGGATTACCGACTGGCGCGTGGCTTACGCTGCGCTGTGCGGTTTTGTCGCAAAGGAAAACGTTGCGGCGGCTATTACTATGCTTATGCCGTCTGGAATTGAGCTTGGGCTTGCCCCGACTATTGCGTTTTGCACCTTTATGCTGTTTTGTCCCGCCTGTATTTCTGCTTTTTCCGCATCCTGTAAGGAAGTGGGAGTAAAATATACGCTTAAATGCACGGCATTGCAGTTGGTTTTGGCCTTTTTAGGGGGCTATGCCGTTCATTTGATGTTGATTTGGTTATGAAAGTTTTTACCGTCGGAACCGACGACAACTTAAAAGATTTTACCGACGCCGTCTATCCGCAGGGATCGATGTGCCTTAGTATACTCTTGCGCGGCAAGGATATTAAGGTTAACGGCGTCAGGGTAAATTCGAACGTGCGGTTGCACGCGGGCGACGAAGTAGTATATTATACCAAGCCGTCGCAGGAAGCTTTAAAGTCTCACGATGTCGTGTTCGAGGATGAAAATATGCTCATATGCGACAAGGAGTCGGGAGTTTCGTCAGAGGGACTGTCATCCGAGTTGTGCGAAAGTGGCGAGTATTATCCCTGTCACAGATTGGACAGGAATACCCGCGGACTCATCGTTTTTGCCAAGACGCGAGCCTCGGAGAGCGAGATAACGCGGGCCTTTAAGGACCGCAGGGTGGAAAAAATATATTCTGCGCTATGTAAAAATGCGTTTACCGCAAAAGAGGGAACTCTCTTAGCTTATCTGACTAAAAACGAAAGGGAATCGTCGGTACGTATTTCTGACAAACCTACCGGCAGCGCCGTAAAAATAATTACAAGATACGAGGTCTTGCGGGCGGCTGGAGACGTTGCGGAAGTCAAGGTAATACTTCATACGGGCAAAACGCACCAAATCCGCGCCCATATGGCCTTTATCGGCTGTCCCGTGCTCGGAGACGAGAAATACGGAGACGTGGCTCTGAATAGAAAATACGGGCTTAAAAGGCAGCAACTTATTGCAAAAACTCTCGTATTCGATTTTGACGGCAAACTTAGTTATCTAAACGGCAGAAAATTCGAAAGCAAATATGATTTCAAATAAATTAAAAACCGCGCCGATTGCAATCGGCGCGGTTTTTAATATGCATTATTTTCGTTTGTCTATTGGTACGTATTCGCGGTTTTCCTGCACGCAGGCGTATGACGGCCGTATGATTTTTCCTCCGCACGTCAGCTCTTCCATACGGTGCGCGCTCCAGCCCGCTATCCTTGCGATAGCGAATAGAGGGGTGTACAGCGCCGTGGGAAGGTTTAGCATTGAATAGACGAAGCCGGAATAGAAATCCACGTTGGGGTTAAGCGGTTTATGCAAGTCCTTCTTTTCGCGCATTATTTTCGACGCGGCTTCCGCCACGTTGTTGTAAAGCTCGAATTCGTCCGTCCGTCCCTTTGCCTCCGCAAGCTTTCCCGCGTAAATTTTAAGTATTTCGGCGCGGGGATCGGATACCGTGTACACCGCGTGTCCTATTCCGTAGACTAGACCTGTCTTGTCGAAAGCCTTTTTGTCAATTATCTTTTTCACATAGTCATAGACTGCCGAGCGGGAACTCGTCCTGACATTGTCCTTTATGTTTTCCAGCATCTGCATTACTTTGACGTTGGCGCCGCCGTGCTTGGGACCTTTTAAAGAGCCCAAAGAAGCCGCCGTGGAGGAATACGTGTCCGTGCCCGTTGACGTCGCAAGATGAGTGGTAAAAGTGGATGCGTTACCTCCGCCGTGATCGGCGTGCAAGGTAAGCGCCACGTCTAAAACCTTGGCTTCAAGGTCTGTGAAAGCGCTGTCCTTTCGCAAAACGTGTAAAACGTTCTGCGCCGTGGAGTATTCGGGCAACGGTTTATGTATAATGAGCGATTCTCCGTCCGTGCTGGCGTATCTGTAAGCGCGGTAAGAATAAGCCGCGATCATAGGCAACTGCGCTATTAGCGAAATACACTGCCTTAAAACGTTTGGGAGGGAAACGTTGTCGGGATCGGGATCGTAACTGTATAAATTTAAAACGCACCTCGCAAGCATATTCATTGTATCTTTCGAGGGCTGTTTCATTATCACGTCCCTGACAAAGTTTTTGGGAAGAACTCTGAAATCGGATAAAATGTCATTGAATTCGATAAGTTCGTTTTTAGTGGGGAGCTTTCCGAAGAGCAGAAGATAAACGGTCTCCTCGAAGCCGAATCTGTTTTCGCCTATGGTATTTCTTACAAGATCTTTTACGTCGTAACCCCTGTAAATTAGTTCGCCCTTGACTGGAATGCGCTTTCCGTCTTCGGTTTTCCAGCTTATTACGTCGGAAATTTCCGTCAAACCGCAGAGTACGCCCTTGCCGTTACTGTCCCTCAGGCCGCGCTTGACGTCGTATTTTTCGTACATTTCCGCGGAAATATTGTTGTTGCGCGCGGAAAGATCAGCAAGCGAAGAAATTTTATGTGAGTGTTTGATTATAAGATCCGCTTCTTTAAAGTTCAAACCGTTCTCCTGTCTTTTTTGTTGGAATTAATTTATTTTACCACAAAACGACGTGTTTGTCAATGACGGCTCTGTGAAATCCCCGTGATTGACTTTCCGTGAAAATAGTTGTAAAATTTAATAGATGTGTTTTCTATAGCTTCGTTAGGGTTATAATTAAAGTAAGACATACACAAATTTATAAAAAGGACAGATCTATGCAACAGGTTAAACTTTTATCCGCGGACGAAAAATTGATTTTTTCCCTTTCGGGAGAAAT
The DNA here is from genome assembly GCA_910588645.1 of uncultured Christensenellaceae bacterium. Taxonomy (GTDB): domain Bacteria; phylum Bacillota; class Clostridia; order Christensenellales; family Borkfalkiaceae; genus Coproplasma. The sequence continues at coordinate 42,010 of CAJUOY010000014.1, forward strand.
AGACAGCGCCACGAGCGAGGACTTTTACGCTCATGTTACGGCCGCCTATGAGCACGACAAAAAGGACGTGTATTTTGACTGCGCCGCATTGACGTTTATAGACAGTACTACGCTTGGAACGTTTGTAAAGCTTTTGAAAAAGTTGAAGACTGACGGACACGCTATGGTTTTGGACAAGGTTCGTCCCAACGTAAAAAAGCTGTTTGAAATCTGTGCGTTGGACACCATAATGGAGATACGCCAATGAAAGAGTTTACCGTAAAATTTTATCTTGACGACAGTGAATATATGACCGCGTTGAGATTGTCTTGCGGCGCAGTTTGCAGTCTGCGCGGGATGGACGTGGACGAGACGGAAGACTTCAAAGTCTGCGTTACAGAGAGCGCCATAATGCTTAAAAACTGCGGTTTTGAAAAAGTTACGGCGGTGTTTTATGCCGAGGGCGACACGGTATGCTCGGTGGAAGGTGAAGGCGGTTCGGCGCGCGAGGGCGAAAACGAGTTATCGCTTGCGCTCATCTCCGCGCTTGTAGGCGAATGCGACATCGATCGTAACGGCGAAGTTATACGAAAAGTGACGTTGAAGGTATGATGGATCAGGATAAAGCCGACGAGCTTTTCAGGCAGTACCGTAAGACGGGCAGTCCCGAAATAAGAAATAAGTTGGTCGAAAATTACTATTATATAGCCGAAATTCTCGCTAAAAAGTTTGCCGGGCGAGGCGTCGAGTACGACGATTTATTACAAGTCGCCTCCGAGGCGTTGATTGCCGGCGTCGAAAAATTCGATCCCGATATGGGTAACAGGTTTACCACTTACATAACTCCTACGATGACGGGTATGATAAAGAATTATTTCCGCGATTATTCGCGTTCGGTCAGACTACCACGCCGCGTCTATACTGCCGCGGCCAAGGTAAGGGAAATTGCGAACGAGTTTTTTAAGGAAAAAGGAACTATGCCCACGGTCGGTCAGCTTGCGGAGAGAACAGGGTTTTCCGAAGAACTTGTAATAGAGGCGCTTGAATGCCGTCCGCCCGTCAGTCTCGACGCGAGAGTGCAGGGCGACGACGGGGATACGGACGCCGCTTTGCACGAGGTGCTCGCCTCCGATACCGATATGTTCGAGGAGTTCGAGGACAGGGAGTCGCTCCGTGCGGAAATAGAAAAGCTCGATCCTACGGAAAAGAAGGTCGTGACGCTTAGATTTATCGAGGGGAAGTCGCAGACAGAGGTGGGTAAGATTATGGGCGTGAGCCAGATGTTTGTATCGCGTGCGGAGAGGAAGATCGTCGAAAAGTTGAAGGAAGCGCTGCTCTGATGGTAAATTTCAAGGTTAACGATTTAAAGAAAATGAACGAGAGTTTGCGGGAGTTTGCCGAATATCTTCGCTCGCAAAGCGTTGCGGAGGAGGACATATTCGCAAGCAGACTGGTCTCTTGCGAGCTGATTTCCAACGTGATCATTCACAGCGGCAAAACGGCGGAATTTTGCGGCGAACTGAGCGGCGGAGGCATAACGGTAACAGTTACCGCAGGCGATTTCAAGGACGTGGAATTGAACCCGTCGTTACCTTCCGTATTTGCAGAAAGCGGCAGGGGAATGTATATCGTAAATTGCATTTGCGGCGGGGATATGGTGCGTTTAAGCAATGGATTGAAGGTATTTATAAAGAGTTGTAAAAAAGAAGAGCGCAATTAATTTGCGCTCTTTTGATTTGAAAATTATACCGCCCGCGCAAAGCATTGCGCGGGCGGTTTTCGTTATCTCATTATGTTATTTTGTTTGTAAATCGCATTCATAAGTCCGTCTGAAATGAGTGAACGTATCGAGCTGTAATGAATGAAAATCGACGTGAAGAATTTCTTGTTGTTGCCTCCCGGAATATATTCGGGAATGCTTTCAAAATTAATATTGTTTCTTTCAATAAACACTTTGCTAAATTCAACTTTTTGTTCGTTGGTGAGCGAGCGAATGAATTCGTCTACGGGCCCGTTATATATGACGGGAGTATAGAATGACGTATTCGGCGTTTCGCGGAAAGTTTCAGTTTTTGCAGGGGTGTTCCAGTATTCTTCGCGAGGATATTTTTTTGTGGGTTCGTGAATTTCGGGTTCGACGGATTTTACTCTTTCGATCCGTCTTTCCGTCTCTATTGCCTTTACGGATAAAGGTTTTGAAAGAGCAAATTCGTCTTCTTCCTCTTCGACATGTTCGTCTTCGGATTCGTCTTCGACTTTAACTTTCTTTGACTTTTTGGGTTTCTTTCCTGCGGCAAGAGACCTGCGTTTGATGCCTTTAAGAAGCCTTACAAGATCTATAATAAACGCCGTCAATGCAAGTATGCCGAGGACTATAGAGAACAATCCGAGCGATAACGTCTGCGAGAACAGGGGAAGTAATATAAGGATAATGGCGCAAATAAGTTCAAAGCTGTATCTTGCAACGTTTACCGCAAGCATAAAGAAGTTTGTTCTCTTGCCCATTCCCATAATGTTCAAGGCGCAGTTTACAAGTACGAGTAGCGCCGTAATAAGCATAACGATCTCTATGGTCGCGGTAAGCGCGTCTGTAGAAATCTGCGTGCCCGAGAGGAATTCGTTTATTATTTTCATTCCGCTCACGCCGTTTACTAGGCCTGCTTTGAGCCACTCGATATTCATTCCGTCGATAGCGTCTTTTGTGAAAGGGAGTATATCTCTTATATCGAATATCGTAACGAATACCGCTATCAGGGAGATAAGGGCGAGAAGTACTTTAACAAAGCCCGAACCCTTTTTGTAACCTATAGCCTGAACGACGAGCATTACGAACACTGCGGAGAACGCAGCCAACACGGGCCAGCCGCCGAAAGCGGATATTCCTCCGTCCTCAGCAATCGCGTAATTTATTTCCGCGCAGAGGAACATAAACAGTACGGCTACGGCGCAGATCTCTATAAACGAAGCTGCCGAAAGGGCGATATTCTTGTTGGTTTCTTCTTTCAAAGTATTGACGATAGCAGGTATCAAAGCTATGATTCCGGCCACGGTTATGAGCGCGTAAAGCAGTAAAAGTATTGCCCCCAAATCAAGCGTAAATGTCCCCCAGGTTGCTAATTCATAGCTATATATGAGGGGGAATTGACCGGTAATACCGCTTAACGCCGCTATGGGAATAAGCGCGTTGACTGCCGCGGGCAGTTGCAATGCGAGCATTGCACCCACGCCGAACTCGGCCCCTTTAAAAGGAATGAACAGGCAACCGATCAAACCGACAAGCGCGATTATGTAGGTCACCAGGGCAACTATTCTGTTGGGTTGTTTGGAGTAACTCGTTTCATTTCCCATAATCAGTATTATCTCCTTATTTATATTGATTCCGAAAAATCATCGGAAAGCTGAAATATCTTTTAATTCGGTTACTTCACATTTTATACCATATTGAGGAGTATGTCAAGGATAAATTTGACAATTACCCATAAAATATCCTTTAATTAAGTGAAGTTTGTGTGAAGAAAGGGCGGTTTTGCGGCCTTGAACGCGTCTTTATCTTGTATTGCCAAGTCGGGTGCGTTAGAGTGCCATATATGCTTGATTTAACGCTATTATTGCTCTTTTTATCACTATTTATACCTGTTTTACGTTTTCCGCGGTATAAATTCCGTCCGCGGTGAATATAATAGAAATTGCCGTTTTTACAGTTGTTTTCACCATTTTTGAAATTTGATTGCATTTTGTCCCGTAGGGTGTTATAATCGGTGAAAAGGAGCTGAATATGAACGGAAAATCAGACGAAAAAAAGACCGTTAAAACCGGTTCCCCCCGTAATATGCTGCGACAAACGCGTTCGGAACACACAAAAAAGGACGAATTAAAGCTGTTTTCGGAGGAAGATATAAAGGCCGTGTTTGCCTGCGTTTCGCAAGAGGAACGTGAGAAACTGGCCGCAGGTTACGACCTTAAAGCTCTTGCAAGGATATTCGAGGACGAGTCCGCAATGGAGACCGTCAACGCGCTTTTGAGAAACGATCTGAGCGTTTGCCGTACCGCGCGGGAACTCTATATGCACAGGAATACCCTTGTTTACAGATTGAATACAATATACCGTCGTACCGGTCTCGACGTGCGCAATTTCGAAATGGCGGTGACGTTTAAAATTTTGCACTATCTGTATTTGTTGAAGTGAGGAAATATGATAAATTATAAAAATAGGCCTTTAAAAATTTTAGTCTCCGTCTTGTCGGCAATTTTAATTTTGATTGCAACATTGCTTTCGGGGTGTTTATTTTCGGGCGATACCAAGGCCTGGATGCTCAAGGTTATTGAGAGCAATTATTACTTCTACGACGATATGAATAAGGAAGGTTTGGAGGATCTTTCGATTGAAGAGATCGCCGCAAGGCTCGATATATATTCTGGTTATTACACGGCGGAGGAGTATGAGCGCGAGATCAACGACAACGACGGGAAGAAGATCGGACTGGGTATATCCTCCAACTTTGTGGAGGGTAAGGGCGTATACGTTGTTACCGTGGTGGAAAATTCTCCCGCGCGTGAAGCGGGTATAACTCCGGGTGATATAATTGTCAGCGGTAAAAGCGGAGACAAAGTCACGCAGTTCACGTCGTATAAAATATTTACCGATTTCCTTCTTGCGTTCGGAGAAGACGAGGAGTTCACGCTCTCTACCGCAGATAAAGATTTTACCGTAGCTAAGAGCGATTACACCGCGGGATATACATTTATGGCGACGAGCGACACCGCCTGGGAATTTGCTTCGGCGGCGGACGGCGGACTGTATCCGAGGGAGAATCCCGCAAGGGCCAGGGACTATTTACCCGATGACGCCGCTTATATAAATCTGTCACAGTTCTTCGGCAGCGCCCCCGCGGAAATGGGAGTGCTGTTCGAAAAGTTCAACGCAATGGAAAAAAAGACGATGATACTCGATCTCAGAAACAACGGCGGCGGTTACGTTTCTGTAATGCAGGACATTGCGGGTTACTTTGTTTCATCTATCGTTACGGAAGATCGCGTTGCGATGACGGCCGAATATCGCAACGGCAGGAAACAACTTTGGCCTTGCACCAAGCAGAAGGGCGCCGCGCTTATCTCTGAGGATACCGACATTTACGTGCTTGCAAACTCAGGCACGGCGAGCGCTTCGGAAGCACTGATAGGAGTTCTCGTAAGCTACGGGTTTCTCGACTACGAGGATATATTTATTTCCGATTTTTCGGAGACCTACCTTGAATGGGCGGGCGCGGGGGCAAAGACGGCTCGCACTTACGGCAAGGGCATTATGCAGTCTACCTTTGTTAACAGAGGCACGGGCGAAGCGTTGACGCTGACTACGGCGCGCATAGGCTGGCCGAACGGAAAGTGCATTCACGACGTTGCGCTCTCCGAAAAAGACGGTTGCACTTTATCGCCTGCCGAGTGGACGGCGACAAAGAACGACGATGAATTGAGAGGGATAATAGAAGTCATAAACGGCAGAGAATAATAAAAAATCCCGCGGCAAAAGCGCAATTCCCATAGGGATTAAAAAACAAAAATTTTATAAGAGTTGCACTT
>CAJUOY010000015.1 GCA_910588645.1 uncultured Christensenellaceae bacterium
TATCAAACCACATTGCGGTAAGATATGGCAGGTCTGACTTTTGATAATTCCGTACGGTTATTCTTGAAGAAACAAGTGGTTTCTCTATTAGCATTTTAATAGTTCTCCGCTAAATTACTGTTTACCGTCATTTTATTATATCATAACCGTAATAAAAAAGCAAGGACAGTTTTATTGTCCTTGCTTTAATCCCTATGAAATACACCGTATAGTCCGTGCATTTTATTTTTTTGATTAATGCTTGAAAAATATAATTTGTTTTGTTATACTGTTTTTATGAATATCGTTATCAGGGAATGGAAGCTTTCGGACGCGGATGATCTTGCCGAAGCTCTTTCCAATCCGAACGTACTTAATAATTTAAGGGACGGTTTGCCATATCCGTACACGGCGGACGACGCAAGGGAATTTATATCCGCCATGCTTTCCGCGGATAAAAATTCGGTGTTTGCATTTGCTATAGAGTGTAACGGTAAGACGGTGGGCAGTATAGGCGCTTTCCGTCAAGGTAATATTCATGCAAGAACTGCCGAACTCGGCTATTACGTTTCGGAAAAATACTGGGGAAGAGGGATAGCGGCGCGAGCGGTCGAATACGTTTGCGATTATATTTTCGGCAATACGGATATAATTCGTATATTCGCCGAACCGTTTGCCCACAACGCGGCGTCTTGCAGGGTTCTCGAAAAGGTTGGGTTTAGTTTAGAGGGCATATTGAGAAATAGCGCGGTCAAATGCGGGAAAGTTTTGGATATGAAGATGTATTCCCTGATAAAATAAAAAAGCTTTTAAAGCGGCGCGCAACCGTTGAAATTTCGTCGGACGCGTGTTATAATAAATACAATTACGGATAAATCGGGGTTACCCTATGGAAAAAAGTTTGTACGAAGGATACGTCAATATTTTAAAGGAAGAATTGTTGCCGGCAATGGGCTGTACGGAACCCATTTCCGTTGCATATGCCGCCGCGCTTGCGCGCGATACTCTCGGCGCGTTGCCTGAGAGAGCGGAAATATCCGTAAGCGGCAACATTCTTAAAAACGTCAAAAGCGTAGTCGTTCCCAATACGGGTGGAATGAAGGGCATAACGGCTGCGGCCGCGGCGGGAATAGTCGCGGGGGAAGCGGATAAGAAGCTTGAGGTTATATCTTCCGTCACTCCGTCCGACAGGGACAGGATAACCGCCTATCTCAACTCCGTTGATTTTTCTGTAAAGCAGTCGCATTCCGGCTGTATATTCGATATTACGGTAAAGGTATTTTCATCATCTGATTCCGCGCTTGTGCGAATAGCGGGCCACCATACCAACGTTATGCGCATTCAAAAGAACGGCGTGGATATAGTCAACCGCGGAGAGGATACGGAAGAGCCCGATTTCCGTACGGACAGACGCATTCTTACGGTAGAGAAAATAATCGAATTTGCGGACTGTTTTAAATTATCCGACGTTTACGATATTATAAAAAGACAAATAGATTACAATAAAGCCATTTCTGACGAGGGGCTTAAAAACGATTACGGCGCGAGAGTGGGCAAGGTGTTGCTCGGCTCTTTCGGACGTGGCGTGCATAACCTTGCGAAAGCGAGCGCGGCGGCAGGGTCGGACGCACGTATGAACGGCTGTTCTAAGCCCGTAGTGATAGTTTCGGGCAGCGGCAATCAGGGTATGGCGGCGTCGCTTCCGCTGATAACTTATGCCGAGAGCCTTAATTCCTCTGAAGAGGAGTTAATTCGCGCGCTGGTTGTATCCGATCTTATAACCATTCATCTCAAAACGGGCATAGGCCGTCTGTCTGCATATTGCGGAGCCGTATCCGCGGGTTGCGGCGCGGGGGCAGGCATATGCTATCTTCACGGTGGCAAAGCGGAACAGGTATCCTGTACGGTGGTAAACGCGCTTGCGATCAACTCCGGCGTAATATGCGACGGAGCAAAGTCCAGCTGCGCGGCAAAAATAGCGTCGGCTGTGGAGGCGGGTATACTCGGCTTCGAGATGAGCAGAAAGGGCAGTCATTTCTGCGGCGGCGACGGTATTTTGGACGAGAGCGTCGAACACACGATAGAGAATGTAGGCGACATCGCCCGCGTAGGTATGCGCGGAACGGACGAAGAAATAATAAAGTTGATGATAAAAAAATGTTAGAGGCATTTAAAAGAAGCGCAATATTACTCGGTGAAGAGGGCTTGAAAAAGCTCTCTTTATCTCGCGTTGCCGTTTTCGGCGTGGGTGGAGTAGGCGGGTATTGCGTAGAAGCTCTTGCGCGTGCGGGCGTGGGGGAAATTCATTTAATAGACAATGATAAAGTGAGCGAAAGCAACCTCAACCGCCAGATAACGGCCTTGAAGAGCACTGTCGGCCGCTATAAAACCGAGGTTATGAAAGACCGTATAGCGGATATAAACCCCGCTTGCAAAGTAGTATGCAGGAATATATTTTTCCTCGCGGATGATAGGGAAATCGAAGATTTTTCAATCTTCGACTACGTTGTGGACGCAATAGACACGGTTTCGGGTAAGCTTGAAATAGTCTCCCGCGCAGCCGCGGCGGGCGTTCCCGTCATAAGCTGTATGGGCGCGGGAAACAAACTCGATCCAACCGCATTCAAGGTCGGCTATATCGAAAAAACTTGCGGCTGTCCCCTTGCGCGGGTAATGCGTCGGGAATTGAAGAAGAGAAATATAAACGGCGTAAAAGCGGTGTATTCGGAGGAAACGCCTTTAAAATCAGAGGAAGCCGAAAAAACGGAGTCGGGCAAAGTAGTTCCGGGAAGCGTATCCTTCGTGCCCGCCGTGGCGGGGTTGATTGCCGCGGGCGAGGTAATAAAACATATTGCGGGTAAAAACGATGGCTGAATTTTCTCTCGAGCGTGCCGAACAAAGCCTGATTAAAAAATTTCACAGGCAAATCTTCCGTAAATTCACAAAGGCAGTGGCGACATATGATCTTATTGCGCCCGGCGATAAAATAGCTGTCTGTATTTCCGGCGGAAAGGATTCCTGGCTTATGGCCAAGCTTTTTCAGGAACTCAAAAAACACAACAAATTTCCGTTCGAGCTCGTTTTTATGGTTATGGATCCGGGATACGCCCCCGGTAACAGGGCGCTTATCGAAAGCAATTCCAGGAAGCTGAACGTGCCTTTGGAGATTTTCGAAACCGATATTTTCGAAAACGTGCTGCACGTGGAAAAATCGCCCTGTTATCTCTGCGCGAGAATGAGAAGGGGACACCTGTATCACAATGCCGCTCTTCTCGGCTGCAATAAAATAGCGCTGGGGCATCACTACGACGACGTAATAGAGACGATACTGATGGGTATGCTCTACGGTGGGCAGGTGCAGACGATGATGCCGCTTGTACACAGCGCAAACTTCGAGGGAATGCAGCTTATTAGACCTATGTATTTGATAAGGGAAAAGGATATAATCGCCTGGCGAGATTACAACGGTCTGGAATTTCTGCGGTGTGCCTGTAAATTTACGGAGAGCAAGCAGAACGAGGACGGCAAGCGACTGAAAGTCAAACGGCTTATAAAAGAGCTTGCGGCCGAGGACGAGGGTATAGAACAAAATATATTCAAGAGCGTGGAAAACGTAAACCTCTCCACGATAATAGCCTACAAGGATAAAAAAGGAATAAAACACTACTTCAACGAAGAGGAATAAAAATCTTCCGTCGGTAATTCGACGGAAGATTTTTTTATATTAAATAAGTCATAAAGAAAAAATCCCGTTAATAAATTAAACCATAGAAGAAAACTGTTAAAAGTTTTTCGACAAAACAAGTGGAACGCTGACAAAAACGGGCAAAATATAACCGTTTTTAATCGGCTATCATCGGAGAGTAGTTTGATACGAACAATTAAATTCAAAACTATAGCATTGGCATTCGTCACCGCGTTAATGATTGCGGTTTTAAGCGTTTCGGTCTATTTCACGGGCGCTTACGCCGTTTTCTACGGCAACACCCCGAGGCTTGTTCCCATATACAGCGTGGAGAGGGAAGAAAAGGTCTGTTCCATTACTTTCGACTGCGCCTGGGGCACCGATTATACGGACGCGATACTTACCGCGCTGAAAGGCTCTAACGTTCGCGCGACCTTCTTTATGGTTGAGTTCTGGACAGAAAAATATCCCGATTTCGTGAAGAAGATAGACGAAGCGGGGTGTGAAATAGGAACTCATTCGTCAACTCATTCCTATATGTCCAAGCTCAATGCCGAGGGTATCAAGGCGGAGCTTTCCGCCTCGTCGGAGGCAATAAAGGAAGTGACGGGAAAAGAAGTCGATCTGTTCCGTCCCCCCTACGGCGACTATGACGACGAGCTGATTAAGACTGCTTCCGAGCAGGGATATTACACTATCCAGTGGGACGTAGACAGCCTTGACTGGAAGGATCTTTCCGCAGCAGACATAGCTATGCGCGTCATCAACGGCGTAACGAACGGCTCGATAATACTTATGCACAACAACGGTCTTCACACAGCGGAAGCCGTGCCAATAATACTCGAAACTCTGAAAAACAGAGGGTACTCCTTCGTACCCGTAGGAGAACTCATATACCGTGAAAACTACACGGTGGACGGAACGGGCAGACAAAAGCCCGTGCAGCCGTCCTGAAGCGATCAACAAAAATGAAAAACTTTAATGGAGGCAATAAATGAATTACAACACGGAGAAAAACAACAAGGTATACATTTACGGTGAGATAGTGTCCGAAGCGGCTTTCTCTCACGAGGTATACGGTGAAGGCTTTTACGAATTTATGGTCAAGGTTATGAGGCTTTCCGGTCAGGCGGACGTTCTGCCCGTGACCGTGTCCGAAAGGATAATGACCGAGGATATGCGCGTAGGTAGCTTTATCTGCGCACTCGGCCAGTTCCGTTCGTACAACAAACTGGAGGACGGTAAGTCCAGACTTATGCTCACGGTATTCGTCAGGGAACTGCTTGAAACCCAGCCGGGTAAAAACCCCAATTCGGTAGTGCTTTCCGGCTATATCTGCAAGCCGCCCGTATACAGAACGACGCCGTTCAACCGCGAGATCGCCGATCTGCTGATTGCGGTAAACCGCTCCTACAACAAGTCGGACTACATTCCCGCCATAGCCTGGGGCAGAAACGCCAGGTTCGTGCGCAACCTTTCCGTGGGCGACCGCGTGGCGCTTTCGGGAAGAATACAGAGCAGGGAGTATCAGAAAAAACAGCCCGACGAAAGTTTTGTTACTATGACTGCTTACGAGGTCTCCATTTCCAAACTCGCCGCGTTTGACGACGATTCGGAATTCGATATAGACGAGGAATTCGATCTCTACTCAATGCCGCACCATATAACAGAATAATTACGTAATTTTTGCCCCGCAAAGTTTGCGGGGTTTTTTTATTGTGAAATTTTTTCATCCGCGCCGCAAATTAATTTGCAAAAAGCAAAATTAATATTATAATTAAAGCCGAAATGGAAAAGGTTAAAAAGCGTACGGTAAACTTGACTACCGGCAATCTGTGGAAGGTTTTAATTTTATATTCCCTGCCCCTTTTCGGGAGCGCGTTCGTACAGCAGTTGTATTCGCTTGTCGACCTGCTCGTCGTCGGAAACTTTGCAAAGGAGGGGGCGCTTGCGGTCGACGCGATAGGCAACGCCACGGTGGTTATCAACGTGTTGCTCGCGTTCGCATTCGGTGCGAACGGCGGCTGTTCGGTTGCGGTAGCAAGGCACTTCGGCGAAAACGATTTCAAGAGGGTGAGGGAGACGGTAAATACGGCGGTGATTTCATATTCCGCCCTGTGCGCCGTCATAATGATACTCGGGTTTTCTACGGGAGGCGCGCTTTTATCCGCGCTCGGCGCGCACGAAAGCTATTACGGCGACTGTCTTGTCTACCTCAACGTTTTCGTGGGCTCCCTGCCGTTCGTTTTCCTTTATAATCTCGGATGCGGCATATGTTCGGCGCTCGGCGACAGTAAATCGCCGTTTTTATTCCTGGTAGTATCTTCCGTACTCAATATCGGGCTGGATATAGCCTTCGTCTACGGGCTTCATTGGGATGTTGCTGGCGCGGCGTGGGCGACATTTATTTCTCAGGCAGTTGCCTGTGTGTTGACGGTCATAGTGGTAGTAGGTAAGCTCCGTTCCATAAAATCGGAAGAAAAGCCCGCCATATTCGATAAAAAACTTTTAAAGGAACTTGCTATAACTTCCGTTCCCATAATATTACAGCAGAGCTTTATTTCGGTGGGTAACTTCTTTGTAAACCGCTGTATAAACGGTCTGGACGACACGGGCGACGCGATCACGGGCTTTACGACCGCGTTTAAAATTATAATTATGTGTACTATGAGCACCGTTGCGATGACAAACGGCTTCTCCAATTTTGCATCTCAGAACAAGGCGGCGGGGGAGTACGGCAGGATCAGAAAGGGTTTTTGGATTATGGCTCTATATATGATGGTTGTCTGCGTGGTATTTATGACGGTGTTTTTGAGTTGTCCCGAATTTCTTACAAGGGTATTCATTCAGGCAGATCATCTTACGGACGCGGCTATGTCATATTCGGTCAACTTTCTTACAGTAGTGTCCTGTTTTCTTCCGGTAGTAGGAATAAAGATAATGGCCGACGGCGCTATACGCGGTTGCGGCGGCAACGTAGGTTTTACAGTAAGCACCTTTACCGATCTCATTTTAAGGGTGGCTCTTGTGTACATTCTCGTTGCGGCGGGCTGGGGCTTTTCTGGTGTATCCTGGGCTTGGGCCATAGGCTGGGCGGGCGGCTCGCTGTTTGCCTGCGGGTTCTGGATTTATACGGTCAAAAAATTTCCGCGTTCCGCCCAAGTAAATTCCGTTTGACATTTTTTTGCCGTTGCGATATAATTAACGTACTTTAAAACCAAAGGTAATAATATGTATCCCCATCCTTTATTTACGATATTCGGGCAGGACGTTATGGCTTACGGCGTATGTATGGCTATCGGCATAATAGCTTGTTTCGGATTTTTAATGTTCACAATGTGGTATAAAAAGTTCAATGAGGACGCCACGGACAAAATTCTTTTAATCGGTCTTTTCGGTACGGGTTTCGGAATTTTTTCCGCGATGCTGTTTCAGTCTGTATATAACTATATCAGCAATCCGGAAAATGGTTTTCATTTATCGGGTCTCACTTTTATAGGTGGGCTAATCGGCGGAGTTGTGAGCTTTTTGGCGGTGTACTTTCTTTATATTTACGTCATTGCGCCCCGTACAAAAATAAAATTTTTGCAAAACAATATGAACGCAACGCTTACGGATGCGTTGCCCTTTATCCCCATAGGAATTTGCATTGCGCACGCTTTCGGAAGATTGGGTTGTTTCTTTGCGGGATGCTGTTACGGCTCGGAGGTATCCGAGGGCGGGTGGGGACTTCCCGTTGCAGTCGATAAGCCGGGAGTGTTGGTAGTACCGACCCAGCTATATGAAATGCTTTTTCTAATATTGCTGGCCGCAGTTATGGCGATTTTGTATTTCAAGTTCAAGTTGAACTATAACTTCGGAGTTTACTCGATATGTTACGGTATATGGCGTTTCTGCATAGAATTTGTCCGTGACGATAGCCGAGGTGAAATATGGAAAGGCGCGTCCATAACTCCTTCACAGTTTTGGAGTATCATTATGGTCATACTGGGCATAGGCTACTTCTTTTTGCAGTATTACGTTTTAGCAAAACAAATGAAGCACCCGGAGTTGGCTGTGAATCAAGATGCAGACGTTTCCGCGGAAATAGTCAAGGCGGAGGCCGTTCCCGTTGCGGAGAAGTCGGGAAGCGTTGAAAGCGAAGCAACCGAAGGGACAGACACGGAAGAGGAAAATACAGACGGTAAAAAAGACGAGACAGTTCCCATCGCGGAAGAGACGGAAAGATCGGCGGATACTAAAAAATGCGGCGGTAAATCCGGGGCTAAGAAATCGGTAAAGACGTCTTCGCCCGAAAAGCCGGAAGCGGACGAAGATAAGTCTCAAAAAGAGGACGAATAACAGAAACTAAAAATCTCCCGTAAAATTTTGCGGGAGATTTATTAATTCCCTATTTTGCGGAGTTGAAAAATACCTGCGGGCGTGTTATAATTCTGTGCGTAATAAATTTTTAATTAATCAGGAGAAATATGAAAAGCCAAAGCGTAGTTACAGATCTGAGAAGAAAAATTTTTACCGAGGTTGCAAGGGTTGCTTACGAGTCGGATAATCCTGCGAGCGATCTTGAAGAAATACCGTTTTTGATTACACCGGACGAAGTTCCGCGTTACCGCGAGAATATATACAGGGAGCGGCAGATCGCGTCCGAGAGGGTGCGTCTTGCGATGGGGCTTTCATTGAGGCCGGCAAATAAACCCGTGCACATCACTGCGGGAGTTGATAGAAGCACTATTGCGGACAAATATTACGAACCGCCCCTTATGCAGGTAATACCTTCCGCATGCGACGCTTGTCCCGACAACGAATACGTAGTATCCAACCAGTGCCGCAACTGCGTATCCCACGCCTGTATAAAAAATTGCCCTAAGGACGCTATTTCCATAGTAAAAGACCGCGCGTACATAGATCAGTCTAAGTGCATTAAATGCGGCAGGTGCAAATCCGCCTGCCCTTACGATGCGATAGCTCATCACGTTCGTCCTTGCGCCGCTGCCTGCGGAGTTAAGGCCATTACCTCCGACGAATACGGTCGGGCGCATATCGACAACGAAATTTGCGTGGCATGCGGACAGTGTATGTCGGCCTGTCCTTTCGGCGCTATCGCGGATAAATCACAGATATTCCAGTTGATACAGGCCATTAAGCAGGGGGACGAGGTGGTGGCCGCCGTCGCGCCCGCGATAGTCGGACAGTTCGGCCCCAAGGTTACGCCCGGTAAACTCAAATCCGCGTTTTTGGCGCTTGGATTCAAGGAAGTTTATGAAGTCGCCGTTGGCGCGGACGTAGGGTGCATAGCGGAAGCTCACCATTACGTAAACAAAGTCGTTGCAGGCGAACAGCCCTTTCTGTTCACAAGTTGTTGTCCCGCTTGGGCTGTGCTTGTCAAAAAGCAGTTCCCTACTCTTGCGTCCGAGGTGTCGCAAGAATTGACGCCTATGGTTGCGACGGCACGTTCGATAAAGGTAAATCGTCCAAACGCGAGAGTGGTGTTTATAGGTCCTTGCGCGGCGAAAAAACTGGAAGCGGCAAGGCGTACAGTCAGGAGTTACGTCGATTTCGTCATTACGTTCGAGGAGCTTGCGGGAATGTTCGACGCAAAGGGATTAAATCTCGAGGAGATAGAAGAGCTTCCCGTTGAAATTCAGGCAACGGGTGCGGGACGCGGATACGCCTGTTCGGGCGGAGTTTCTCACGCGATAGAAAAATGTATCAACGAATATTATCCTGGTACCGAAGTCAAGATCCAACACGCGGAGGGACTGACGGATTGCCGTAAGGTTCTTTTGCTTGCAAAGGCGGGCAAACTTAACGGGTATATGATAGAGGGTATGGGTTGCCCCGGCGGCTGCGTTGCGGGTGTTGGTACTATAATCCCGCCCGAGCGCGCAAAGGTCGCAGTAGATCAAATGGTCAAGTTGAGTTCAAACGAAATACCTCCCCGTGAAATGGAGGATCTGGCGAAAAAACTTAACAAAATGAACTGATCATTCCCTGTTGCGGCTTAAAATTAAAAAAAGGGAAATACTTTAAATATGTACGATATAGCGATTATCGGCGGAGGCCCCGCAGGGGTTTCCGCGGCAATTACCGCAAAGGTCAAAAATAAAAATTTTATTTGGTTTGCAAGCAAAGCGGTCTCGGATAAAGTGGCTAAAGCCGAACTCATTAAAAATTATCCCGGACTGCCTTCCGTCACTGGCGCGGAACTCGGCTGGACTTTCGGCAATCACTGCGACAGCTTGGGTATAGAGCGCAGGGCAGAGGTAATTACGGGCGTTTACGATACTGGAGACAAATTTACTTTACTTGCTGGAGCAAAGGATTACGAAGCAAAGACTGTAATACTCTGCCCGGGAGTAGTCGCCTCAAAGGAGTACGAGGGAGAGGAAAAATTTCTCGGTCGCGGGGTGAGCTATTGCGCCACGTGTGACGGAAACCTGTATAAGGGTAGGAATATCGCCGTAATTTCGACCGACAAATCCTTTGAACACGAGGTTGAGTATTTAGCTTCGCTTGCCGCAAAGGTGTATTTCATGCCTCTGTACAAAAACAGCGTAGTGCAGAGTAAAAACGTTGAAATAGTTATGAAAAATCCCGTCGGCGTAACGGGCGGAATGCGCGCGGAAAATCTGGTGTTCAAGGATCAGACGCTTGCGGTGGACGGCATATTCATATTGCGGTCGTCGATCGCTCCTTCCACTCTCGTCCACGGTTTAAGGACGGAAGACGGACACATTTTTGTAAACCGCAGACTGGAAACGAATATAGCGGGAATATTCGCCGCGGGCGACTGTACGGGCAGACCGTATCAGTACGTCAAGGCCGCGGGCGAGGGGAACGCCGCAGTTTTTTATGCGGAAGAATATATAAATAAAAAAAGTAAATCGGCCGGCGGCAATTAAGCCGGCTTTTTTATTGCATTGAATGCGATAAAATGCTAAAATAATCCTATAATTATCTTTGGAGGACGGCAATGTTATTTACCGAAGTTACCGTACATACAACTACCGAATGCAGCGAGCTTGTCGCCGACGTAATGTGGCGATATACAAATTACGGAGTGGCGCTTTCCGACTTGAAGGACGTAATAGCCCTGCAACGCGATAAAGTTATGTATTGGGATTATATCGATGAGGAACTGTTGAGCGCAAGGCGCGACGTGCTTGTAAAGGCGTTTATTCCCCTTGAAGATACTAAAACTTTGCTTCCGCAGATACGCGCCGATCTCGAAGAACTTAGACAAAACAGCAACGGCTTTGTAGATACGGGCACGCTTGAAACGGTCTGCCGCTCCGTAGAGGGCGACGATTGGCTGGAAATTTGGCGCAAACATTTCCGCCCGCTGCATATCGGCGAAAGGGTAGTGGTCGTTCCCGAGTGGATTTCTTACGAGCCGTCGGAAAACGAAGTTATCGTTAAACTCGACTCCAATATGGCTTTCGGCACGGGCGAGCACGAGACGACTTCTATGTGCTTAAAGCTCCTGCAAAAATATATTAAGAACGGCGACGTCTGCATAGACGTAGGCTGCGGAAGCGGTATATTGGGCATAGCCGCGGCCAAGCTCGGCGCAAAGACCTGCTATCTTACCGATATAGACACGATCGCAGTCCAAAGCGCGGGACATAACTGTAAGAACAACGGCGTTGAGAGTAACACCGTCGTAGCGCATTCCGATCTTCTCGACGACGCGTCGTTGAAGGGCGATATTATGTTGGCCAATATCACGGGCGAAATTTTGTGCCGTCTCGCGCCGTCGATACCCAAAAATCTCAACGTTGGCGGAACGCTCATATTGAGCGGAATAATAGAGAGCCGCCTTGAAATGGTTAAAACGGCTTTTTCCGCGCAGGGACTTAAATTGAAGGAAACTTTAAGGGAGGGCGAGTGGTTCGCGCTTGCGTACGGTTTATGAGCGTTCCGAGAAGATTTTTTGTAAACAATGTCGACTTGCCGTCGGGTGAAGCATGTATCGACGGTGAGGAGTTTATCCACGCAAAGACCGTTCTGCGCGTCGAGGAAGGCGCGGAGATAATTTTGCTTGACGGAAGCGGAAAGGAATATTCTGCGATTGTCGCCAAAATAGAAAAGCACCGTCTTGTGGCGCATATAACGGGCGTGGCCGAGGGTGACAGGGAACCGAAAGAAAATATATATCTGCTTTGCGGGGCATTGAAGGGCGACAAGACGGAGTTCGTCGTTCAGAAGGCTACCGAACTCGGAGTGCAAAAAATAGGCGTGTTTTCTTCAGAATACTGTTCGGCCTACATGAACGAAAACAAACTGGAAAGGCTTAAAAAGGTTGCGCGGGAAGCGGCGAAACAGTGCCTTCGTTCTCGCGCGCCCGAAATAGAATATTTCGGCGATTTGAAGTCCGCGCTCCAATCTGCAAAAGACTATAAAAACAAAATTTTCGCCTGCGAATTTTTAAAGGAGTCTAAGATCGATATAAGCGTTATTTCGGGCTCCGTCGCATTGGTCGTGGGGAGCGAGGGGGGCTTTTCAGAAAAAGAGTTTGCCCTGTCAAAGGAAGAGGGCTTTTCGGGGATAACCCTCGGTAAGCGCATTTTACGTGCTGAAACCGCGGCCGTCGCGCTGTGTTCGCTTGCTGCTTTCGCGCTGGGTGAACTGAGATGAGGGCGGTAGTATTTACTCTCGGCTGTAAAGTCAACGAGGTCGAAAGCGCGTGTATTATGTCCTCGCTTGAAAATATGGGCTTTGAAGTTTCGGATAAACTTTCCTTTGCCGATCTTTACGTTTTAAATACCTGCGCGGTCACGCGCGAGGCCGAACGGAAGAGCCGCCAGCTTGTCGCCCGCGTGAAAAAATACAATCCCGCCGCAAAAATATTGGTTTGCGGTTGCGCGTCTCAAAAGGACGGCGCGGCGTTTGCGGGTAAAGGAGTTGAATTCGTTTCGGGCGCGCGCGACAAGAGCGAGATAGTGACCGCCGCGGCGGAGTTATTCTCTCTTAACGATTGCGGACTTTTGTTTCCCAAACAGACGCGTACGCGGGCGTTTATAAAAATTCAGGACGGCTGCAATAATTTTTGTTCGTACTGTATAATTCCCTATCTCCGCGGACGGGAAAGGTCGCGCGGCATCGATGAAATTCTCTTGGAAATTGCACGTACTGACAGTCCCGAGGTTGTGCTTAACGGTATAAATATTTCGTCCTATTCCTGCGACGGTAAAAACATATGCGATCTTATAACTGCGTTGCACGGCGTAAAAAAGCGCGTTAGACTTGGCTCCCTGGAATGCGGCGTAATTACGGAGGATTTTTTAAAGGCCTTGAAAGGACTTTATGATTTTGCTGAACAGTTTCATCTCTCGTTACAGAGCGGCTCTGACGCAGTTCTCAAATCTATGAACAGACACTACACCTCGCGGGAATATCTGGACAAGTGCGCGCTTATCTATAAGTACTTTCCTTCGGCGGCGATTACTACGGACGTCATAGCAGGGTTTGCAACAGAAAGCGATGAGGATTTTGAGGCAAGTCTCTCGGTTATAGAAAAGGCGGGTTTTGCAAGAGTACACGCGTTTGCTTTTTCCCCGCGGGAGGGTACCGTAGCTTACCGTTTAAAGGACATTTCGCCCGAGGTCAAATCGGCGCGTCTGCACAGGCTTCTTATTGCGGCGGAAAAAACTTCCGACAGGTATATTTCACGCTTTATAGGAAAAGAATCTGAATTTATTGCCGAAGAAACAGAGGGCGGATTCGTTACCGGCTACACGGGAAATTATATAAAAATTTATCTTTCGGACAAGGTTAAAACGGGCGAAAAATACAAAATAATTTTAACCGAAAGATACGGGGAAGGTGCGCTTGCAAAACTCGTTTAAAGCAAAACTCCGATATTTTGCGCGTGAAAGCGTTCGCCGCCGCACTCGCGGGGAGTACGGTGAAATTTTCCTTCGCGGCACGGCCGAAAAAGACGGCGGCGTACCGTCGGTCCCTTGGTTATATCTCAGGGTACTGGCTTTGGGAATTATTATTTTCTCCGTTTCCGTTCTTGCGTACAGGCTCACGCACAGCAGCATAGATCTTCTTACCGCGATACTTTACGGGGCGATACCTTTCAACGCCGCCGTGCTTGTGTTTTTTTACGAACTCTATCCCGAAAGAGATCTAAATATCTTTTTGTTGATTTTCGTTGCGTTTGCGGGCGGCGCGGTTGCCTGCGCGGGGATAACTCTCGGTTATCAGTATATCTACGACGATCCTTTTATGCAAAACCCCTGGGTTTCGCTTTTATGGACGGGCTTTTGGGAGGAGCTTATAAAGGGCGCGGTCGCCGTTTCCGCAGTGGCCGTTTTAAAAAAGAAAAATCCCTTTTGTTGTTTTTTGGTCGGCTTTGCGGTCGGTTCGGGATTTTCCTTTCTCGAAGATATGAGTTATATCTACTCGTATGCCCGCGGTTACGGTACCAATTGGCTGGTTCTTATGCCTATAGGCAGGGGGCTTTCCTGCGCGTTTTCTCACGCGCCCTGGACGGGGATAATATGTTTCGCCTATGCAAAATTCAAAAGACCTTTTTTGAATTTCCGTTTTTATGGTACGGTTTTGGCCGTAATGATCTTGCACTATCTTGCGGACGTACCTTTCTTTGCGGAAGAAGTAGCGTTTTTGCAGGGGCTAAACTTCGGTTGGCTCATGGAAGCTTTCGTTGTGGTTGCAATAGTCCTGCTTCAATATTTTGCCTTGAAAAGCTGTTATAAAAAACAGCCCGAACAGACGGAAATTCCACTGCACTCCGAAACGCCCGTCGCCGAAAAATATGCTCACGCGGCTAACGTTACGGGACTTGTGTGTTCGCTTGCGCTCAGCGCTGTAATTTTAATAGGTTGCGCGTTGAATATAGGCAACACGTGGAAATACGTAGAATTTCATACCGACGGCGAATTTATAAGCTATATGCAGGGCGGCCGCTCTTTTATTGCCGACTGGACAAGGGAATACGACGTGAATTCCGGAGATTATTTCCAATATTTTTTCGAGGGCGTTAAAAAGCGCGCCGTTCAAAGGGAAGCGGACGGAGACATCGAATATTTCTATTTTTACGAGCTGGACGAGGAAGGAAATTTCCGATTAAACAACATTGGCGTTAAAGTTGGCGGCGAAGTTCTTTATTGCAACAGAATAATTGTGTACGAGGACAATTATCTGGAACGGCGCAATATTATTCCAGCAATCGACTATATTCCCGTCGACAAGGAAGAGTCCGTGCCGGACGATCCGTCCGAGCCGGAAAATCCCGACAATCCTATAGTTTTACCGGAACCGCTCAGGATTATAGATTATTTTTCGGGTTCGTACAGAAATTTTACGTTAAATTTAGAGACGCAGACTTTTAAAGTCCGCACGGACGAACTGTATTTCAACGGATTGGCGGCGGCGATAACGCTTGGTTCCCTGTTTGCATCGACCGCCTTGGGCGGCGCTGTGGCGGTAATCATATTGAAGAAAAAATCAAGGAGCTATAAAAATGAAGGATAAGAATTGTATTTTTTGTAAGATCATCGGCGGGGAAATTCCCTCTGCAAAGGTATACGAGGACGATAAGATGCTTGTGTTCAAGGACATCGAACCCAAGGCAAAAGTTCATCTGCTTGCGATTGGCAAGGACCATTTCGGTTTTATATCGGAAATGGACTCTTCTCGCGAAGAGCTTCTCAAGTATATGTTTTCCAAAATTCCCGGCATCGCGGCGGAAAACGGCTGTGAAAACGGTTATCGCCTGGTTATAAATCAGGGTAAAGACGCGGGGCAAACCGTGTTTCATCTTCACATCCATATAATGGGCGGCGAAACTCTGCCCTGGTAATTTAAAAAAATCATTGCAAAGGCTTGCGCGGTGTGGTAAAATAGCTCTATACAAATTTTCGGTTTACGGCATATAATTTTGGTATGCAGAAAACTTTGTCCGTAATCGATTTGCAGGCTATACGCCGCAACGCTTTAAAAATACGATCCGTTCTCGGTAAGCGAAAATTTTTCGCGGTCGTCAAGGCCGACGCTTACGGTCACGGCGGCGAGGAGGTTTCCCGCGCTATAGAGGACGTAGTAGATTATTTTTGCGTTGCGATAATGGAGGAGGGGGTAAAACTCCGTGTAGCGGGCGTAAGCAAGCCCGTACTCGTTTTTACTCCTCCGCTCGACGGGTACGACGTTGACCGCGCGGCGTTTTACAATTTAACGCTTACGGTAAACTCCGTTCAAACGGCAAAACTTGCTTGCGGGTTGCCCTGCCATATCAAAGTCAACACGGGTATGAACCGCAACGGCTGTAATTTAACGGATCTTGCGGACGTGCTTTCCGCTTTGGATAAATCGTCCGTTTCAGGCGTTTATTCGCATCTCTACGCGCCTGAAAGCGCGTTTGCAAGCGAAAGACAACTTGCGCTTTTCAACGCGGCGGAAAAGGCGGTAAAGGAAGTCTGTCCCAATTCGTGCGCGCACATTTCCGCAAGCGGCGGACTGCTGCGCGGCGGCGCATATTTAAAGGACGGCGCAAGGTGCGGCATACTTTTATACGGTTATGCGCCTTCGGGATTTTCCCGTATAGGTTACGAAAGAGCTTTAAAAGTGTACGCAAGGCGCGCTCAGACGACAGAATTTATCGGCGGCGGCGTGGGGTACAATTTTGCGGACAAAAAGTACGGGGAACTGAACGTCTACCGTCTGGGCTATGCGGACGGATTTTTCCGCGGGGTGCCTCTCGGCGAAAAGACGCTGTGTATGGACGCGTTTATAAAGAACGGCGGAAGTGAAACGGAGATTGTTATGGACGACGCCGACAGATACGCCGCGCGTGCGGGGACTATCTCTTACGAGGTGTTAACTTCGGTAACACGGCGGTCGGAAAGAATTTATGAAAGATGAATTGCGCATAAAACTTAAAAGAAGGCGCGGCCTTTTTTCGGGCGAAGAGCGGGTCGACGCAGACGGAAAAATTTTTGAAAATTTTTTTTCGAAATACGGCGGATACCAAAGTTTTTTTATCTATAATTCTTTCGGCTCGGAGGCGGATACGCGGCGGATCGTTCGCCGCCTGATCAATGAGGGGAAAAAAGTACTTCTTCCGAGGGTGGAAGGCGATATTATAGTGCCGGTGTCTTACGGGGAAACAACCGTCGGGGCTTACGGAATAGAGGAGCCTGTCGGCGTCCCTTATCAAGGGGATATAGACGTCATAGTCGCGCCTTTGCTTGCCGTGAACGGCCGCGGCTATAGGATTGGTTACGGTAAGGGATATTACGACAGATTTTTTAAAGGCAGTTCCGCCCTTAAAGTCGGGCTCGGATATTCCTTTCAGTCGGTTGAATTCGACGAGGACGTGTGGGACGAGCCTTTGGACGAATATCTTTTTGAAAGAGGCGTAATTCGTTTCGGCGGGGAGCGGAATAAATGAGAATAATCAGCGGAAAATACAGGGGAATGAAGCTTGCGGGGTTCGAGGGTACGGAAATAAGGCCTACCGCGGACAGAGTCAAGGAAAGCCTGTTCAATATACTTTACGGGCGGGTTGCGGGAACGCGCGTGCTCGATCTGTTTTGCGGGAGCGGCAGCCTCGGGATAGAGTGCCTTTCCCGCGGTGCGGAATTTGTACACTTCAACGATATTTCGGCGGAGAGCACGTCTCTTTTAAAGAAAAATCTCAAAAAGTTGGGGGAAGAGAACTTCGCCGTCACCAATACCGATTACTCGTCCTGCCTTGCAAGGGCGGGGAAATTCGATCTGATATTTATCGATCCGCCCTATAAACTCGATATAGGCATACGAGCGATAGAAACAATCGGTGCAAGCGGGTTGCTTCTCAGTGGCGGTACCGCGGTGTTCGAAAGGGACAGGCCGTTCGAAGGTACGGTCGGCGGGCTTGAAATTATTGACGAGAGAAAGTACGGCAAAACTTATTTGACTTTTTTCGGGGTGAGTAAATGAAAAAATGCGTTTTTGCGGGCACGTTCGATCCGCCCACGCGCGGGCACTTGCGGATTATAGAAAAGTGCCTTGAAATATTCGACGGAGTGACGGTTGCCGTTATGGTCAATCCCGATAAAGTGCCTTTAATTTCGGTCGGGGACAGGGAACGGCTTTTAAAAAAGCTGTTTTCGGGGGATAAGCGCGTAAAAGTAAGAACCTTTTGCGGCGCGGCGGTAGATCTTCTCAATGAGGAGAATACGCGCTTTTACGTGCGGGGCGTGCGGAATACGGTGGACTTCGAGTACGAAAACGGCGACCGCTTTGCAAGTGAAAAGCTTATGCCCGATCTTATCACCATATACATTCCCGCAGATCAGGACGACCTGCACATAAGCTCGTCTATAGTCAGAAATTCGGTCAGGTTCGGCAAAGATTACGCGGACTATATTCCCGAAAGCATATTAAACGAATTACGGCAAATTTTGGAGAAAAAAGATGTTTGAAAAACAGATAAAGATTCCTTCGCACATAGAAATAATAGAAAATAAACCTCTGCCCGAAAGCCTTAAAAAAATCAAGGCGGAAAGGGACAAGCTGGTTGCCGACGTAATAACGGGCGCAAGCAACAAGTTGCTTATAATAGTTGGCCCCTGCTCCGCGCACGAGGCGAAACCCGTTTTGGAATACGTCGAAAGGCTGGGTAAGCTCAATTTAAAAGTCGGCGAAAAGTTGGTTCTGGTTCCGAGACTCTATACTAACAAGCCCCGCACACGCGGCGTGGGCTACAAGGGAATGTTTTCCCAGCCCGATCCCTCCAAGTCCGAGGATATTTTAAAGGGCATTTACGCTATAAGGGATCTCAATATCAACGCGATAGAGGCAAGCGGATTGACCGCCGCGGACGAAATGCTCTATCCCGAAAATATCCATTATGTGGAAGATCTTCTCTCCTATATCGCCGTCGGCGCAAGATCGAGCGAAAATCAGATGCACAGGCTGGTCGCCAGCGGTATCGACGTGCCCGTCGGGGTTAAAAATCCTATGAGCGGCTCGGTATTGGTGCTGCTGAACTCGGTCTACGCGGCGCAGAGCGGTCAGGTGTTCAAGTTGAACGGCTGGCAGGTAAAAACTCATGGCAACCCTCTTGCACACAGTATTCTGCGCGGAGCCGTGGACGGTTACGGCAACGACATACCCAATTTCCACTATGAAACGGTAATGCAGGTTGCGGAAGGCTACGCAAAATCGGGAATGAAAAACCCTGCGATAATAATCGACGCCAACCATTCCAACAGCGGTAAAAAATTCAAACAGCAGATAAGAATTTGCGAAGAGGTCATGCAGAACCGCAGTTACGACAGCGATTTCAAACGCATAGTAAAAGGATTTATGATAGAGAGTTTTATCGAGGAGGGCAACCAGTGCGAGGATAAGATCTTCGGTAAGTCGATAACCGATCCCTGCCTCGGCTGGGAGGACACCGAAAGGCTCATTTTAGACATAGCGGAGAAAGTATAATGGAGAAGGTTGCGTACCTCGGGCCTGAGGAAAGTTACTCTTATCTTGCGGCAAAAAAGTTCAGACCGTCCGCCGTTCATATAGCCTATCCGTCTTTCAGAAAGGTTTTTAACGCGCTTGATGTGGGAGAATGCGACGCGGCTGCACTGCCCATAGAAAACAGTCTTAACGGCTCGGTTATTGAAAATCTCGACCTGTTGCAGGCGGCGAAAGACGTGTTTGCGGCGGAGGAAACCAAACTGCCGCTCGATCACAGGCTGGCGTTCTTACAGGGCGCCGACTTAAAGTGCATAAAGCGTATCTACTCGCACGAACAGCCGCTTGCGCAGTGCGCGGATTATCTGTATAAAAATTTTCCCGATGCAAAACTTATAGCCGCGCCTTCTACTGCGGCCGGCCTCGATTCGGTTAAAACATCGGAGGACGCGGCCATAGTGGGCGCGCACGTCAGGCGCGACGGTATAGTTTTGTCGTCCCCGAATATAGCGAATTATCCCAATAACTTTACGGAATTTTTGCTTGTCCGCAAGGGGAGCGCCGACGCGTCGTTAAAGACGGACAGAATTTTTTTCTCCGTTACCTGCCGTCATTCGTCGGGTGCGTTGCTCGACATTCTCGAACCTATGCGTTCGGGCGGTATGAATATGACGAAAATCCAGTCCAGGCCCATAAAGGAAAGTAACGGCGAGTACAGATTTTTTATAGAAGTGGAGGGCGACTATTCGTTGTCCGAAATCCGAAGCGTGCTTAAAAGCGTGCAGGATAACTCGCTTTCGTTCAGACTTTTGGGCGCGTACGGTTTAACCGATTAAAAGAAGTATCAAAAAGCAGAGCGCGGCCTGAATAAATTTAACGCCTATGAACTTAAAGGGGTTTACTCCCACGGGGGTTAAATATGATAGTTGTTGTAATAAAATGGAGATTCCTCCGAACGTGATAAGAAAACCCGCGAGCGCGGCGGCGAGTTTGCCTCCCGACGCGGCAAGTGCGCGGCAACCGGTGGTAGCTTCCACAATTCCCGCGCATACGGCGGATGCGGAGCTTTCGTCCATAAAAATTTTCAACACCGTTTCAAGGGGATAGAACAGGCGGAAATCTGCTATCACCGCCGCCGCAACATAGAAAAAAGCGATAAATCCGCCCGCTACGCAAACGGCGGTGACCGCACCGTAAAACGAGTTGTATAAAACGTTTTTGTCGGGCGGAACTCTTTTTGCCGAAGAGCTTTTAGAGGGCTTTGAAAATAGCGAAATCAGGATTGACACCAAAGTTATTGCGGTTACGTGAGCTATAAGAATTTTCAGGCCCAGTAATTTATCTCCGAACATTTTAAATCCAACGCTTCCGATTATGAACAGCGGTCCGGAAGAAGAGCAAAGATATGCAACTTTGCCGCAATCGCGGCGGTCGATAACTCCGCTTTCGCAAAATTCTCCTACAACTCTGCTTCCCGCGGGATAGCCGGAGCATACCGCAAGCAGAAAGCAGGATGCGGTCGCGGGCGGGAATTTCAACTTTCCCGTAACCCGCTTCAAAGGCAGGGCGGCCTTTTCCGCCACTCCCGATTTTACGAGTATCAGTGTAATTACCATAAAGGGGAATAGCGATGGCAGGACGCATTCCGCCCACATAGCAAAGCCCTGAAAACAGCAGTTTACGTACCGTTCGGGAAAGATTATTACCGCGCCCGCCAGGAATGTCAATGCGACGCACAGAGAAATATAGCTTATAATTCTTTTCACTGATAAATTTTATTGCGAAGTTCTGTCGTTTATGAATGAAACAGACCGCAGGAGAGTATGAAATATGATAAAGTTTTCTTATGCCGACGGCACGGAGATCTGCGACTATGCCGACGGCAATATAACAAAGCGGCAGAGCAAGTTTATTGAAAATTACAAAAACAACGCCTTGAATGCCGAGAGGGCCAAGAGCTGGAAGCACAGCGGGGAGGGCGCTATGTTCCGCGGCGACGTCAGGCCCGGTGAAGAGAGAGAAGTATTCAGGGCGTCCGTAAACGGCGTTTATCCTTTAAACGACTGTGAGACCGTCTATTCCTTTTCTATTAACGGCACGTCGGGGATATATAAGACGGATACAGGCAATGAAAAATCTCCCGAAGTACATATAATCAGTTCGGTAGACGGGGAGTTCTCGGGCGGCTGTCTGGACGCGGATAAGGGTATATTGGTCTGTTCCGTTGCAAGAAACGACATTAACGCCGATATAGCGGTGTTCGATACCGCGACGGGGGACTATAAGACCGTGACGGACGGCGATACTTTCGACTACGATCCTTTTATTTCTCCCGACAACGCCAATATTATTTATTTTGCCTCCCGCGGCGCGGGCAGGGACGCGAACGGTAATTTTGTAAAGTATTCAAACGCTTCGATATGCAAAATGGATCTTTCTGCGCTCACGGTCGAGGAGGCGGCTTCGTCGGAAAAGCTCAATTACATAAAGCCCGTGTTTTTCGACGGGAAGCTATATGCTATAACGACGCCCGTTAAGGAGAAAAAGACAAATCCCGTTCTCGAAATATTGTTAATTCCTTTCCGCATAGTACAGGCGATAGCAAATTTTATCAACGCGTTTGTCACTATGTTTACGGGTAAAAGCCTTGCTTCGGGCGGAAGCAATCCCGCAAAGGGCAGGGAGTTTGACAGCAGAAAGGAGTATATCAAGGGCAATTTAATAAACTATGAAACCGAGCTCAAAAACAATGCTCGCAAAAAGGATAAGGATTACGGCTTTATACCTTCGTCATGGAAGCTTGTCGAGGTGGAGAGCGGCTCAGTTATAAAGAGCGGAGTCGCCGATTACGATATACTTGAGGACGGCACGTTTATAGTTACAAACGGCAGACGGATTTTTGCGGTAAAGGACGGCAAAACGCAAAAACTTTGCAATACCGAAAAATGTCTCGTACTCGGTTGCAGACACTCCTCGCGCGGCAAGTCCGATTTGTTCGGCTTTTAAAAAAATTCGGTTAAATTTTCTTGACAAAAATATTTATTTACGGTTATACTTTTAAACGGTAAATTGTTACAATTTGTCGAAAAATGATTTTAAAAATGCGGAAAAGGAGAAAGCAATGTCAATGCATCCCGACTGCGAGCGCATTATGCTCACCGAAGAACAGCTCAAAAACAGAGTAAGACAAGTCGCTTTGGAAGTGGACAAGGAGTATGAAAATAAAAAACCCCTCGTTCTTGGAATTTTGAAGGGCAGCATAATATTTTATGCCGATTTTATTCGTTTTCTCTCTATGCCCGTCGAACTCGATTTTATGGCTGTATCAAGCTATGGTTCGGGAGCTGTATCATCGGGAAAACTCAATATAAAGAAGGATCTCGACAGGAACGTCGCCGGCAGAGACGTTATAATCGTCGAGGATATTATTGACAGCGGATTTACGCTTGCTAATTTAAAAACTCTTCTGTACGAGCGCGGCGCGTTATCCGTCAAAATAGTTACTCTTTTGAACAAGGCCGAACGGCGCGAGTACGACGTTGCTCCCGACTGGAACTGCTTCGATATCGAGAACGAATTTGTTATCGGTTACGGTCTTGACTACAACGAGCAGTACAGGCATCTTCCATATATCGGTATTTTAAAACGCAGCGTATACGAAAAATAATACGTACGGCATAAAATTTTTACCGATATGATGATAATTGTGTAAAAATTAATTATACTAATCCTATATAGAAAATTCAGATATATTTACTTTATTACGGAGGCAAAATGGAAGAAGAGAATAAGGGAGTTTCCATAGGTGAAATTTTCCGCGTTATATTTTCAAAAAAAATACTCGCTCTCATAATCGCGCTTGCGGTGACGGTTGCGGGTACCTTATTGATGTACTTTCTCTATAATTCATTGAAGATGAATTACGAGACGGAGTTTAGTATGATATTGCCCGATCTGGAGGATAAAGAATATTACACTTTTCCCGACGGATCTATTATGCACTATGCGGAAATGGTTTCTTATGAGGAACTCGAAGCCGTGAAGAATTCCTCGGAAGATTTTAAAAATATAGATGTCGAGTCAATGGTTTCTTCGGGCGAGATCAACATCAGCCGCAATCAGGTCATAACAAAAGTTAACGAGTTGGAATCTTCCACTGTAACTTATATAATCAGAGTCAAAAGCAGCTATTTCAAGGACTCTTATCAGGCCGCCGCATTTATGAGGGCGGTATGTTCCCGTCCTGTGGAGAAGTATGCGCAGACTGAACCCAATCACTACGTGTACCTCGATATGTCAAAGGACGCGGACGATTATCAGCGTGAGATCAGTTTGCTTTCTTCGCAACTGAACTATATTCTCAATGAATACGAAGCTTTGGTAAGAACTCACGGAGCAGATTTCATTGCGGAAGGAAGAACGCTTAAAACTTACGTCGACGAAATCAACTTCTATAAAAATAAGAACCGTCTCAGCATTCTTAACAATAAAGTAAAGCAGGAATATTTACTTAAAAACGAGGACGTTCTCGAAGAATACAGATTAAATCTTTTCAACCTTGAAAGACAGCTTACGATTGCCAACGATACTTTGACTCAGCTTTTAAACCTTATGAATTCCGATACGGGAACAAGCTTTACGGACGGCGCTTCGGTAATTAAGTCTCAAAGGGATACGATAGGTAATCTCGAAGTACAGATAGAGGATGCGAAAAAGTTCCTCGAATACAAGAACGTTGATCCTACTTTCGAAACCGAATATATTCAGCCGGAATACGACGCGATAAAAGAGTATACCGATACTTTGAAAAAAGTAGTGACCGAGGTTTACGGTAAAACGGCGACAGTTTCGTTTATGAACGTAAACGGAATAGTAACTTCGGGCGGTATCGGCCTTATGATGAGCGGTGCTTTGAGCTTTATAGTCGGCGTAATTTTGGCTTGCATTGTCGCATATATCGCAGGCAGAGTATCAAAAAATAAAAAGATTGCCCGCAATGCGGAAGTTACTGTGTTCCCCGAAGCTGCCGCGCAGATCGCCGTAACCGACGACGCGGAAGAGAAAGATAACGAAAAAGACGAAAAATAAATATTTTATATTAAAATTCACCCCTGTTTCCGGGGTGAATTTTTTGAGGATCATATGGAAAAAGCCAAGGGAAAATTGCTTGCGGCGGACATAGCGGAATGCGGTCTGTTCACTGCCTTAATGGTTGCGGGCGCGTTTATAAAAATAGATTTTCCTCTCGTGCCGCTCACCTTTCAAACGGTGATAAGCGTGCTTGCGGGATTGTTGCTCGGCGCGCGAAAGGGTGCGTTTTCTATGTCTGTCTACTGCATTATGGGGCTTATAGGTATCCCCGTATTTGCTGCGGGCGGCGGACTCTTTTATGTGCTTAAACCGTCGTTCGGTTATATAATAGGCTTTATTGTCAGCGCGGTTGTCGCCGGCGTTGCGGCGGGCAGAAAGGGGTTGCCCTTTTGGAGATATTTGCTCGGCGCCGTGGCTGCCTTTCTTGCCGGATACGCGGTAGGTATTCCATATTGCGTTTTGGCTGCTCATTTGCTCGGGGTGGAGGACCTTTGGGGATTGCTTGTCACAGGCAATTTGATATATATGCCCAAAGATCTTGCGCTTTGCATACTGGCGGCAATTCTTGCCTGGCGAGTACTTCCGTACATAGATAAGGGTAGGCAGAAGTTAGGTAAGTAAAAAAATAATTTATTAACCCCGCGGCGAAAATGCCGCGGGGTAATTTATTATGTTTCGCAAATGCGCATTGCTGCGCTTTTTACGCGTTCTTTCAATTTTTCGGGTTCAAGCACTTTTACGTTCCCTCCGAAGCCGAGTATTTTGTTTACGAGAATTTCGTCATCCGGCAAAGTAAGTGTGGCGGTAAATTTGTTTCCGCTCGGTTCGATATTGTCTATGCCAATCCAGTCTTCGACGTCGGTCAACGCGCTTTTTTCAATTTCAAGCGTAACGTCGATCGACTGTCCGTCGATATGCACGAAGTCAAGATCTATGTCGTCGCGTGTAAATTCCCGTTTTTTGAATTTCGCGCCTGTAAAAATCGCCGACTTTATTCTTCCTATTTTAAAGGTGCGGAATTTATTTTTAGTGTGGCAATATGCCCATACGTACCATACGTTTTGTTTGAATATCAGAACATGCGGTTCTATAACACGCTTGGAATGCTCGCCCTCGCGCGATATGTAATCTATGAGAAGGGCGGAGCAGCTGTTGACGGCTTGCTCGCATACTTTCATTTTGTCGTAAAACTTTTTGCTGTCCGCCCAGGTGCCGCTGTCCACTATAATGTTTCCGCAAACGGAGGTTTCGCGCCGTTCGGTCTTTTGTTTACACTCCAGCTTTTCGCGCGCGGATATTATATTTTCGTCGGTTATCTGGGACGCCATAGCGTTGAGCGCGTTTATCGTGACTTTGAATTCTTCCTTTGTAAAGTATCCCGTAGGCAACAGATAGGTGTCCGCTATCGTAAGACCGCCGTATCGCCCGCGCTCTACGTTTATGGGGACTCCGCAGGTGATAAGTTCCTCTACGTATCTGTAAATGCTCCTTACGGAAATTTCATACTTTCTTGCAAGTTCCGCCGCAGTGACTTTTCTTTTGCGCAGTAACAGCATAAGTATTTTAAGCATTATATTGTATTTCACAGTTCTAAGACCTCCGCATACGGCATAGTTTAAATTGAAAAAAATAATTTAAACTTTTTTAAAAAATTTTATCATATATGACTATATCTGTCAAGTATAATGTGTAGAATAATAGACGTAAATAACGGAGGAACTTAAAAATGACTTTCACTGCATATATTCAAAGACAAAAAAATCTTATAAGGGAACGTCACGAGGGGGAAATATATCTTACACATAAGGGCGAAGTTATCGGCGTTTCCGAAGAGGATAAACTCTTTTTCGAACTTTCAAAGTCCCGTGGTTTGAATACGCGCGAAAGAATGATGTACGGCAAGACGGCCGTATGAACCTAAAATAAAAGGGTGCGGAAATATTTCCGCACCCTTATTTTAGGAAAAAAATCAATGTTGTTTGGTCACCTTTTTTTCGATAAGGGCAATTATACCGTACATGCCGCCCGCAAGCACGCATAGCACTACGATCGACGTCATCACGAGGTCGAGGTTCAAAACCTGTCTGCCGTAATTTATCATATTGCCAAGTCCCGCGCGGGAGGAGATGTATTCGCCCATGACCGAGCCTATCCAGGCCAGCCCCACCGCAACTTTAAGCGTGTTCATAAGCGCGGGCAGGGAGGAAGGAATTATCAGCTTGATTAAAGTCGTCGCCTTGTTCGCGCCCATTGACTTCATTAAAAGAAGCTTAGTTTTATCGGCGGCGAGAAATCCGGCGAGAGTGTTCATAATGCATACAATTATAGCGACGATGACCGTCATAAAGATAATTGCGGAGTAGCCCGTTCCTATCCAAATGATTATCATAGGTCCTAACGCTATTTTAGGTAACGAGTTGAGAACCACTATGTAGGGTTCAAGCACTTTGCTCACGGTTTCGTTTGCCCACAGTATGATCGCTATGCCGTAGCCGAGAACTACCGCTATCAAAAAGCCCACAAGGGTTTCCATCAGCGTTATTCCTATGTTGTAGTACAGCGAACCGTCCGCAGAAAGCTGCACAAGCGTTACGACTATTCTTGAAGGCGAGCTGGTGATAAACGGATCTATGAGTTGGGTATACGCGCAGAGTTCCCATAATCCGAAGATCGCCGCAAGAATGAGTACGCGCGATACGTGCACTATTATTTTGTTGTTTCTGATTTTTTTCAGGTATGCGAGGTGTTCGGGTGAACATTCGGGCCTTCTGTTTTTCATAAGTTTATTTACGGGAATTAAATTATATTCCCAGCTCCTTTCTCAGTGTTTCGAAGGTAGTTGCAAATTCACTGCATTCACGGCGGGATTTTGGACTGTTTCCGCCGAAGTCGATTTTATGCTGCGCGACGACGGCCGCAGGCCGCGCCGAAAGTACAACTACCTTGTCTGACAGCGCAATGGCCTCCGAAATATCGTGGGTGACCAACAGCGCCGTCTTTTTTTCGCTCTTGATTATCGATTGAACGTCGTCGCAGACTTCCAGTCTCGTCTGATAATCCAGCGCCGAAAACGGTTCGTCCAGCAAGAGAATTTCGGGTTCTGCCGCAAGCGTGCGTATCAGCGCGACTCTCTGACGCATACCGCCCGATAGTTGCGACGGAGTTTTTTTAAGAAAATCTTTCAAACCGTATTTTTCGGCGAGTTCCAATGCTCTTTGCCGTTTTTCGGGAGTGTTGCGTTTCTTTACTTCCAACGGCAGAAAAATATTCTGTTCTACCGTCCGCCAGGGGAATAGCGCGTCGCGTTGAAGCATATATCCGAATTCCCCGCCGCCCCTTAAAACTTCGCCGGAAGAGGGTGTAAGCAGTCCCGCAGCAAGAGAAAGTATCGTCGTTTTGCCGCAGCCCGACGGGCCTATGACTGAGACGAACTGTCCGTTTTCGACAGTAAAGTTCAGATTTTTCACCGCGGTGGTTTCACCCTCCTTGGTGTGATAGGTATAATATACTTCTTTAAATTCGAGCATAATTATTTAGCGTAAACTTCTTTATAAATTCTGTCTGCGGCGTCGGTCAATACAAGCGAGGAAAATTCAACTCTCTTGTCAAGTTCGCCCGCAAGATCAATTACGTCCTGCAACTTGTTGAACGCACTTTCCTTCATTGCCATATTGGTTACCCAGGCGTCTACCGATTTATAGTTTTCGACTGACGTCTTTATGCTGTCCTTGTCGGTGCCTGTGAAGTAGGGCACGAGGTATTCGGCAACCTTTGCGGAATCGGTTTCGTTGACGTACTTGACTGCCTTGGTCACCGCGCGCAGAAGTCCGTCGACCTTGTCGGGGTTGTTCTTTATATAGCTTTCCTTTGCGGAAAAACAGGTGTAGGGGATTTCACCCGATTCCTGACCTACGGAAGCAACTATAAAGCCTTTGCCCTGTTTTTCAAACTGGGACGCGACGGGCTCGAACATAGTGCAGTAGTCCGCAACGCCGCCCTCGAACGCCGCCGTCATTGTGGAAAACTCCACGTCGTAGTTGAGGGTGCATTCTACGTTCAAAGTTTTGATTACGTATTCGAAAGTCATAGCGGGAACGCCGCCGCGTCTGCCTGCGAGGATTTCTTTTCCTGCAAGGTTGCTCCATTTGAAGTCGGGTTCGGCCTTTCTGCCTACAAGGAAACTGCCGTCGCGCTTGGTGAGCTGCCCGAATACCTTGGGCGAATCCTTACTGCCGCCGAGGTTTACGTACAGCGCGGCTTCGGGGCCGCAGAAGCCTACGTCCGCGCTTCCGGAAATTACCGCGGCCATAGTGGAGTCGGCGCCGCCGCCGTTGGTGAGTTCGATCTCTATGCCTTCATCCTCGAAGTAACCGAGCGCCTCGGCAAGATACAAGGGCGCGTAGAAGATCGAATGCGTCACTTCGTTTATTCTTATAAGTTTATTTGTTTTTGAGCAGCCCGCCGCCGCGAAAGGTATCGCAAAGGCAAGACAAACCGCAAAAATGCAACTGATTAGTTTCTTTTTCAAAATAAGTAATTAACTCCTTAAAAATTTGATAATACATTTTATGCGACTTGCAATAGCGTTTGACAACGGGCTTAAAAAAGTATACAATAATTGTAACTACGCGATTGAGAGAAAAGGTGTATAAATGCTTGAAAAAACTTACAATCCCAAGGATTTCGAAGACAAGTTATATAAGGAGTGGGAAGAGAGCGGTTGTTTTAAAGCGGTAAGGGACGACGATAAAGTTCCCTTTACCGTGATGATGCCGCCCCCCAATATTACCGGACAGTTGCATATGGGGCACGCTATGGACGAGACTTTGCAGGATACCGTGGTGCGCTTCAAACGTATGCAGGGCTATTGCGCCCTTTGGCTGCCCGGTACCGATCACGCTTCTATCGCAACAGAGGTAAAGATTGTCGAGCAGATGAAAAAAGAGGGATTAACCAAGGAAGCCGTCGGGCGGGAAGGCTTTTTGGAACGCGCTTGGGAGTGGAAGGAAAAGTACGCGGGCAGAATCGTCGAACAGCTCAAAAAACTGGGTTCTTCCTGCGATTGGTCCAGACTTACTTTCACTATGGACGAAAAGTGTTCCAAGGCGGTGCGCGAGGTTTTCGTCAATCTTTATAACAAGAAATTGATTTACAGGGGAAGCCGTATAATAAACTGGTGCCCCTGCTGTAAGACCGCGCTTTCGGACGCGGAGGTCGAATATTCGGAAGAAAACGGATACTTCTGGCACATAAATTATCCCGTTGAGGGGGAAAACGTCTGTCTTGAAGTTGCGACTACCCGTCCCGAAACTATGTTCGGAGACACCGCAGTGGCCGTAAACCCCGGCGATAAACGCTATAAACATCTCATAGGTAAAAACGTAGTACTGCCCGTAGTGAACAAGGCCATACCTATCGTCGGAGACGAGCATGCAGATATGGAATTCGGAACGGGCTGCGTAAAAATAACTCCCGCGCACGATCCCAACGATTTCGAAGTGGGATTAAGGCACAATCTTCCCGTAGTTCGCGTAATGAACGACGACGGAACTATGAACGACGGTGCGAGTAAGTATGCGGGGCTCGACAGATACGAGTGCAGAAAATTGCTTGTAGAAGATTTAAAACAGTCGGGAGCCCTCGTAAAAATTCAGCCTCATGTTCATAACGTGGGACACTGTTACCGTTGCGGCGCAACGGTTGAACCCATTGTTTCCAAGCAGTGGTTTGTCAAAATGGAGAAGCTTGCCCGTCCCGCGATAGATGCCGTTACGGACAAGAAAATATCTTTCGTACCAGAAAGGTTTGCTAAAATTTATTATAACTGGATGGAGAATGTCAAGGATTGGTGTATTTCCCGTCAGCTTTGGTGGGGACACCGCATACCCGTTTGGTACTGCGCCGATTGCGGAAAGGAGATTTGCTCTAAGACTGATCCTTCCGTATGTCCTCACTGCGGCGGAACGCGTCTTTCTCAGGATGAAGACGTCCTCGATACCTGGTTCTCGTCCGCGCTGTGGCCTTTTTCAACGCTCGGTTTTCCCGACGATACTTCCGACCTCGAATACTTCTATCCCGGCGACGTACTTGTGACGGGTTACGACATAATATTTTTCTGGGTTGCGAGAATGATTTTCTCGGGCTTGGAGCATATGCGCAAGGTTCCTTTCCGCGACGTACTCATTCACGGACTTGTCCGCGACGAAAAGGGTAGAAAGATGTCCAAGTCCCTCGGCAACGGCGTGGATCCTCTTGTGGTAATAGACAAATACGGCGCGGACAGTCTGCGTTTTTCGTTGTTGCAGGGCGTTGCTCCCGGTAACGACACGAGGTATTCGGACGCAAAGGTCGAAGCTTGCCGTAACTTTATGAATAAAATTTGGAACGCAAGCCGTTTCGTAATAATGAGCGCGGAGGGAGCAAAGGTAAAACCTTTGGAGGAAGTGAAGCTTTCACACGCAGATAAGTGGATCATCTCCCGCCTTCAGTCGGCAATCCGCGACGTTACGCTTACGCTCAATAAGTTCGAATTCGGCGTAGCCTGTCAGATAATGTACGACTTTATGTGGTCGGATTTCTGCGACTGGTATATCGAGCTTGTCAAGCCCGCCTTAAAATCGGACGACGAGGCAAAGCGCGACGGCGCCCTGTCCGTATTGGTATTTGTGCTTGAAAATGCTCTTAAACTTCTTCATCCGTTCATACCGTTTATCACAGACGAAATATATCGTAATCTGCCCAACTGTTCGGGTACGATTATGACACAGGAATTTCCCCGTTACAACTCGCGCAGAGCCTATAAAAAAGACGCGCAGAGCTTCGGCGGCGTAATGGAGATAATAAAGGCGGTGCGCGCGGCAAAAACCGAGCTGGATTGTCCCCCTTCTAGAAAGGTAAGTTTGTATATAGTTACGGAATCCAAACGTCTTATTTCCGCAAATACGGAGAGTATTTTGAAGCTTGCGGGCGCTAAGGAAATTCACTTTGTTTCTTCTCCCGCCGAAGCGGGCGAAAAAACGGTTACGAAAGTTCTCTCGGTCGGGACGATTTATATCCCTATGGGCGAACTTGTCGATATTGAAAAGGAGCGTGCAAGACTGGAAGCCGAGCTTGAAAGAGTTACGGGTGAAATAAGCCGTGCGGACGGAAAGCTGAACAATAAAGGCTTTCTTGCAAAAGCGCCTAAAAAACTTGTAGACGATGAGAAGGCAAAGCGTGACAAGTATATCGATATGCGCGAAAAGATTTTAAAACAGATCAAATCATTGTAAGGACTGTTATGGCGAGGAAAAAGAGTAAAAAGACTGAAAATTTTGCAAAACGTCATCCTGCGCTTACTGCGGCAATTCTTATAATTTTAGTTGTAATAATCGCGGCGGCAATCATATTTTGGGCTGTCCGCCCCGATATCGTACATAAATTGACAGGTATCGGCAAACACACGTGGGGAGAATGGCAGGTTACGGAAGAAGCGACCTGCGGAGCGGCAGGTTCTAAAACCCGCAGTTGTACGGCGTGCGATGAGAAAGAGACCGAAACGATCCCGGCAACAGGCGAGCATCGATTAAACGAAGACGGCGAATGCACCGTGTGCGGATACGGAGCGCAGGGAACGATAGAGGGCGTTGCAAACTCGGAGCTGTCCATACATTTTCTTGAACTCGGCAACAAATATACGGGCGACTGTACTCTGATAAAGTACGGCGATACCGAGATTCTTATAGACGCCGGTTCTAGACAGAACAGCGCAGTGACAATCAAAAATTACGTGGATAAATACTGTACTGACGGAGTGTTGGAGTACGTTATCGCCACACACGCGCATCAGGATCATATTGCGGGTTTTGTCGGCAATAAATCGGGCGATACCCGCACCGGCATACTTTATCAGTATAAAGTGGGTACGCTCATTCAGTTTGCGGGTACCAATGCCGCGACGCAAATTTACAAACAGTATCTTTCTGCCGTAGATTATGTTGAAAATAGCGGAACTACCGTCTATACCGCCAAGCAATGCTGGTATGAGACTGACGGAGCAAAGAAAAAGATTTATCTCGACGAAGATAAAAATATATCCTTAAATATTCTTTATCAGAAATATTATGATGAGAATACGTCGGACGAAAACGATTATTCGGTGTGCGTCCTGCTGGAACAGATAACCGAAAACAAGACGTATAACTATCTGTTTACCGGCGATCTTGAAAAAGACGGCGAAGAAAGTTTGGTAAAATCAAATAGTCTTCCGCAAGTGGATCTGTTCAAGGGCGGGCATCACGGCAGCTATACCGCATCTACGGACGCGCTGCTGAACGTAATAAAACCCAAAAACGTAGCGGTTTGCTGTTGCAGCGGAGCCACGGAATATACTGCGGATCCCGACAACACTTTTCCCGCGCAGGCGTTTATTGACAGAGTTTCGAAGCATACGGAAAATATCTATTGCACGACTCTTTCAATAGACTATGACAAGGGTGAATTTGCGTCGATGAACGGCAACATCGTATTCTACGTTGACGACAGGGGTAAGCTGTTGCTTTACTGTTCCAACAACACAACGATTTTAAAGGATACCGAATGGTTCAAGGAAAACAGGACCTGGAACGGAACATAAATTATAAACCGCCTTTATGGGCGGTTTTGTATTGCAATAAGCGTAGGAGCGCGGTATAATATAACTATGAAATTCTATAAAATGCACGGTATAGGAAACGACTACATATATTTCGACTGTATGAACGGGGAAATTCCCGATCCCGGGAAGCTTGCCGTCAGGCTTTCGGACAGGCATTTTTCAATAGGCGGGGACGGAATAATACTTCTTTGCCGATCGGAGACGGCCGATTGCAGAATGCGTATGTTCAACGCGGACGGTTCGGAGGGCAAAATGTGTGGCAACGGCGTCAGATGTCTTGGAAAGCTTGCGCACGATCTGGGCTACGTCAAGGGGAATAAATGCAGCATAGAGACTCTTTCTGGTATAAAAGTTCTCGAATTTACCTTTGGCGACGACGGTAAAGTGACGGGCGCGAAAGTCGATATGGGCGAGCCCGAGCTTCGCGGCGAACTCATTCCTTCTTTGTTCGGCGGCGAAAGAGTGGTTAACGCCCCCTTAAACGTGGGAGGCAGGCAATACGGCGTAACTCTTGTTTCTATGGGCAATCCGCATTGTATAGTTTTCGAGGATCCCGATACCGTCGATTTGCCGACGGTAGGCAAAATGTTCGAGAATAATCCCGCTTTCCCCGACAGGATAAACACAGAATTTATCAAAGTAGTCGGACAAAGTGAACTAAAAATGCGCGTATGGGAGCGCGGAAGCGGAGAGACGCTTGCCTGCGGCACGGGCGCGTGCGCCGCGGCCGTCGCGGCAGTTTTAAACGGCTATTGCAAAAAATCGGACAAGATAACCGTTCATCTTTTGGGCGGCGATCTTATTATCGACTGGTCGGGCGACAGGGTGTTTATGACGGGCGGCGCGGAACTGGCTTTCGTCGGGGAAACGGAAATTTAAAAATTAAAATTATTTGTCCGCTATCCTTGATTTTTGCGGTTTGCAATGATATAATAAACAAGATTATAGTTTTACGTTTTTTTAAAAATAACAGGAGTTTTTATGACTAAGTACATTTTCGTTACGGGCGGAGTTGTTTCGGGACTGGGTAAGGGTATTACCGCGGCGTCCCTGGGCAGGCTTTTAAAGTGCAGGGGTTACAAGGTAGCTTCGCAGAAGCTTGATCCATATATCAATATCGATCCGGGCACGATGAGTCCCTTTCAGCACGGCGAAGTGTTCGTAACCGACGACGGCGCCGAAACCGACCTCGATTTGGGGCATTACGAGAGATTCATAGACGAAAATTTGAATAAGTATTCCAACCTTACCACGGGTAAGGTATATTGGAATGTTCTGCACAAGGAGCGCAACGGCGAATACCTCGGGCAGACCGTACAGGTAATACCTCACGTTACCAACGAAATAAAAACTTTTATCTATAACGTAGGCAAGACCTCCAACGCAGATATAGTCATAACAGAAATCGGCGGAACTATCGGCGATATAGAGAGCCAGCCCTTTATCGAGGCTATACGTCAGGTTGCAAGGGAAGTAGGCAGGGACAACTGCTGTTTCATTCACGTCACGCTCGTTCCCTATATTTCGGGTTCGGAGGAATTCAAGTCCAAGCCTACGCAGCATTCCGTAAAGGAGTTGCAGGGAATGGGTATCAACCCCGATATAATAATAACCCGTGTGGATGCGCCTATGCCCGCCGATATACGGGCAAAAATAGCTATGTTCTGTAACGTCGAACCCGAGTGCTGTATAGAAAATATGACTATGCCCGTGCTCTACGAATGCCCCATAATGCTCGAGGACAGCAATTTTTCAGAGATAGTTTGTAAGAGATTGAAACTCGATCCCAGGGTAATCGACCTTGCGGAATGGAATAAGATGCTTCAACGCATAGCGGCGCGGGACAAGACCGTTAAAATCGCGCTTTGCGGAAAATACGTACAGCTTCACGACGCATATCTGTCGGTAGCGGAAGCTCTTGCGCACGCAGGATACGAAAACGGCGCAAAAGTGGAAATCAAATGGGTGGACACCGAAGAAATTACGGCGGATACGGTTGATGGATTTTTCCGCGACGTAGACGGTATTTTGGTGCCCGGCGGTTTCGGTAACAGAGGTATAGAGGGCAAAATAATTGCGGCTAAGTACGCCCGCGAAAACAACGTGCCTTATTTGGGTATATGTCTAGGTATGCAGACGGCCGTAATAGAGTATGCTCGCAATGTTTTGGGCTATGCGGACGCAAATTCATCCGAATTCGATCCCGATTCCGCGCACTGCGTAATCGATCTTATGCCCGATCAGCAGGGCGTTAAAATGGGCGGAACGATGCGCCTCGGCGCGTATCCTTGCAAGGTTTTGGGGGATATGATGAAAGCGGCGTACGGCGAGGAAGAAATATCCGAACGTCACCGCCACAGATACGAGTTCAATAACGAGTTCCGCGAGGAGATCGAGCGCGCGGGAATGGTGATTGCGGGAACTTCTCCCGACGGTAAGCTTGTGGAAGCGGTTGAAATACCCGCAAACGACTTTTACGTAGGCGTGCAGTTCCACCCCGAGTTCAAGTCCCGTCCCCAGTCGGCGCACCCTATTTTCCGCGAATTCATAAAATATTCCGTACATCAATCAAAAAAGGTCGGTAAATGAAATATAACTTAAATTTTAACGACGTAGCCGAAAGCTATCTTTTTGCCGAGGTTGCGGACAGGGTTGCAAAATATTCCAAGGCCAACCCCGACAAAAAAGTAATAAAACTGGGCATAGGCGACGTAACCTTGCCCCTCGTGCCCGAAGTAATCAAAGCGCTTCACGCCGCCGTAGACGATATGGCGGAAAAGGAAACCTTCAAGGGTTACGGCCCTTACGAGGGCTATTCCTTTTTGAGGGACGCTATTTCCGACTACTATAAAAAGATGGGCGTTGCGCTCGAAGAGGGCGAAATTTTCGTATCAGACGGAGCAAAGTCCGACCTCGGAAATATTCTCGACATATTCGACAAGGATAACGTCGTGCTCGTGCCCGATCCCGTATACCCCGTATACGTGGACACAAACGTAATGGCGGGACGCAAGGTTTTGTTTGCGGACGCTTCCGAGCAGAACGGCTTTTTGCCTATGCCCGATTATTCCGTGGACGCGGACATTATTTACATATGCTCCCCCAATAATCCTACGGGCGCGGCCTATACCGAAGCTCAGTTAAAAGAATGGGTGGATTACGCCAATTCCAAAAATGCGGTTATATTGTACGACGCCGCATACGAATGCTTTATTACGGATAATTCCCTTGCGCGTTCAATATTCCGCATAGAGGGCGCTAAGACTTGCGCTATCGAGTTCTGCTCGCTTTCCAAGATAGCGGGCTTTACGGGTACGCGTTGCGGATATACCATAGTTCCCCACGCGCTTGAAAAGGACGGAATGAACGCCAACAAGCTTTGGCTCAGACGTCAGTCTACAAAATTCAACGGTGTGCCCTATATAGTGCAAAGGGGCGCGGCGGCGGTTTTTTCCGAAGAGGGAATGAAACAAATACAAAATAATCTCTCATACTATAAGCGTAACGCGCAAATTATCGCCGAGTGTCTCGACGAATTGGGCATACCCTACACGGGCGGCAACAATTCGCCTTACGTCTGGCTCAAATGTCCGCGCGGTATGTCAAGCTGGGAGTTTTTCGATTATCTTCTTTTCAACGCGCAGGTGGTGGGAACGCCCGGCGCGGGCTTCGGAAGAAACGGAGAAGGTTACTTCCGTCTTACCGCATTCGGCAGCAGAGAGAATACCGAAGAGGCGGTTAAGCGCATACAACTACTTTTGAAATAAACAGGTGTAATATGAGCGATATACTCGAGCGCGGCGGCGGCATTTTGTGCCATATCTCGTCGTTGCCCAACAGATACGGAATAGGTTCGCTCGGCAAAGAAGCGTATGAATTTGCCGACT
This sequence comes from uncultured Christensenellaceae bacterium, assembly GCA_910588645.1. Classification (GTDB taxonomy): domain Bacteria; phylum Bacillota; class Clostridia; order Christensenellales; family Borkfalkiaceae; genus Coproplasma. Next base: position 36,701 of record CAJUOY010000015.1, read on the forward strand.
GGCTTAAAAGCGCGCACGCAAAGTACTGGCAAATACTTCCGTTAACACAAACGGGTTACGGGGACAGCCCGTACTCGTCCGTTTACGGCGATTCAGGCAACCCTTATTTTATCGATATAGAAGATCTCCACGCGCAGGGGCTTTTGGACGACGAGGAACTGGAAAGTTGCGTCGTCCCCTCGGGGCCGGTGGATTACGGCAATCTGTATAATAAGAGATATAATATTCTGCGCCTTGCATACGCCCGTTTCAATATCAGGGACGAAGAATTTTTAAAGTTTATCGACAGCGGCGAGTATGACGGTTACGCCCTGTTTATGTCCTTGAAAACCCGTTATTCCGGCAGCTTCGATACGTTCCCCGATTCCTATAAATTTGCGGAAAAGCTCGCCGTGACCGAATTTAAGACCGCGGTATATAAGAGCGATTACTGCTTTTGGCTGTTTTTGCAATTCATATTCAGAAAGCAGTGGGACAAGCTCAAAGCTTACGTAAACTCCCTCGGGATAAAGATAATAGGCGATCTTCCGCTCTACGTCGCGTACGATTCCGCCGACGTGTGGCTTCATCCCGAATTGTTTAAACTCGATGAAGAGCTCCGCCCGACCGAGGTCGCCGGTGTTCCCCCCGATTACTTTTCCCCTACGGGACAGTTGTGGGGCAATCCCATTTACGATTGGGAGTATCTCGAAAGTACAAATTACGATTGGTGGATAAACCGTTTGAGACGCGCGGGCGAGATGTACGACGTCATACGTATAGATCATTTCCGCGGCTTCGATAAATTTTACGCAATTCCCGCCGGCGAAGTCACTGCGGAAAAGGGTGGGTGGCGCCAAGGTCCGGGACTTAAACTGTTTATGCAGATAAGGCGTAGGCTGGGGAACATCTCTTTAATAGCGGAAGATTTGGGGGTGATCGACCACGCGGCCGAAAAACTCAGACAGCGCACGGGCTATCCCGGTATGAAGGTTATGTTGTTTGCGTTCGACGGTAAGGAGGATAATCCTTATCTCCCTAAAAACATAACGGAAAATTCCGTTGCATATACTGGCACTCACGACAATGCAACCGCAATGGGGCTTTTAAAAAAGATGAACAATACCCAGTTTTCCGTGTTCAAAAGGCGGCTCAGGGAAGCTCTTGCGGATGAAAATGTCGTTTTCCCCTTCGTAACCCGCGCGGAAGCGGTTGAAGCCCTGTGTCTGTGCGTACTTGCAAGCGAGGCAAAGCTTGCTATTTTGCCTATACAGGACCTATTGGGGTTGGACGATACTGCAAGAATGAACGTTCCGTCCACGGCTTCCGGTAACTGGAAGTTCCGCCTTGAAAGGCAGCCGTCCCGCAAATCCGCCGCAATTATGAAAAAAATAATAACCGAATATAACAGATAAAGCGGTTAGGCGCGAATTAATGCGCCTAACCGCTTTTTTAGCTCTTTTTTCTTAAATTTTCCGTAGAAATAACGGTAAAAACAGGAAAAAAGGTGAAATCACCTTAATTTACTTGTAATATTATTATAATAGTGATATATTTACAGTGTATATACTGTCCGCAGTATAATTTTTTGCATACAAAAAAATAAAAAAGAGAAAGGAAATATTTTAATCAAGGCTTAACCGTAGTAATATATTGCGGTAAAAACCGAATAGGTGAACTATGAAAGATAAAAATATTGAGAATAAGGTTTCGGCTTCATCCGAAAACCTGAGGGGTACCCCTCAGTCCGCACAGCGGACTGAAAAACCTTTAAAGGTAAGAAAAAATTGGCTTAGGATATTCGGCATAATTTTGTGCGCGGCTGCGTTGACGCTGGGCATAGTTTTCGGCGTGGGGAATATCTTCAAGACCGAAGATGATTTCACAATTTACGCTGCAAACGCTAAGGCGAAGTCCGATTGGTCCAATGCGGTGGCGGATAGTATAAGTACCGGCGAAGAAAAAACAGTTAAATTGACTGCGAGTTGGGGGGCTGATTCGGACAGTACTTATACGCGATCGTTTGGAACAGGTACAGGATTTACAGTTGGAGCTTTGTATGTCCCCAATAATGCTAAAATTGTTCTGGATCTAAACGGATACACACTCAGTAGAAATTTGTCTGCTGCGCGGGAATACGGTTACGTTATATACTGTTACGGCACTTTGACTATTCGCGATACTTCATCTACTCAGCTTGGTATTATTACGGGCGGGTATAGTAGTACTCGTCGTACGGGTAGTGGAATTCATATTACCGGCGTCGTGAATTTTGAGGGCGGTAACATAACCAATAATAAGTTTGCCAATTCATACGGAGCCGCAGGGGTATTTATCAATGACGGCGGTACTTTTAATATGTCAGGCGGTAAAATTACGTCTAACAGTGCCGGAAATTATGAATATGCCACCGGCGGAATTCTTGCTTTTGGTGAATTTGCTGCAACAGGCGGTACTATAAGCGGTAATTCGAGCGGAGGGGATAATTCTGCCGGCGGTATTAATTTTTATGGCGTATCCCCAAATTTGAACAACGTTACAATTTCAAATAACACTTCAACTGCGCAAACTGGTTCTGCCGGCGGAATACGTTACACCTCCACAGGCTTAATAGAAAATTGCACTTTTTCAGGCAACTCTTCCCAATGTTCGACGTACGGCGGCGGAGCTATGGTATTCTCCTCAGGAACTTATAGTGATCGCCCAACTTTTAGAAACTGTGTGTTTGAAAATAACGTAAATAATAACGGCGCAGGTGTTTTATATATTGTAAGAGGCGGAAAGCACGCATTTGAGGGATGCACTTTTTCCGGAAATAATAGAGGAAAATATGCGATATTTTACTTAGGAAGCTATTATAATGATGTATCCTCATTAACTTTATCTAATTGCAATGTCGAGGGAAATACAGGTACAGACAGTATTATTTATTTAACAAATGTAAGTAATACTTTAATTATTGAAGATAGTACCATAACAGGGAATTACAGTCCCAACGGCATATACATATTAAGCGGCGCAAAATTATTTAAGTTAGGCGGCGTGCTGGATATCAGAGATAACAAAACTGCGACTAACGGTACACAGAAAAATATTAATTTAGTCGGTGCCGCAGATACTATTCAAATAACAAAAGAAATTTCGCCGGACAGTAAAGTTTCTGTAAATAGATCCGGTAGCGGTCGGCTTACGGTTGATTACGGAAAATATAACGCCGATATCGATCCGGCAGATATTTTTATCGCAGAATCCTCAATAATGATTGTTGAGAGTATTGACGTAACATTATCAAGCGGCGGTACGCAAAGGGAAGCAAGCCTTGTAAGTCTTGCTCCCGCAAACCAGTGGGAGACAGCCGTTAAAAACAGTCTTGCAAACGGCGGCGCGACTTATACCGCGACATTGTATCACGACTGGAACGCAACTTCGGGCTCGTTCGGTTCGGTTTCCAACTGCTACACAAGCGGCGCGCTGTACGTTCCCTCGGGCGCAAGCGTAATACTGGAACTCAACGGCCATACCATAGACCGTCGCTTGACTTCCGAGCGCAGTTCCGGTTACGTAATTTACGTTGCGGGCACTTTAACCGTGCACGATAACTCTGCAACCGAGGCCAACGGTACTGGCGGCACTGGTACTATAAAAGGCGGATATAACAGCTCGTCCAACGTAAGCTGCTCCATAGAGGTTGTCAACGGTCACTGTATTTTCGAAAGCGGTACTATAACAAACTGTACTATGGGGTCGGCAGGGAACTTTATAATCCCCCGCGGATCGAACGCCTTGTTTGAAATGAAGGGCGGTATCATAACGGGCAACAGTCAGGTTTCAAGTAGCGATAAAAGTTTTATTTGCGCATATTCGGGCGGAAAGTTTATAATGACCGGCGGTGAAATATCAAATAATACCGTCAACAGAAATATTCTTACGTGCCAGTCCACCAACGGCGTTGCCCTGCAAGTAAAGGGCACCTTAACAAGCCCTGTCGTAATTAGAGACAATACCGTTAAAAGCGGCGCAATTTTGCAGGACTATGACGGAAGGACGGAAATCGAATATGCTCGGTTTATAAACAACACCGTAACCTCCGGTTATATGATTTATACCGATAGCGAATCGTTGAATATGCGGGAAACGGTTTGGCAAGATAATTCCGTCACCAGTAACTTATTATATTCTTCAAGCTCAAGCGTAACAGTAACGTTGGAAAACGTTTCGTTTATCGATAACGAAGTAAATAGTTCGGTTTCCAGCAGTATTTTAATTATGGGTGCATTTTCTATGACCGGCGGAGAAATTTCCGGCATAAATAAAAACTGTTCCTATATAGTGAGTGTTACCAATGATGTTAATTTAAGCGGTGTAACATTTTCGAAAAATGTAGCCGAGTATACGCTATTATATTTAAATGCCAAGAATTATTCTATTGATAATTGTACTTTTAACGAAAATCAGACCGGACGTGGAATATTTTACGGAACAGGTAACAGCACATTTACCGCGACCGATTGTACAATAACGGGTAATTCCAATACAAGCAGTTATTCTTGCGTCTATTATAATACGTACGAAGGGGCTTCGGCTTCTTTCGAAAGCTGTACAATAACCGGCAATACTTCCAATAATACCCTGTTTACAGTACACGGAACGCTGACGTTAATCGATACCAAGGTGACGGGTAACACCGCAAGTCAGGCTTTAAATATTTACGGCACAAACACAACGGGTACATTGAAGATAGGCGGTACAACTACCGTATACGACAATAAGAATACAGACGGCGCACAGAAAAACGTAGCGCTTGGATCTACGGGGCGTATAGAGCTTACCAAGGCGATGGCCTCCACCGCTAAAATTGGCGTATCACGTAACGGCCAGGGCAAGCTCACTAAAAATTACGGCTTATATCACAGCGAGCATCCTTGGGACAGCGGCAAGTTTGTAAACGAGTGCGCGGACGTTGAAACCTCAACCGAGGGTGAAAGCGCAACTTACGAGG
>CAJUOY010000016.1 GCA_910588645.1 uncultured Christensenellaceae bacterium
TGGCTGGGGCGAAGTGATTCGAACACCCGAATGACGGAGTCAGAGGCTTTGAAAAAGCCTTAAATCGTCAATTTTTACCCATTTTTTAGCGGTTTTAGAGCAAATTTTATATATTGTCCCCCGTAAGTCCCCAAACTTCGGGGGCATTTTTTTACCGCTTCCCAGCCTCGCAGAGCGAACGAACTTTTAATAAAAGTGTAGTGAGCTACACTTAACAGCAACCGCCGCGCCGTTGCCGAAGTGTTGCAAATAGCCAAAATTTATAGCAGGTAAAGGAAATAGCCACAAACGGGCAATTTCGAGCTTACAAGCGGGAAACCCGCTTCATTCCGCATATGCGGAAAATTTTCCAAACGTTTGGAAAAAGCGGGCAAGCCGGGTTACTGTATAACCTTACCTTATCAGCTCCAAGCCGCGTAAGCGGCTTTTCTCAAACGTTCCCGCCCGTGCGTTCAACGTCATCGAACACCGCGCGCACCACTGGGCGCACGGGCGCACCTTGCCTTAAACTGCGGTTAAGAGTGTAGAAAGTTTAGAACGTTGCACGATAGAACGCAAGCGGCAAGAACTTTGCAAGAGCTGTTTTTAATTCTCGCCTTATCGCGCCCGTTGGGCGCACTGCTCCCCCTAAACGGAAAGAGCGTTGCTCCCGAAGTTTTCGCCGTAATAGCTTGCGCTATTGCTACACCCTACGCCCCGTAGCGGCTAAACTTCCGTAGGCTTCCAGCCGTCTATTATTTAACCACGTTGACAACGTGGACGGAGCGTAATTTTAAATGCGGCGGCTTATACTCCGAAAACCTGACCTGCTTATAAAGCGCTTAAAGGGCGGCGCGCTGATATGTAGTTGTTTTATTTAATAAACGCTTGATGAGGGCGCTTTATCTGGCTTGATAAGATTTAGCCCCACCGCGCCCGGTGTGCTTATGATTAGGCGCACAGCGCGGGCAGTAAAATTTTTTTCTATCGTGGGAAATTACCCAGCCCGCCGCGCGTGCTTCTTTATCGTCTGCAAATTCGCCAGCGCGTTTGCGGCAGTCGTCGCATTCATAAACTTTAAATTTTAGCTTCATTTTGCCCCCTTGTGATTTAATAAGCGCTTTTTTTTGCTCTCATTTTTTTTAATGCGGAAGGGCTTCGCCCTTACCCCATATTATTTGAACAGTTTCCCAGCCTTTGCGCCGTTCAAACGGAAGAGCGGCACGGGCGGCGAAAATCGGCGAAGTGTCGCACGATTTTACGCGCGCCCGTTTGCCTTTCCTTGCGTTTCCGCATTGCCCGGCACAAAGGCTATTTGCTATTAGGGTGCGCCCGTTCCCGCGCCCGGCTTTTCCGTTTCTTCCGGCGTTGCTTCGTTATCTTGCGTTGCCGGTTGGCTCTCTTCGGCGGGCGTTTCAGCTGCGCCCGGTGTTTCCTCGTTTGTCGGCTCGTTCGGCTCTTCCGGTGTTTCGTCTGCTTCCTCGTTGCCCTCGTCAAGCGTTTCCGCGTTCTCTTTTTCGATAGCTTCCACAAGCCGCGCAAGCGCCTTTTCGCGCTCGTTAAAATAGCGTGCTATTTCGGTTTGTATCTCTCTATCAATTACTTGCGCCGCGTAATTCTCTTTGCGCCAGAATAAGAAGCGCCAGCGGTAGGGAATAAGCGTTCCTCGCCGTTGTCTTACGGTATAAAGCTCTTTTGCTTCCTCAATGCCCGTTTTAAGCGCTAAAAGCTCGTATTCGGCTTTATACTGCGCTAAAAGGTTATCAGCCATTAAAGCCGCTTGCTTCGGCGTTAATAACTCGCCGTTCTCGTACAACCGCCCGTAAAGCTCGTAAAACTTTTCGTTCAGCTCGCCTAATTCCTTAATCATTGCTTTTGCTCCTTGTCCGTTTTGGTTTTCTGCGTTTTCGGTTGCGTGCGGTATTCCGTAGGCTCTGACATTCTGTAAAACGCTTCATTGTCAGATGATATATTTTTTTGCTCTGCACGGCTCACAAAGGGAAGATAATTAAACGCTTTGCCCTCGTCCGGTAAAAACTCTTCAAAATAGCTGTAACTATTGAAACAGCGGAATATATTCCCCTCGTTGGTGTAAGCGGTTTTGCGGTATGTTTCCGCGCCGCTTTCAAGATATTGTTCAACCTCGCGCCAGCTCCCGAACTCACGGCATATAAACGTTGTGCGAAGTATGCGCCCGGCGTAGTCCGTTTCGTGCTTCATTTCCTGCACTTCAATAAACCGCTTGCAAATCTCTTTTATATTCAAGTCTATGAGGTTTGCGCGCTGAACGTCTAAATAAACGTCAATACCGTAGTGACGGTGCATTTCATAAAAACGGCTTACCCAGTCCGGGAGCGTTTGGCTCTTGCGGCTGTTGTAATAGCGTTGCGCTTCGCTTAAAAATACTTTACTGCCGGGCGGTATGTATTGCGTGGGCATTCTGTCGTTCGGTAGCCCCAAATAATAACCGTTGATAAAATACGGCTCGAAGCTCTTTTCGTAACCTGTCTTGAACTTTACCGCATAATTTGCAAAAATCGGCGGTTTGTCCGGCAATATCAACGGTATAGAGCGCGTGGCGTTCTGCGCCTCTATCCGGGCGCGGGCGTAGTGTAATAATGCCCGCCCTTGCGTGCGGTAAGTTTGCTTTAAAAAGTATGTATTTAATGACGATTTACCCGCGCCCGGCGCTCCGAAAATTATCGTTATCAATGCTAACCCTCACAACGGGAAACGCGCAAACGCTTTCCCGCGTTTGCGCTCCCTATTAAATTGCGGTAGGTGTTCCCCCGTCCGCAACGTGTGCCGCTTTTATAAACTCTTCTTTTAAATCTGTTATACCGCTTGAAGAGGTTGCGAAAATGTCATAGCCCCAGCGCTTAAAAGTTGCGCTGTATATTGTGCCGTTCGGCGTGCGGTTTATTGTGCCGTGTGCGGTGTTGTTTTCAAGTCTAAATATCGAACGAAACCGCGCGGGCAAGCGCTTTGCTTCGTAAGCGCTAAAACGTATGAAGCAATTAATCATTGTTGCCCCCTTGCGCCGCTCTCTTTTTCGCTAAATAGCGGGCGTTATATTTGCGTTTGGCTTCAAGCTGTTTTAAATATTTTTCGCGCTCTTCCGGTGTCATTGTCGCAAGTTTCGCGTTTAATTTCTCTTCGCGTAAACTGCCGCCGCGCCGCTTTCTCATATATTCGCGCTTATATTTTTTCTGCGCTTCCTTGCGCTCGTCGGGCGTTTGTTCAACGGCGGGCGACGTTGCGGCGTTAGATTCCGTTTTACTCTTTACGGCGGTTTTTTGCCTATAAATGCCCCGCGCGTTCTCGCGGTTTCGTACTAACTTTAACTCTGCGCGCAAGCCGTTTATTTCGTCTTGCAAGCGTTTGTTTTCTTTCTGCAACGCTTCGTTACGGGCGAACTCGTTGTTTATATCTATTGACAGCCCCCAGCAAAGCCCGGCAATGTGCTTTAAACGTTGCCGAAGCTGTTCAAGCGTTAAGGGCGCGCGGTGGGTGTCGTTCGTGATTTCGTCATAAACTACGGCACGTTCGCGGAGTGCCGCTCTCTCGTTATTACTCATCTTCTGTACCTCGTAAAAGATAATCAACGGTAACGCCGTAGAAGTCCGCAAGGCGTAAAAGCGTTTGCCCGTCCGGCTCGTGCGTTCCTAATTCGTAGCCCGATAACGTTGACTGTTTAATTTTTAAAATAGTGCATACGGTTTGTTGCGTTAAGCCGTTTTTTATTCGTAACGCCTTTAAATTCTCGCTTAATCGCATAGGCGGGCATATTGCTTGTATAAACTCCGGAACGTAAATTATTTCTTGCTTTTCGTAGCGGGTTTTTAAAAACTTCAAAAGCCTATGAACTCCCGTTTTTTTGCCGCCCCAGTATTCCGACAAGTACCAAAGCATTTTAAGTTCAACTATGCCCAAACTGTCCGCAATTTCCTTACACCTTGCATAAGTGGTTTGTAACTGTTCGGGAGTTGTGCTTAATTCGGCGGCGTATTTTTCTAAATCGTTATCAATGTAAAGTTTTACGCGCTCTAAATCTTCAATAAAATTATTAAATTTCGGCATTTTAATTACCCCCGTTGCCGCCCGTAAGTCTTTTAAGCTGGCGGCGTTCAGCTGCGCAAAATTTCTTTATTTCATCTGATTGCGCAAGCGCACAACCACAAATGCCGAAGTAGTCAAAACCCTTGCCGCCGCACTTCTCGCAAGTATGCTCTTTTAAGTCTGCCGGGTTTATTCCGTGCTTCTTTAAAATTGCTTCGGCGCGGCGCTGTATATCAAATTGTTGTTTTTGCAAGCTCGCCGCTTCTTCGGTGCGCTCAAACGCAAGCGCAAAGCCTATTTTTTGCCCGAAGCCGCGCGCTTCGGTTGCAAGCGCTTTATATTCCGGAATTGCTTCCGCTTTTGCGCACGCATTCAAATAAACGTGATAGCGGTTACTATAAAAGCGTTTTACTTCTTCAAGTAAAAGCGGGAGTTCCAAGCGTTCGCCGGTTGCAAGCGTTTTAACGCCGAAACAGCTTAAAAGGAATTTAACCCGGTTTGCCGACTGCGCATAAGGTAGCGGCACGCCGTCCCGCGCTATGTCGTAATATTCCGTATCGCCGGAAAATTTACAGCCGATTATTTCAAGCGTGTATTCTTTGGCGGTTTCGCCGTTGCCCTCGCGTAATACGACTTTTAAGCCTTTCGCAAAGTTATAATATAACTTCCCGTCCTCGCCCTCGTAGTACGCCATTTTTTGCCCGTGATTTTGATTTTGCATATATAAAAACTCCTTGTTTAAAAATTCCATTGTTGCGCCATAGCTTTTGCTATGCCGGGAAAAGTTTTGCTCCGCTTTTCGGGGGAGCGGTTAGCCGCAACCCAGCTCGGCGCAGCTGAACGCCGATTTAAAACCATTACTGACGGAAACAAAAGCGGCAAGCCTTTTAACCATAAAAGCGTTTGTTTGCTCCATTCGTCCCCGAAGTCGTAGGGCTGTATAACTTGACTATGAGGCGGCAAGCCGGCTGACTTTATGGGGCGCGGGTTTTCAATGCAAATGCGCTTGCAATAGGGGTAATTATAGAAAAACATAAAGAAGTTTACCGCCTCGCGCTGTTTTGCGTAGCGCTCTTCGTTTCTCTGCCCGGTGGTCTTGTTAAAAAAGTTACAAGCGCCCGCAACTGAAAGATAAGTGCAAGGCGGGTGCGCTATGATTAAGTCATAATAGAACGGCTCAACAGTTTTTAAATGCTCGATGACATCGCATTTTAAATGCCATTCCGGAAAGCCGCCCGAACAGTCTTTTAAATCACAGCTAAACGCCAGATGACCGCGCTTGCGATATTCAGTTGTTATGCGCTGGCTCTCTTCGCACGCTATAAGTACCCGCATATAGTCCCCAAAATAAAGAAAAGGGCTTGATACCTCTCACGCATATCAAGCCCTTATATGTTAAACTCGCCAATTATGGCGGTTTAATTGCTTTTTATTGTGAGAGAGTGTATAATCTCATATGAGATATTAACAGAAGTATAATATCTCGTTTGAGTTTTGTCAAGACTTTTTTATCACATTTGAGATATAATTTTTTACGAGGTTTAATTATGAACATTGCAACAGCTTTAAAAGATTTAAGATTAGAAGCGAATTTAACGCAAAAAGAATTAGCAAAAAAATTAAATATCGGGCAATCAACCATTGCGCAATATGAAAAAGGCGAAAGAGAACCGACAGTGCATAATTTGACTTTGTATTGTGATTTTTTCGGCGTTACCGTTGATTATCTTTTAGGGCGGGAAGATGACACGCCCGCCAACGTCCACACGCCGACAACCAGCGAACACACCGAAGCCGAACGGGAGCTTTTAACGCTATTCCGGGAACTGTCCCCGTACTTGCAAGAATTAACGCTTCAAACCGTGAGGAGCTGGGCGGGAAAAGCAGGCAAGCCAAGCGAAGTCAACATGCAGAAAAAGGCGTAAAAGCGCAAAATTTGTAAAAACAAAAAAACCGACAAGACAAGTCAAAAAAACTTGTAATTGTCGGTTATAAAATTTTCCTTGTAGGCATATAGCCGAAAGGAGATTTTATAATGAAAGATTTACAACACGTTAAGGCAATAGCGGAGCAAATGTTTTCGCTATCATCTGAACTGCTTCGGCTCGTCGATATGGACGAAACGGAGCGCCGCTTATTTTTGGAGGAAGTAAAAAAAATGCGGCCGGAAAGGTGCTATATTTTCCCGGCGTGAAAAAGGAGGACGAACGGCAACAAAACAATACATTTGCTCTAAAATCGACTTTTTATTTTACTAAAAAGGAGATTTCACGAATGCCCGAAGAATTTCAAAAAGTCATTACAATTAAATTGCCGATATACGTTAGGCAAAAGGCAAACGGCGTTTATGAAGCACGCTTCCGGGCGCACGGCTATAATATTTCCGTGTCGTCCGTCGATTACGACGAATTAAAGCCGAAGTTTATTTTAAAACTTGCAAACTACACTCCGCCGCAAATTGAAGCGGCAATCGTTGAAGAGCTTCCAGCTCCGGCGCGCCCGCTTTTAACGGAAACCGCCGAACGCTGGCTTGAACTCAAACGCCCGACAATTAAGCCGACAACGCACGCATACTATGTTCAGCTGCTCGGCGCGAATATTTACCCGGCGTTTACGGGGCGTTATCTGGACGAGCTGAAACAGTCCGACATACAAGCGGTTTTAAATGCGTACATAGAGCAAGGCAAGTACAGAACGGCAACGAAGATTTACCAAACGTTAAGCGCCGTTTTTGAATTTGCCGTAGGCGAAGAGCTTTTAGAGCGTTCGCCAATGCGCCTATTAAAGCCGCCGAAATATGAAGAGCGGGGCGGCGTTGCCCTCACGTTGAACGAGGAGCGGGAGTTTTTGCAACTGCTCAACGGTAGCAACTGCACGGCCGACATAAAAAACGCGCTTTTGCTTCTTCTCTATACCGGAATGCGCCGAAGCGAACTTGCCAGCGCCCGCATAGAAAACGGCTTTATTTCCGTTATCAGCGCCAAAACGCGCAAGGGCTTCCAAGAAAAGCGGCGGTTAATTCCCGTAACGCCTATGCTTGCGCCGTATATTCCCGGCTTCGATTTTGCGCAGCTGAACGCCTTGCGCCCGGACGCACTAACGCAAGCATTTAAACGGCTTATGCCAGCGCATCACTTGCACGAACTCCGGCACACGTTTATTACACGTGCGCAAGAATGCGGAGTGCCGCGCGAAGTCGTTTCAGTCTGGGCGGGACACTCACCGGACGGAACGCAAACAAGCAACGTTTATACGCACTTTTCGCGGGAGTATATGACGAAAGAGGCGCAAAAAGTAGCTTACAACATTTAATTTGAATTTGGGAGCGTTTGGGAGTGCGATTTAGTCCCCGCAAAGTCCCCAAAAAGGCATAAAAAAAGCGCCGTTAATCGTTCAAAATCACGTCAAATTGAACGAAAAACAGCGCTTTTGGCTGGGGCGAAGTGATTCGAACACCCGAATGACGGAGTCAGAGTCCGTTGCCTTACCGCTTGGCGACGCCCCAATATTTGCAAACAAAAATTATTTGTCTGCTTACTTTGCCTAATTATTATATATATAAAATTTGAAAAATACAAGCGTTTTTAATCAATTTTTAAAATTTTTTAAACCTTCGGCTTTTGTTTTTTATTTACCTGTTCGCCCGATCTTATATCTGAGGCGTTCAGGTCTTTTTTAATTTTGTATTCAACCGAAGATACCGTTGCAAGGAAAACGTCCTTCGCGCCTGCGGAAAATAACAGATCGGTAATCGTTTCCGCCGTTGCGCCGGTAGTCAATACGTCGTCTATAATCAAGACGACTTTGCCATACACCGCGTTTTTATCGGTTATCCTGAAACAGCCTTTTAAATTTTCCAGCCGTTCTTTTTTTGTAAGCGATTTTTGTTCTCTTGTATCTTTAACTTTCTCCAGTGCGCCGTGAAATAGGGGTACGTTTATCCTTACGGAAAGGCTGTCGGCCAAAAGCGCGGCTTGGTTGTATCCGCGTTTTCTTATTGCCTTTTTGGTCATAGGCACAAAGACTAATCCGTCTATTTTCGGAAGATCTTTGATTTTTTCGCTGAGAACGTCTGCAAAAAATTCCTTTAAATAACCGTTGCCGTTTTTAAATTTTTTAACGAGCAATGCGCCTCCGTCTTCGTGGACGATTGCCGATACCGCTCTATGAAAGGAGGGCGGAACGTCCTTGCATTCAAGGCATATTTCGGGGCGTACCGTTCTTCTGCCGCATAGCGGACATACGGCGTCGGTATTAAAAATTACCGTCTTTTTACATTGAGGGCAAAGATTATCGTTAAATGTTTCAACACCGCATATGTCGCAGGTAAAATCCCTCGGGAACAGTATTTCCGCAAGTTTTCTCTTGATAATTTTAAAATCCACTGCTTTAAAAATTTTTTTTCGTAAACGATTACTTTCGGTTATTTGTAAACGCTATAATTTTTTCGGTGTTGCCGAATACAACCATTTTATCTCCCGATTCGAAAACCGTGTTGGCGGTGGGGGCGGGCATTATTCGGTTTCCCTTTTTTATTGAAAGTATATTGATGTCGTACTTGGCCCTGGGGTTTGTTTCCATAATAGATTTACCAACCCATTTTGAGGGGACAGCAATCTCGAATATGGAGAATTCCGAATCCAGTTCGATATAATCGTATACATTCTGCGAGTTGAGTTTAACAGCCAGCTTCTCCGCGATGTCGCGGTTTGGATAAATTACTTCGTCTGCGCCGACGTGATATAAGAATTTTCTTTGAATATCGGTATTCGCTTTGGAGACTACGTACTTGGCCCCGAGATCTTTCAGTAGCGACGTGATTTCCAAAGAGCTTTGAAAGTCGTCCGCGATAGTTACGACGCAAACGTCATAGGAGGGGACGTCCAACGTTTTGAGGTTTTCCGCATTCATACAGTTGGCTATTACCGCGCCGGTATATTTGGGCGCAAGTAAATTGATGACGTCCTCGTTTTTATCTACGATCATAACTTCGTCGCCCATATTTACGAGCTTTTCGCCGAGAAGTTGACCGAACTGTCCCATTCCTATTAAAAGTACAGATTTCATATTCTTTTCCTTGAAATTGAATTTTTATTAAAACATTCCGTGTCCGGCGGATTAACCGATCAAAAGCTTGTCTATGGGTTTTCGTACTTCCGCGGCGACGTGTTTTTCACCGAGAGCGAGAGCAAGCGTAAGTATTCCGACGCGGCCTGCGTACATCAAAAGTATCAAAACGATCTTGGAGGCTACTCCCAGCTTAGGGGTAAGGTTTAAACTGAGCCCCGTCGTGCTTAGCGCCGAAACGCATTCGAACAAGACCGATTTCGAGGATTCTTCGGGTTCGAAAGCGCAGATCATAAGCGAAGCTAACATAACCATCATAAGGCAGGCCGCAAAAATCGCAAGCGCCTGGGAGAGGAGAGTATGTTCGATTCTCTTTTTACCCATATTTATATCCCGCCTGCCGCGGAATACCGCCAACATACCCATTATTATAACCGCAAAAGTACCTACCTTTATTCCGCCTGCGGTGGATCCGGAGTTGCCGCCTATAAACATAAGTATTATGGTAAGGACGTATCCGCTCTCCGATAGGTTTACAAGATTTGTGGAATAGAAGCCTGCCGTTCTCGGCGCGACGGCGCAGAACAGCGCCGCCAACAGCTTTTCGCCGAAATGATAGTCGGCGTAATCGGTATTGTTCCATTCAAAAATCAGAAAAAGACATACGGACAGAACATATAATACCGTGCTTACTATCAGAACTATTTTTGTATTAAGTTGAAATTTTTTGGGGTTGCATTTGCAGTCCGCAATGTCTCCCCAAACGCAAAATCCCAAGCCGCCGACCGTGATCAGTGCGGAGATGGTAAGTATGACGAGAGGATCGGTAATATATGCCGTTAAGGAACTTTGTCCAACTTGTCCGAATAGGTCGAAGCCAGCGTTACAGAATGCCGATATGGAATGGAATATAGCAAAGTAAATTCCGGTGCCCCAGCCGAAATCGCCTACGAAGCGTATCGAGAGCAAAATCGCGCCCAAAACTTCGAACACGGCGGTGCCTATGAAAATTCGTCTTATAAGCTTTCCGAGGCCGATATATTTTTCGCTCCCCGCCGAAGCCATAAATGCCTTTCTTTCATAAACGCCCACGCGTCCGCGCAGCAGCCGGAATACCATTGATACAAAGGTCATAAATCCCAGCCCACCGAGCTGGATTAAAATTAATATAACTATCTGTCCGAACATTGACCAGTGCGCGCCGACGTTTAAGGGCGACAGCCCTGTGACGCAGGTGGCCGAAACTGCTGTGAACAGCGCGTCGATAAAATTGGTGGACGTTCCGTCTTTTGCCGCGAATGGGAGGAGGAGCGAAAGACACCCTACGATTATCAGCGCAAGATAGCCGAGGGCAAGATACTGCCACACGGAAATTTTAAAATTGAATTTCTTCTTCATCGTTGTTGCGTCAATTTTAGCATATGCATTTTTTATTGTCAATAAACTTTAAGTTAAAGTATTCAATTTCCGTCTTGCGCGATTAATCGGCTCAGTTTATTTTTGTCCGAAAATTTTCTTGAAATATCGGAATCGGAATTTGCCTTTTCATTCATATGTCCCGTAACACATTTCGGTTGCGGGGCATATGCTTTATTACGGCTTTTCGGGTTGCGGAGCGGTGCGCGGGTTGCGGTACGATTAATGTGCAAGCAAAATATATCTGATTTTTGATACAAGTGTATCAAATCGAATATCAGTTTCGAAACACGTGTATTTAAGGCATATATCAGGGGGAATCTATGTATTTTGCGCACATATTTACTCACGGCACATATGCGTCCCGACGAATAAAAACTATTCCACTCCCTTTTTTATGCCGAATAAGTTTGATAGAAGGAGAATAATGTCACAAAACAGATATTTCGGTACCGACGGGTTCAGGGGCGAAGCGGGCGCGGTCGTTACAGCGGAACTTGCATACAAGATCGGCAGAGTGCTTGGGTGGTACTATTCGCGTCGGTCAGATGGAAAAAGCCGCGCCGTCATAGGCAAAGATACCCGTTTGTCCTCATATATGCTTGAATATTCACTTGCATCGGGACTCACTTCGTCCGGTTGTGATGCTTATATTCTGCACGTCACCACCACTCCTTCGGTGTCATACGTGACGAGGTGCGACAGCTTCGATTGCGGCATTATGGTTTCTGCAAGTCATAACCCCTACTACGATAACGGAATTAAGTTGTTGAACGACAGGGGAGAAAAAATGGACGGGGAAGTCATATCTCTTATCGAAAGTTATCTCGACGGCGATCTTACCCCGTTCGGCGGAGAAGATATTCCCTTTGCTCGCGGCAGGGATATAGGGCGTACGGTGGACTATATATCGGGGCGTAACCGATATATAGGGCATCTTATATCCCTTTCTACCTGTTCGTACAAGGGGTTGAGAATAGGTTTGGACGGCGCGAACGGCAGCGCTTTCAATATAGCGAGAAACGTTTTCGACGCGCTTGGGGCAAAGACGTTTGTCATAGGCGACAGTCCTGACGGCACCAATATAAACGAAAATATAGGTTCAACCCATATAGAAGCGCTCAAAAGGCTCGTGCTTGAAAATTCGCTGGACGCGGGCTTTGCGTTCGACGGCGATGCCGACAGATGTATTGCGGTCGATGAACAGGGCAACGTAATAACCGGTGATGAAATTTTATACGTTTCCGCGGGCTATCTTAAAAGAATGAACGCCCTTGCGGGCGACAAAATCGTTTGCACTACTTTGAGCAACGGCGGACTTGTCAAAAGTTTAAAAAAGTTGGGGATAACCTCGGAGATATGCGCCGTCGGCGATAAGGCGGTTTGCGACGCGATGTCTGCCTCCGGCGCCGTTTTGGGCGGCGAGCGCAGTGGACATATAGTCTATTCCAAGTATGAAACTACGGGCGACGGCCTTGTGACTTCGATAATGCTTATGGAAGCGGTCGTGGAAATGAAATGTCCATTATCCCGTCTGTTGGCGGGGTATAAAGCTCTTCCGCAGATTTCGCTGAACGTTCCCGTCGTGGATAAGACGGCGGCTATGAAAGGCGTGGCCGAGCTTGCGGAAAAACTTGAACGGGAGCTTTCCTTAAGAATTATTACCAGACCTTCCGGAACCGAGCGCGTGGTAAGGATTATGGCCGAAGGCGAAAGCGAGGAAAATTGCGCGCTTGCCTGTAAAATTCTCAGCTCCAAAATCTTGGAAAATTCAAATTGATCCGCATAGGCGGTTTAATAACATCGGGTAATTTATGTGCGGGATAATAGGTTATATTGGCGGCCGAAACGCCGCAGTGGAAGTTTACGAAGGACTTAAAAGGCTCGAATACCGCGGCTACGATTCCGCGGGCGCCGCATTCTGCGACGGCGATAAACTCACCCTAATAAAGAAGCGCGGCAAGGTGGAAAAACTGCTGCCGCACTTGAAGAGTGTTCGGGCGACGATAGGCATAGGGCATACCAGGTGGGCCACTCACGGAGTTCCGTCGGATGTAAACGCTCATCCCCATTCGGTAGGTAATATATGCGTGGTACATAACGGCATAATAGAAAATTATGCAGAATTAAAGGCGGGGCTGGAAGCGGAAGGCTCGGTGTTCCTTTCACGTACGGACAGCGAAGTTGCCGCGCATCTTCTTAATAAATACTATGACGGCGATCTCCTCTACGCTATGAAAATGACGGTCGGTAAATTGCGCGGTTCATATGCGCTTATGGCCGTATGTAAAGGTGAGAATAAGATCGTGGCCGCGTGCAACAAGAGTCCGCTTATCATAGGTTACGGCTTCGGCGAAAATTACTGTGCCAGCGACGAGCCTGCTCTTGCAGGCAAGTGTGAGACGATAGTAGTTATGGAAGACGGCGATCTGGCGGAAATTACTGCTGAAAGCGTTGCCGTATATAATGCCGTATATAATTGTGAATTGCAGAGCGTTATCCGCGAGCCCGAGCCTAATCTTGCGGTGTCGGCCGACATGAGTACGGGCGATTGCCCCCACTATATGTTGAAGGAAATACGCGAAGTGCCGGAGTCTGTATTGAGCACTAAACGCGCCTTTTCGGGAATAGCGGATAAATTCAAGACCGCAGTTTCGGGCGCGAAAAGAATTATTATGACCGGGTGCGGTACGGCATATCACGCCGCGCTCATAGGTAAAAGATATTTTGAAAGCTTTGCTTCGATACCCGTAGAGGTCGAGACAGCGGGAGAATTCAGATACAAAGATCCTTTGATCAATGAAGATACAGTACTCTTTGCCATAAGCCAAAGCGGCGAAACGGCGGATACCGTGGAGGCGGCCAGACTTGCGCGTTCGCGCGGAGCCAAGATTGTAGCCGTTACAAATTCCCACCGTTCACAGCTAAACAGGATTGCGGATATCGTCGTGCCTGTTGCGGCCGGACCGGAAATTTGCGTCGCGGCAACCAAAAGCTATACGGGGCAGATCACGGCCCTTTACTTGTGCGCCCTTGCGTTTGCGGGAAAAGACGACGGCGGAATTATAGAATACGCGGCAGGGCTGTGCCGCGACGTAGTTAAGAATACAAACGTAGATAAACTTGCTCATATGTGCGCCCGTTCGCGCGGAACATACTTTATGGGCAGAGATCTCGATTATGCAGTAGCCTTGGAAGGCAGCCTCAAATTGAAGGAAATATCGTACGTTCCCGGAGATGGATATCCCGCGGGGGAGTTAAAGCACGGAACGCTGGCTCTTATCGACAGACGTACTGTATCGGTGTTCGTCATAACGGATAAAGAGCTGGCGGGGAAGAGCGGTAATGCAGTCGAACAGGTTATTTCACGCGGCGGTAAAGTTGCGGTTGTGACCAACGTAAAGGGGCTGGAATTACCACAAGGCGTCAGCGAGGTAATAACAATACCCGAGTGCGATAAGTTTTTATCTCCGTTGTTATCCGTTATAGTGTTGCAATATCTTGCCTACCGCACGGCGGTACTTCTTAAAAAGGATCCCGATAAACCGAGAAACCTTGCAAAAAGCGTTACGGTAGAATAGATAAAATTACGGCGAGCAGATCGACAATCTGCCCGCCGTTAATATCATTCGGTGAATTTGTTTTTTAATATGGAGATATGTTCATCCGTCAATCCCAACGCCTGTTTGCAATAGCCCTCGACGCTGCCGTATCTTTCCTCTATTTTAGCGATAGCTTCGATGATATATCCGGGTTTGGGTTCGATAAGCGCTATGAGGATATGTTTGAAATCACGTGGAATAGGCGCGATCTGTAATCCTGCCAACTGCCAAAATCTTTTACGATACTGGAACTTGCGGCTTATGCAATAGTCCTGAACGACAAGATTGCGCTCTACGCCGAGAAGCTCTTCAAGCAACATCGAACAGAGCCCCGTTCTGTCCTTCCCCGCGTTGCAGTGCCATAGCACGCAGCCCTCGCTTTCGATAAGAATATCGAAAAATTCGCGCAGCTTTTTTTTGCCGTCTTCTCCGAAGAGGATCAACTCGTACACGTGGTTCATATAGTTGTCCGCCGTGCCGAATTCGGTCTTGATACGTCGACTTTCTTCAAGCATTGTGCGAGCCATGGATTTGGTATGAGTAATTCCCGCGGTTGCCGCGCAGACTATGGGCAGATTTATTACCTTGACTCCGTCGATTTCGGTATTGGGGTTTTCGATCTGCTCGCGTTGAATGCGCATATCGATTATCGTGCTCACTCCCATTGCTTTGAGGGCCGCAACGGTGCTTTTGGGGAGATTATATAATCGGCCGCTCCTTATCAGCTTTCCTCGCTTTATTTTCTTCCCGTCTTTTGTAGGGAATCCTCCCAGATCGCGTGTATTATTAAGTTTTCTTAATTTCAATCGCTCGATGCGCATAAGTATGAGTTAATTATATAATACAACTTTGTTTAAGTCAACACTTCTTGACAAATTGCGCCAAGTTGACTATAATTGATTTCGGGTTTTATTTTGCAAAAGAGGGGTTTCTATGCACGAGGGACATAGGCAGAGGATGTACGACAAACTGAAAAACGACGACGGATTGTTCGATCACGAGCTGTTGGAAATTTTGCTGTTCAATGCTTTGCCCAGAAAAAATACAAACCCGATAGCTCATGAATTGTTGGATACTTTCGGCTCGCTTGCCGGAGTATTGGCGGCAGATACGGAGAAACTGAAGGCGGTCAACGGCGTCGGTGAGAACGTCGCGCTCTATTTGAAGTGTATAGGCGAATGCACAAGACGTATCAACGTACATTCCGCGGGGATTACCGTTTTAAAAAATCACGAGGCTATAAAACAGTTTACGGTCGCAAGGATGCGCGGAAAGACGGTGGAGGTAATGGAAATCTATTGCCTTGATAAGAATTCCAGAGTTAAGCGCATTTGCTCCTTTTCCAATGACGAGCTGAATAAAGTCGCGGTGGATTCCGATAAGATCATGAACGTGCTCAACGCCGAAAAGCCGAGCGGGGTGATAGTTGCGCACAATCATTTGAGCGGCAATAAAGAACCCTCCGTTAGCGACGATAAGTTTACCGCGGGATTTCAACTTTTATGCAGTATCAATAATGCGCGGCTTCTGGATCATTTGATATACGCTTCGGATAAAGAGGTGTACAGCTATTTCGCCGCGGGCGAGCTTGACTCCATAAGCGCGGACTTTTCTTTTAAATCGGTAATTGCAGAAAAAATGAATAAGGTTTTTAAAGATAAAAAATCCGATTGAACGGATTTGAACATTTAATCGATTGACAGATATTTTGTAGTCTGTTAAAATAATTAACGTTAACTTAATAATTTCGTGGAGAGATGGCAGAGCGGTCGAATGCGGCGGTCTTGAAAACCGTTGATGGGCAACTATCCGGGGGTTCGAATCCCTCTCTCTCCGCCATAAGCACCCAATTTGAACCCAAGCGGAACAAATTGAGTGCTTTTTCTATTGTTGCGGTATTCGCGTAATGTCGTTAAATCATCCTTGCTTAACTTCACTTTCGTCGGCGTGGTCGGCGATGTGTTATAAAAGATATAAACGCAATCGTCAAATAATACCACACGATAGATGAACGAGCTAAAAAACTCGTTCTTTTCTTCGTCGTTTTTGTATTGCTTCCGAGCAAAGTAAGTTAGGAACGCTTTTACTTTTTCAATGTCAAGCGGCTGTATTTGCTGCGCTTTTTCTGCCGAAATTTTGCTTTCCAATTCGTCGCTTTGTTGCTCCAATGATAGCAATTTTTCTTTCGTGGACTTTGTTACGATTCCCGCCGCAATCGCCGAAAGAAATCCGTCTATCGCTTTTTGCACTTGCTTTTGTTCCTTTTCGAGCAGTGCAAGCGTATCGGATTTTTGCAAACCATCGTTGAATTTCTCGGTTACGGCAATAGCAAGCTTG
The DNA here is from genome assembly GCA_910588645.1 of uncultured Christensenellaceae bacterium. GTDB lineage: Bacteria > Bacillota > Clostridia > Christensenellales > Borkfalkiaceae > Coproplasma. The sequence goes on from CAJUOY010000016.1 coordinate 16,461, forward strand.
TCTATTAAATTCGGTTGCAAAACGTATTCAACCGTTTTGCCCAAAACCATATCTTCCAACTTCTCTTTGGTAATATTGGATTTGTTACATTGTCCCTTATGGAGTTTTCTATTAAAACACTTGTAGTAACAAGAGTGCAAGCTTGTTTGCTTTTATTGCGCCAAGAGAGCTGAATGCGGAAGAAGCAGTACGATTAAAAGAATATGAGAGTAGCGACCCTGTATTTGTAAAAGGAGTAAAAGAAGGTTGGAGTATTCTATTTTTAGGAGATATGCAAGAATATATAATACGTCCTGGCATTGTAAAGCGCGATGATATTATTAGTCAAATACCTGAGAGCTGGAAAAACAAGCAACCTCAAATAACATATTACAATACGGATGGCACAAAAACATTTTAATTTCTTTTTAAAGTCGCTTAAAGTAAAGGTGCTTTTATAAAACTAGCAATATCCCGAAATGCTTTTTATACATAAAAAGTTCAAATTCGGATGATGATGTCCCGCCAAAATTTGGGGGGCGTATGTATGTACGCCCTTTACTTTAATAGAGGAATTGAAGCCGCTCGCGGCTCGTGCGGGGACAAATCCAATAATTTTACCGAGAGGTCTATGTTTGCGCGTATCGAATTGCTTATAACAAAAGGAGAGAATTATGGATAAAACACAAATATTTAAATTTATCTCAAAACAAAAAACGGCGTTTATTGCCTCTGTAAACGAGCAGGGGTTTCCCGTAATAAGGGCTATGCTTGCTCCTCGTAAAATAGACGGAAATGAAATTTACTTCTCCACCAACACTTCGTCTAATAAAGTTAAACATTATTTAGCAAATAATAAGGCTTGTATCTATTTTTATAAGCGCGGGAAAATCAAGTATCAGGGCGTTTCGTTGACAGGCGAAATGGAAGTCTGTACAGACCGTGCGACAAAAGACGAGATTTGGCGTTTCGGCGACAGACTGTTTTATAAGCAAGGCGTAACCGATCCCGATTATTGCGTGTTGAAATTCAAGGGTGTTACAGCCGAATATTATTGCGATTTCAAGATAGAAAAGATAGATTTATAAATTTCAAAATAAAATAATATTTTTATGGATTGGTTTAATTATTACGGACTTGCTATAATGGCCGTCATTATGATACCGAATATTATTTATGCCGTAAAATGCAAGGATGAGGGCTTACAGAATAATTATAATAAGTCAGTTGTATTTGCGGAGCAAATAGGCAGATACGGTTGTTTTGTCTTTATGATATTCAATATTCCTTACACGTATTTTAACTTTTGGTTTAATTATGCGTTGGAAGTCTATTTGTCCGTTAACGGCGTTTTATGTCTCGCTTACCTCATATTTTGGGCTATCTGTCGGAATAAAAAAGGTAAATTAAAGGCGCTGTCGCTTTCAATAATACCTTCCTGTATATTCTTATTCAGCGGTATAGTTCTGGCAAGCGTTCCGCTCATTATTTTTTCTGTTGTGTTTGCTGTAAATCATATTTTGATAAGTTGTAAAAATTTCATTTGAATTTTTACATAATTATAATCGTCGAAATTTTCGGACAGTCTGCGTAAAACGCAGGCTGTCCGTTTTTATTAATACAATTTTATAAATAGCCATTAGCTATGCTTTACTAATAAAAACCGAGCTTGACCGCGCTATCAAAATATGATATATTTTTTATAATCAATATTGTTTGTATTTAAGAATAAACGAACCGAACAGACGGAAATTTTTTCTGTAAATTTTTTAATTTTGTGTCTCTTTTGGGGCTGTGCAAACGTTTTATAAGTGAAGTATGATGAATTCGTCAAGTGAAAAATACATAGAAAATGCTGTGAATAGATATTCCGACACCGTTTTTCGCGTGGCGTTTCAATATACGAGAGATCGTTCGGACGCGGAAGATATTGTGCAGGAAGTATTTCTGCGCCTATTTAAAAGATCGCCGTTCACGGATGAAAACGGGCTCAAAGCCTGGCTTATTCGCGTTGCCATAAATAAGGGCAAGGATTTTATCCGCGCGCAAAAGCGTCGCCGCGAGGCCGTTTTTAACTACGTCTCGCCGATACGTACCGACAGTCACAGCGAAGTGTTCGACGCATTGGCGAAACTTCCCGAACAGGACCGCAATGCGCTTTATTTGCACTATTACGAGGGCTATACCGCAAGGGAGATTTCCGGCATAATAGGGGGCAGCGAGCGCGCCGTGACTAAGCGCATATGCAGGGCGCGGGAGAAGTTAAAAAATTATTTGGAGGAATAAAGAGTATGGGTTCAAAGTACACGGAAGCGTTCGATTCTTTGAGATCGGATGAAAAAACAAAACAAGAGCGCGTTGACCGCATACTGTCTCCGCGCAATTCGGAAGCGGAAATTACGATAGGGCAAACGGGCGCGGCTTGTGCAGTTAAGTCCCGCGGACATATTTTTAAAGGTAAGAGGGGAATTGCATTGATAACTGCGTTGGCAATATTTTTCGCCGTTGCGGTTTGCGTCCCTTTGGGAATTATTTTGCACAATAACAGAGGCCTGCTGGGAGCTATGAACAAGCTTAACGGCACTTTTGTGGATATGGACGGAGTCGCGGCGTTCGGCGTTTGGAACGCGCCCGATTCCTCCTCAGGTTCCGCCCGTATATCCGACGTAATGTATGTGAACGCCGCGTTGAACGCGTCGGGTGAAAACGGAGACGATCAGTCGGACGGTGGGGTTAACGAAGATTGGAGCGACGATGAAGGATACGACTGGGAGTCGGATTTCGATTGGGATCCTACAAAATCCAACGTTCTGATATCCATAGGCAAAGACGGCAAAATAGAAGAAGTAGTTTACGAGCGTATAAACGGGCGCGGTCAGGTCAGACAGGACGTGCTTGGCAATGCCGCGGCAGTGTATGTATCAAACGGTTTCACTTACGTTATGTACGTTGACGACGAAGAGTGGGAGTATTGGAAGAACGGTAAATTTGCGCAGGAGATGATCGGCTCGACAGGACTTGCCTGTCTTCACGAGGAAGCGCAAACGGTTGTAATTCACAACGAGACGGGCAAAGTATTTCCGATTAAAGATATTTTACCTCAGGTAAACGAGCTTTCGGGCGCAATAAACTATACAATGTATATTGATCCGTACAAGGACGATATGTTGCATTTAAGGCCCTTGTACGGCAATTTGATACCGCAGTGGTATAACGTGATATACGACGAGCAGACTGAAAAGATACGCTACGAACTTGTACTTCCTTTAGAGTTTGTTAAACATTATACCTATAAATATAACGCGCGCGCCGTTCGCCGTGACAAATACGGTCAGCAATACATTCTCGAGGGGGATAGTTATTCGCAATTCGGGGAAGTTCGTTTGACCGCTGGCATGGTCGATCTTCCGAAGTACCGATTGTATGAAAATTCACTGATATTTTCGACTGACAACGGATTGATGTCGGGCACCGACGGGCGTATGTATGCGGTCGACGAAGGCAAGCTTAAAGTATTTGGCGAAAATTTCGAGCTTGCTCCCGTAGAACCCGGTATAGAAGTGAATTTTGAGGGCATTGCGGACGATTTTAAGGACGGAACGGGTTTTGTACACGAAGGTATATGTTACAGCCTTAAAGACGGCTATCTTTATTCTATGTTCGGCGAAGTGTGGAAGGTTGACGACGACGGCTCGCTTCACTCCCGCGAACGGCTGAAAGGCAGTTTTCCCAAATTTGCAGACGAAGGATATTTGATGGGCGGCGAGATCATTGCATTCGTTGACACGGAGCAGACGCCGGACGGCAGGTACTCCATTAACGGCAGAATAGCGCAGTTGAAATTTAATTCCGATCACGGCTCGCCTATGGCGGAAGTAAAGCATATAATCAGGGCAAGCGAAATGAATACGCTCAAACGCCGCATGATCGTTGAACAAAACGAGGGACCTATGACCGAAAATCGCGGAGAAACCAAGTACTATCAAATCACCGTACAGGACGGCAAACCTTGCGTTGATTTCTTTGCTTACGGTAATAACGGAGGCTTGCGACTTATCAAACCGGTAAGCGAACCGCTTGTTTTATCCTCAAATTGAAATTTATAAGACGCAGAATTAAAGAGTTTAGGGCGCGGATCGTTTGGATCCGCGCCCTATTGATTTTTAAAATGAATTTGACAATGTTTTCTTATAATGATAATATATAAATATAATATATAGCTATAGTCGGGAGGATCGATTTGTGAAAAAATACATAAAATATGCGGCAGTATTTTTGGCGCTGGGCGTAGTATTCGGGGTGTTTTACCGTGAATTTTCAAAGGCGTACGGCGTTGTAAATACGTATGCGACATTGGGGCTTGTGCATACGCATTTTCTTGTTTTGGGCGTGGCGTTCGTTTTGATTATCGGTCTTGTCACGGAAAAGATAGGCGTGGGGAACAATAAGCTTTATAAGTGGGCTTTCCCCGTTTACTGCTCGGGCGTGCTTGGAGCGGGGCTTATGATGGCAGTGCGCGGGATACTCGATATTCTTGTCAGATCAGACAATATAGAGTTTGCCGTATCGGGCGGCGCGAACGGAGCCATCGCGGGTATTTCCGGCATATTCCACGCCGTTCTCGGTATCGGACTGGCGCTTATCTTTATCGTATGGATGAAGAAAAAACCGACTGTGGGTGAGGCGGCGAAAAGCTTTACGGGCGATAATGACAATAAATGAAGAACCGATATGAAAAGCGGAAGGGAGACCTTTCGCTTTTTTATTGTAGCTTGAATTGACTTTCCCTGTTATTTTTGTTAAAATCAAAAACGATTTAAAATTTTGCGGAGAGAATTGTAAACGCCTTACGGCATAGATTATTATGGATACAGCCGAACAGATGGAAAATGGCAAATTACTGCCTTTGATATTCAAATTAACCGTTCCTGCGGTAATTGCACAGCTTATCACATTTCTGTACAATATAGTCGACCGTATGTTTGTCGCGCAGATAGGCGAGTCGGGTATGGACGCGCTTGCGGCTCTCGGAATTGTGCTTCCAATTACGCTGATAATTCAGGCGTTTGCAAATCTGATAGGACTGGGCGGCTCACCGCGGGCAAGCATTAAACTGGGCGAGGGAGACGGCGCGGAGGCGGACAGGATATTCAATACTTCCTTTGTATTGCTGGTTGCCGTCGGTGTGACGATAGGAATAATTACCTATTTCCTTGCCGAGCATATCGTTTTGCTCTTCGGCTGTCCTCCGAGCGCGGTGGGGTTTGCGGTATCGTATCTAAGAATTTATTCTCTTGGAACGCTGTTCGTCCTGCTTGCTCAGGGCCTAAATCCATTTATAACGGCGCAGGGTAGATCGCTTACGGCGATGTTTTCCGTTTTGATAGGCGCTGTAATTAATATCGCGTTGGATCCTCTGTTCATTTTCGTGTTCAAAATGGGGGTTGTAGGGGCCAGTCTTGCAACCGTGATCTCCCAGTTTATATCCTTTTTATGGATTATGCTCTTCTTTTTCTTCGGTAAAAGTACCTTTGCCCTGCGCTTCAAGGATATGAAGCCGGAATGGCGGCGGATAACGGGAATACTTTCATTGGGCTTTTCGCCGTTCATTATGACGTTGACTGAATGCGCAATTCAGATAGTTTTCAACGTGAACTTAAATTTATCCACTTCAGGCAATAAGGATTATACCGCCGCATTGACGATAATGTTGAGCGCGTTGCAGCTTATTTCCCTTCCTCTGAACGGACTGGGATACGGTTTGCAACCGTTTGTCAGTTATAATTACGGCAAGGGTAATGCGGAAAGACTTAAACGCGGAATTAAATATCTGACCTTAATAGCGTTTTGCTTTGCGATAGTAATCTGGTCGGTTTCTTTGGCCGTGCCCGAGATGTATGCATATATATTTTCTGCCAGCGATGAGGTCAGATCAATAGTCAAAGAGTACGCGCCCCTGTTTTTAATGGGCTCGGTTATGTTCTTTGTGCAGATGACTTTACAGAACGTAAACGTAGCATTGGGACAGGCCAAGTCCGCGCTGATTCTCGCTGTTATGAGAAAGGTAATAATACTCATACCGCTGTGCTTTGCGCTTACTCATTTTATGGGCTTTAAGGGCGTGTATCTGTCCGAGGGAATAGCGGATCTTGTCGCGGGAATAATCACTTCTATCGTAATTTTTACAACCTTTCCCAAGGTATTTAAAAAGCGGGAGCTGGAAGTAAAGGAAAAACTTGCCGAAAAGGTCGATCGATAATAAAAAAGGCCGCCGCGCAGATGCGCGGCGGCCGTATTAATTTTATTAAAACATAACCAAAAGAAATCCCGCAATAACTCCCGCAAACAGTGAAAACGCGGGCAGCTTGCTCTTCCACATCAAGATCGATTCGGGTAAAAGTTCTCCGAAAACCACGTAAAGCATAGCTCCGCTCGCAAAGCCGAGCGAGAGTACCAACATCACGGAATTTATTCCGCCCAGCGCAAAACCGAGCAGCGCGCCCAATACCGTGGGCAGCCCGCTTAGCGCGGTGAGCGACGCGGCCTTGACCTTGCCCATTCCGCCGGAAATAAGCGGGACGGAGACGGCCATTCCCTCGGGTATATTGTGCAAACCTATTACGATAGCCATAATAAATCCGCTTCCCGAAAACAGGTTAGTTATAAGATCTTCGGAAGAGGCGTAAGAAGCGCCTATTACCATACCTTCGGGGAGATTGTGCAGTGCGATCGCCGTCATCATTACAAGCCCTGCAACGAACAGGTGAGACTTGGCGTTCTTATGCGTTTCATAGTGATTGGAATGTATGAGCTCGTCCAGATTGTCCGCCGTTGCGGGGTGATCTTTATCTATGTGTTTTACTTCGTGATTGGTGCGTTTATCTATCAATAAGTTAAGAAGATACACAACCGCGTAACCTACGATCACCGCGGCCGCTACAATAAGCGGGGTGAGGGGCGGGAGTTCGCCCTTATTCATCATATCTATAGGCTCGCTCATAAGATCGAAGCATACGACGGCAAGCATTATTCCCGCGGCAAAGGACAGTAAAAGGCTGACTATTTTTCCCGAGTCCCGCTTTAAGACCGCACCGATTACGCCGCCCAAGCCCGTGCCGATTACGCCGGATATAAACGTTATGATTATAATTGCCAGATATTCCATTAAAAGCCTCGATATGCACGCTAAACAACGTACACCGTATATTATAGCAGGAATTATCCAAAATGCAACTGTTTGACGGTTAAGCTTAAAACCGACTTATTCGGTTAAGGTTATGTTGATTTTAATAAAATTACAATTTAACTATTGCGAAACCCGTCGGATTATGATAAAATATAAGCTGATTTGGATTATTATGATTTTTCGGGGACGGGAATATGAAAAACGTGGTTGGTTTTGTAATAGGAATAGGGCTGTTTGCTTTGAAAGCGGTGATAAACCCTTTTGGCACGGCGGCTGATTTAATATCGAACGTTGCCGACGTCTGGACGGAGTTCGCGGGCGACGGCGCGCAAAAAGGGATAGAAAAAATTGCGGAAAAGATCAAGGAGAAAAGGGATTTTAATAAGATTGCCGAAAAATTCCGCTCAGAGCTTTCCGCTATTTACGAAGGCGCCGAAGGCGAGAGCCTCGCGGAGAAAATATTCAGAGAGCTTGCCGACGCGGAGAATGCGGAAAAAGGGAAGCGTATAGGCTTTAAGAAAAAACCGAAAAAAGGCGCGGTTATGTCCGATCTCATTATAAAGGAGATATTCGGTGCGGATTTGGAGGAGTATCTTAAAGATAATTCCGCAACTTTCCGTAATCTGCTTTCCGATAAGCAGAAAGAAGCGTTTGCAGCCGTAATGCGGGAGGCGCAAAAGGCTTACCTTGAAATTAACTTCAAGGGGTTGGATAAGGAATTGCAAATCGTAGCGGAAGTTACCGCCAATGCGGTTGCCGAACGCGGGGAAAAGAACGCAAATAAAGCTGTCGGGGAACTAAAAGAATTTTTTATATCGCTATTTAGTAAAAACGGCGGCGATACCACGGTGGGGGAGCTTGTTAAAGGCGCGGTTGTCCGTAAATTGCAGTACGTGGAAAAATCCTGTCCCAACTGCGGCGCTTACGGCGATAGGGTTATTCATAAAAAGGATAAGCAAGGCAACGTATATGAAATCAGTTGCGGGGTGTGCGGGAATTCGTATTTCGTTTTACGGGACGTTGCCGACGACAACGCGGCCTTGGAGAATTTTATAAAGGAACACGGCGATAGGGAGGAAGAGGCAAGACGTGAGCTTTATAGCCTTTATCTGCGCAAATTCGAAGAGACGGACAAAATATTATTCGACGTAAAAGATGCAGTGGACGGACTGTTGAATATAACCGAGCAGGGCTTTGAAACTATGAATACAAAGCTCGACGAGCTTAAAAATCGCCCAGCCAATCAGTACGACGAGATTATGAAACTCGGCAAATCGTATTTGGACTTATGCGAATTTGCACTTGCCTACAACTGGTATCGGGACGCCGCCAAACTTTGCCCCGGACGGGCGTAAGCGTTTTTCGGTATGGCGCTTGCAAAATGCGAAGTACAGCTTGTTTACGACTATAATAATTGCCGCGAACAACCCATTTGTTACAAAAAAGATATTGATTTTAGCAGCAATGCCGAGTATAAAACTGCATTAAAAAATTCTGCGGCCGAGCAAAAAGCTTATTTTGAGAAAATAGCCGACAGAATAGATAAAATAGTATATTGGCTTACGAAATATGAAGAAGAGGGCAGGAAGTACGACTGCTTTATATGTACAAAAGTTTCTGTTAAGCGCGGCAGCGATGAAAAAACGGTCGATTGCAAGTGGATAGAGAGCAACCGTTTATGTGCGAAGTTGAAGGAAGATAACGGAATTTCCACATTTTACTCCGAAATAGATTGTAAAGACAAAGTCGGCGAGCAGTATGAGGCGCTCGTTTTATACGCTTTGAATAAAGCAAAGTGTATGATTGTGGTATGCAGTGATGAAGCATATCTTGAAACCCCGTGGGTTAAAAACGAATATCGCCGTTTTTGCGGTATTTTAAATCGCAGGGGCATAGATCTCGGCGCAATTATAATAGTTTACAACGGAACACCTGTTAAATTGCCCGGTTTGGATAGAGAGGGTTTTCAGGACGTAAACCGCAGAGACGACAACGCCTTTAATAATTTGATAGCCAGTGTTAAAAAAAGGGTTAATTTTAATTGGGATCGTAAATACTGCTTAAAATGCGAACGGGATTTTCCTAAAAATTTTAATAATTGCCCTAATTGCGATTCTTCGCGCTTAGTGGATGCTAAAGTGTTCTATAAATCCAGAACCGATAAGGAAAAAGCCATTCTCAAAGCGGAAATCGAAAAGGTAAAGGCGGAAAAAGAAGCCGAGCTTGAAAAAGAGAGAAAAGCCAGGGAGGAGGCGGAGAAAAAGGCGCTTGAAGCGGAGAAACTTAGGAAACAGTATGAAGAACAGGAAAAGCGTATAAAAGCGTTAGAAGCCGAGTTGTTAAAAAAGCAACCTGCAGAAGTTGCCGTCGCCGGTCCTTTGAATTTGGACAACGACGGACTTGTAGATTTTGAAATTGAGGACGGAGTTTTAATAAATTATAGTGGAAAAGCTGAACACGTCGTTATTCCCGCCGGCGTAACGTCAATAGGTGCTTGGGCATTTAAAGAATGTAGCTCGCTTAAAAGCATAGAAATACCCAAAAGCGTAACGTCAATAGGTTATGCGACATTTTTGGGCTGTAGTTCGCTTAAAAGCATAGAAATACCCAAAAGCATAACGTCAATAGGTGCTTGTGCATTTAAAGACTGTAGTTCGCTTGAAAAAATAATTATACCTAAAAGTGTAATTGATATGGGCGAGAACGCTTTTGACGGTTGTCCTGACAATTTGGTCATATACTGCGAGGCGGAATCTCAACCCGAAGATTGGGCCGAAGATTGGCTTGGGGATTGTGAGGCACAAGTAGTATGGGGCTATAAGTCAGAGAGAGAAGATAATCCTGAATACTGCCGTGCGGAAAAAGTTCAAGCGTCCAATGCTTTACTGACTTTGCAAAACGACGAATTTAATATTAATAACGGCGTTTTAATCGAGTATAAAGGCAAGAAAGAAAACGTTGTAATACCCGAAGGCGTGGTTGAAATAGGTCGAGACGCTTTTATGTGGTGCGGTTCGTTGGTTAAGATAGAAATTCCTGCGGGCGTCACAAAAATCGGCGACGGGGCGTTTACTTTTTGCGGAGCGCTTAAAAGTGTAAAAATACCTCAAAGTGTAACGGCGATAGGTCTTTATCCGTTTTACGCCTGCAACTCGCTTGAAAGTATAGCGGTTGAAACGGGGAATAAAGTATATTCCGTGTCCGGTAATTGTTTAATAGAAACAAAAGCCAAAAAGTTAATATGCGGTTGTAATAATAGTGTTATACCTACTGACGGAAGCGTGACTGAAATAGAGGCTTTTGCATTCGGCGGGTTAGATAATCTTAATAAGATCATTATTCCCGATAGCGTAATTAAAGTCGGTGACTCGGTTTTTGAAAATTATGACGGCGATTTAATAGTTAATTGCGCGGCAAAAACAAAACCGGACGGTTGGGATGAATATTGGCTTGCTGATTGCGGCGCAAAAGTGGTGTGGGGATATAGAGGCAAGGAAGAAGATAAGCCCAAAGTTCAAACTGCTTCGGCCGTTTCGGGTGCGGAAGCGGGTTTAAAGACTTTTGCAAAAGCTTTGCCTGAAACAGTTACGGAGCAAACGGCAATCGAGCCGCTCAATATATCCAATGAGGATTTTGAAATAGAAGCCGGTGTCCTACATACATACAAAGGAAAAAATAAAAATGTTGTAATTCCGAACGGGGTAACGGAAATAGAATCCTTTGCTTTTATAGAACATTATGAGATTGAAAGCTTAAGTATACCGTCAAGCGTCATAAGAATTGCTAGTTCAGCATTTAAGTCTTCAGTTTTTTCCAGAGGTGAGCCATTGTTGTCAAACCGTTTAGATATTTCAAGTGATATTGATTATACTTTCTCTTGTTGTGATTCGCTTGCAAGTATAAAAGTGGCATCCGGAAATAAAGTGTATCACAGTTCGGGGAATTGCCTGATACATACAGAAACGAAAAGACTAATTTTAGGATGTAAAAACAGCGTTATACCTAATGATGGAAGCGTAACAGTAATCGAAGAAGGCGCGTTTTTCCGTTGTTTTTCGCTATGTAAAATATCGATTCCAAACAGTGTAAAGGTGATAGGCGATGGTGCGTTTGGCTATTGCGATTCGTTAAGAAGCATTGTAATTCCTAAAAGTGTTACATATATATACTTTAATGCATTTAAGCATTGTTCAAAATTGAAAAACGTAGAAATAAGAGGTAGGTTAACGTACATAGGCGAAGAAGCATTTTCGGGATGTGCATCGCTGGAACAAATAAATATACCCGATTCGGTTGAGTCAATAGGCCACTATGCGTTTTGTGGTTGCGGACTTGACAGCGTTATCGTTCCAGAAGGGGTAAGAAGTGTAGGAGAACACGCTTTTGACTGTTATTTGTCGGAAAATTTTAAAATATATTGCCGTGCCAAAAAGCAGCCTGCGGGGTGGCATAAAGATTGGAATAAAGGGGCAAAAACAGTAATTTCAACCATTAAAAGCAAATTATTTGATAACGAGGACGCGGAATTTTCCGGAAGATACAAAACGGTTTGGAACTATAAAGGAAATTAAAAAACCGCCCGATAATCGGGCGGTTTATCTTTTATCTATCAATTTATTAGCTCCGTACGACGCCGCGAACATCAGGCCCGCCGCGGCGGTAAACCCTATCAGATACAGCAACAAATAGACGGGGTAAGGGACGCTTTCGTATATCCACTTTACTATTGGCACTTCAAACGGTTCGTAAGGACTGACGAAAAACATATTGAAGCCCGGCACGTCGATAGTGTTTTTTATTATAACGTTAAGTATCAGCGCGATGCCCGCCATAATAAAGAATACGACAAACGCCTTTAAAAGATTGTCTCCGCAGGGTTTTACCGTGCGGGTGGCAAGCAAAAGCGAGCAGACCGAAACCATACTCGAATGCCAGAACATAGAGTGCACGTTTAAAAACGCGTTCGAAGAGAATACGTTGCCGGGATAGATCATAACAACGATCCCCGCAAACAGCGCGTACGACGCCAGTGCGGATTGCAGGGCCGTCTTTATTTTCCCCTTTCTGAGTATGCCTGCTGGCAGCGCGAGGTATAGCGGGCAGGAGCAGAACTGGAAAGGGAACGCCCACCAGGCGTAATCCCAGACGACTTGCCCGTCCTTATAACTGAAACTTAAGATCAGCTGTTTTAAAACTTCCAGCGCAATAAGAACCGCTCCCCAAACGATAAGCGTCGCGTCAACGGCCTTTGGGGAGATCTTATCTCTGAATATTAAAATCAACGTGCAGACTATAAGCGTAATGCCCATCCAAAGCAGATGAAACCACCCGTAGAATTGAGGCGTTTTCATTTCCCAGTCCGCAACGGCTTTTATAAAGCTTTCAAATAAGTTCATATGCGCAATTTTAATATGTGTAGTTTTTATAAAAACTCCGCACGCAATTATTGCGTGCGGATAAATTGCTTTAAGTTATTTTTTTAAAATTTTCTTAACCGCCGCCTGCATTTTTTCAAGCGCTTCTTCCGCTTCTGCCTTGTTGCGGGATTTTACCGAATAGTAGATTTTAAGTTTGGGTTCAGTGCCGGAAGGGCGTACGCAGATGAAACTGCCGTTTTCAAGCTCATAGTAAACACAGTTGGTGAGGGGGGAGCCTATCTCCGTAACCGCGCCGGTAGCGAGGTCGGTTTTAAGATTTTTGGAATAATCTCTCACGTTTGCAACTTTGTATATATCAAACTCGGTAGCGGGGTTGGCTTTGAGACCGTCCACGACGGCGTTCATCTCCTTCATTGCGTTGAGACCTTCGAAAGGAATGGATACGTTGCAATCCAAAACGTAACCGTATTCGCTGTAAATCTCCTGTAAGCGCTGGTATACGGTCTTACCTATATAAGTATAATAGCAGACCATTTCCGCGCACAGCATAGAGGCGACCACGGCGTCTTTATCGCGGGCGTGGGTGCCGCGGAGATAGCCGCAACTCTCCTCGAAGCCGAACACGTATGTGTGCGATTTGTCCCTTTCCCAAAGCTTTATCTTTTCACCTATGAATTTAAAGCCTACGGGCGTTTCGAAGAGCGTCACGCCGAATTTCTGACATATGGGTTTTGCCATACCGGTCGAGACAAAGGATTTTACTACCGCCGCGTTTGCGGGCAGGGCGTTGTCCTCCTTGAGCCTCGTAAGAATGTAATCGAGCAGGAGTATTCCCACCTGGTTGCCGGAAAGCGCCTCAAACTCGCCCTCCTTATTTTTAACGGCGACGCCCAGTCTGTCGCTGTCGGGATCGGTGCCGAAGACAACGGTCGCGCCGATTTTATCGGCGAGCGCAATTCCCATAGATAGCGTTTCCTTATATTCGGGGTTGGGAACCTGAACGGTGGAAAATTCGGTGTCGCTGTTTTTCTGTTCTTCGACCACCGTTGCGTTTACGCCTATCTTTTTAAGAATAGTGGTGACGGGAACGTAGCCAGAACCGTGTACGGGAGTATAAACGAGCTTCAAGCTCTTTCCGCATTTTTTTACTGCCTTTTTGGAAAGGGCAAGTTTTTTAAGTTCCTTATAATATTTTTTATCCACCTTGGCGGGCACGGGTTTTACAAGCCGTCTGATCTGTTCGATCGTGGGCGATGGCGCGCCGAGATAGTCGGTTATTTCGTTGATATATTTGACTACTACGTCGGTGTCCTCGGGGCTCATCTGAGCGCCGTCCTCACCGTAAACTTTGTAGCCGTTGTACTGTTTGGGATTGTGCGACGCGGTGATCATAATTCCCGCTATGGTATTCAGCTCGCGCACGGCAAAGGAGAGCATGGGTACGGGATGAACGTCGTCGAACTTGTACGAGACGATACCGTTTGCCGCAAGCACTTCCGCCGCCGCGGAGGCAAATTCACGGCTTTTTCTGCGCGTGTCGTACGATATTACGACGCCGCGGACCATAGCCGCGGGGCCAAGCCCTTTAATAAATTCCGCCAGACCTTGCGTTGCGCGCTTTACGGTGTATACGTTCATCATATTTGTTCCGTAACCGATCAGTCCGCGCATACCTGCGGTACCGAATTCGAGCTCCGCTCCGAAGCGGTATTCGATTTCCTTTTCGTTGTCTTTGATATTTTCAAGCTCGCTTTCGCCCTCTGCGTTTAAGCGTTTGTCGGAAAGCCAGTTTTCATAAATCGATTTATAATCCATTTTAATCTCCTAAATTGAGCATACAATATACAATACTAATATGTCTATACAATTATACAAAATAAAATCCCCCTTGTAAAGGGGGAAATAAAACTTTTTTGAGTTTTTAGTATTTTTTTACTTAATTTATATATGTTTTTACAATAACTATTCCTCGTTGTCGCCCTTGAAAAAGTTTTCTCGGGTAATGGGCTTTTCCTGCGCGGTTGAAACTATGGTTCTGTCGTCGGTGAAATACTTCAGTCCTTCCCTGTCGTAGTAATTTACAAACTCGAAACAGATTAAAATGACGTAGCTCGAGGGTACCGTAATTAGCAGGCCAACGCCTAACGTGAGGATGAGCGCCGCGGCGTTTAACGCAAATATTATTATTGTCAGAACTGCGAAGTTGGACATAACGTTAAACGTGCTTTTGCCCTTTTGCGAGAAGGTGTATTTAAAGGAACCCAACTGTCCTTTTTTGCCGCGTATCAGCGCGGGAAGCCAGTCGCAGGTGAAAGTCATTTTTAGTATAATCGAAAAGATTATTATAAGAATGAACAGGAACAGGCAGACGAAGAAATACAGAATACTGCTTAAAAGGAAGAACAGTAAAAAGAACATAGCCACGCCCACCGCAAGGTCGTACAATATGGACAGGGGTACGTAGATAGCGTTGTATACGCTGGATTCTTTCAGCGTCCTTATCAGCGTGCCTAAGAAGGGTTGATTTGCTCTCAACGCCATTCTGTCGTTAATTATTGCAGCTGTTGCATAGTTGCCGAGGCCCGTAAACCACTTGGAAATTATGTGAACAAGTAAGAGTAATAGCCCGCTCAAAACTATATGGGTAAGCTCCGTTCTTAAAAGCTCCATAAAGTCGGAATACGCCGCCTGAACCTTTTGCGAGAACTGGCTTAACTCTTCCACGTGACCGTTCAAAAGATTTACCACGTATCCGCTTACGCCGTCTAAAAGGCGGGTAAGCTGTTCGGAGTCGATGAGTTCTTTGATAAAGGGATTTATGCCCAGAGTGCATATGATCGCCGCTACCGTGAGCACGACAAGCCTGTATAACAGTTGTTTGTAGATCGTGCCGAAGTTGTCCACGAACACGTGGAAGGTCTGCTTGAATTTCATATTTTAATCCTTTCAGATGTTTACCGTCTTGCTTACGGCCTTTCCGTCGTTGAGAATGAGATAGCAATAGCTCTTTTGCGAGTACCTCGAAAGAGTTCCGGGATTTATCAGCGTCACGCCGTCCGTCTGCTCTTCGCGCGCGCAATGCGTGTGTCCGTAAAGCGCGACGGAACAGTTGAGCTCTTTGGCCCGTGCCGCCAATTTCGACAGCGTGGACTTTACGGAATACAGGTGTCCGTGAGTTGCGAATATGCGCACGTTTTCAATTTCCAGTACCCTTTCGTTTTCGCCGAGTTTTACGGGATCGCAGTTGCCGTTTATTAAAATAGTTTTATCCGGATATTGCGCTCTTATGCGCGAGCCGTCGGCGGAAGTGTCTCCGAGGTGAATGATATAGTCACTCTCCGAAAAAAGCCCGTTTAAGTCGTTAAGTCCGTTAATATTTCCGTGAGAGTCGGAAATCACCACAGCAGTTTTCATAATTTCTTTCTTAGATCGCACAGCGCGCGATAGCGGTGCGAGACCGAATTTTTCTCTTCGTCCGTTGCTAAGCCGAAGCTCTTTTTGAGGTCGGAGGAATAGAATACGCAATCGTAACCGAAGCCGTTGGTTCCTATCTCTTCCCAAAGAATTTTACCGTACGTTCTGCCTTCGCCGAAGTACGTCTTCCCGTTGGGGAAGCACAGGCAGACCGCGCTTTCGAAATAAGCCTTTCTGTCGAAGGCGTGATCCATACGCTTCAATAACAGCTTGCGGTTTTCCGCGTCGCCCTCGCCTGAAAAGCGCGCACTGTAAATCCCCGGCGCGCCTTGGAGCCAGTCCACGCATAGTCCGGAGTCGTCCGATAGCGCCGGCAAATTGAGGGCCCTGGCAACTGTTTCCGCCTTTATCTTGGCGTTTTCCTTAAAGGTTTTGCCCGTTTCTTCTATTTCTTCGGTAAAGCCGAGATCACGCATCGAAACAATTTCGACGTCTGTAAATATAGCTTTGATTTCGGCAATTTTGCCTTCGTTTCCGCTGGCCACAACAATTTTTTCAAGTTTCATATGCGTTCTAACCCCCTTTTATATATTTTATTATAATATATAAATAATTAAATGTAAAGGATTAATCCCAACTTAATCTGTGCAACTCGCCCTTGGTGTTGAAGCC
Organism: uncultured Christensenellaceae bacterium; assembly: GCA_910588645.1. GTDB lineage: Bacteria > Bacillota > Clostridia > Christensenellales > Borkfalkiaceae > Coproplasma. The sequence goes on from CAJUOY010000016.1 coordinate 33,090, forward strand.
CTTGAAACCGAGCTGCCGCAGCCCCTCGTACACCGCTACGGCGACGGAGTTGGAAAGATTTAAACTTCTTGTGTCGCCGAGCATAGGTATGCGCACGCAGGCGTCTTTGTTCTTTAAAAGAAGTTCCTCGGGCAATCCGCGCGTCTCCTTGCCGAATACGAGGAAATCGCCCTCATCAAAGCTTATTTCCGAATAGTTCTTTCTCGACTTTGTCGTAAAGAAATAAAAATTCGATAAGGGGTTGGCCGATTTCAGTTCTTCGAAAGAATCGTAATAGAATATTTCCGCGTCCTTCCAGTAATCCAAACCCGCGCGTTTAAGATATTTGTCCGTTACTTCGAAGCCGAGCGGGCGTATGAGGTGCAGCTTGCAGCCTGTCGCGGCGCACGTTCTTACTATGTTGCCCGTGTTCTGCGGGATTTCGGGTTCTACCAATACGACGTTGAACATATATATCTCCCTGTAATGAGTTTTCCAATATATCATAAAACAATGATAGTAAAAATGCAATAATAACGGCGGTAAAATTTTAATTGACAAGCTTGGATAAATGCTGTTAAAATATAAACGAGCGGGTTTCCGCAAATTTTACCAGAGGTCAAATATTACTGTATGAGAGTATCTCTTCTTGCGCTTGGCGGGGCGGAAGCAATTACAATAGTCAACTGTATGCTGCTGCTTTTCGGCGGTGTGGCCGCGTTCATAATCGGTATGAATATGATGGGCTCGAACCTCGAAACCGCCGCGGGAAAATCAATGCGCAGATTGATGAGCAAGGCGACTAAAAACCGATTTCTGGGCGTAGCGACAGGCGCCGCGGTTACGGTGATAGTAAACAGTTCTTCCGCGACTACGGTTATGATCGTGGGCTTCGTTAACGTCGGTCTTATGACGCTTGCGCAGGCCGTTCCCGTGGTTATGGGCGCAAACATCGGTACGACTGTGACTGCGTTCGTCACTGCCATTTCAACTACCGGGGCTGAGTTCCAGATAACTGCGCTGTTTGCGTTCGTCGCGTTCGTGGGCGTGCTTATGTCTATGATAGGCAAGAGAGATAAAATCAAGCATATAGGCGCGATTTTGCAGGGCCTCGGCCTTATATTTATCGGTATGAACGTTATGTCCTCGTCTATGGGCGATATGCTTTCGGACGACGGTATCAAGAGTGCCGTAGAGGGCGTTTTCAAGGCCATAGGCGGAACGGGCGGCGTGCCCTCCTGGTGGCAGATAATAGTGCTTTTCCTGCTCGGCGCGTTGCTTACGGGGCTTATGCAGTCCTCGGCGGCAATAACCGCCATTGCAATATCGCTTGCAAGTTCCTCGCTTATTTCGCTTCCTATGGCGATGTTCATTATTATGGGCACCAACGTGGGAACGTGCGTGACCGCGCTTTTCTCGTCTATGGGAACAAGCGTCAACGCCCGCAGGACGGCGATAGTGCATCTGTTGTTCAACCTCATAGGCAGTATCGTATTCATTATTCCGCTGGCGTTTACCAGCAGTTATATCGCAAACTTTTTAAATTCGTTTATTCCCAGCGTTTCCTGGCAGATAGCCATATTCCATATGGTGTTCAACCTGCTCACTACGGGGCTTTTGATCGGGTTTATAAAATATCTCGTCAAGCTTGCCTGTCTTATCGTTCCCGATAAAAGCGGCGCGGCGGCCGCTTCCGACGAGCACGAGATGCTCGATAAGCGACTTTTGCGTACTCCCGCGATTGCGGTAGGTCAGGTGCGCAAGGAGCTCACCTATATGGGCAAGCTGGCTTTCGAAAACTACAAGCGCGGACTCAATATGCTCCTGACGGGAGATATGGGCGAGGTCGACGAGTTTGCTAAGACGGAAAAGTACATAAACGATTACAACAGCTATATTTCGTCTTTCCTCGTAAAGCTGTCCCTTTTGGAACTTGCGGAAGCGGATGAAAAGAAAGTTTCGTCCTTCTATCACGTCGCGTCCGATATAGAGAGGATAGGCGACTACGCAGAAAACATAGTGGAATACGCAGTAAGAATGCGCGAGGCAAAGGAAAGCTTTTCCGAACACGCCAAGGCGGAAATCAAGGAAATGGACGAACATATTTCCGAGCTTTATAAACAGGTTGCACATTCGTTTGCCGATATAGATCTTAAAAACATCGATAACATAGAGCGAGAGGAATCGGCGACGGACGACGTCTGCAAGAAGATGCAGGAAGCGCATTTGCGCCGAGTGAACGAGAACAGATGCTCGGCCGAAGCGGGTGCGATTTATTTGCAGCTTGCCATAAATATGGAGAGGATAGGCGACCACCTTCACAATATAGCAAATTCCGTAAAGACGTACCACTCCGTAATATAAAGTTTAAAATCAAAAGCCTGCGAACGTCACGTTCGCAGGCTTTATTTATTGTCGGTTGTTAAAGTCGTCGTCGGTAAAGGCCGCTTCCGCGCTTTGCTCGGGCATAGAAACTATAACTTCCAGTTTGTAATCTTCGGCGTTCGGCTTTATAACTTTTTTTCGTATGCCGAGGAACGCATAGTAAGCGCCCGTAAATATCCAGAACAATCCTACGTACACAAGATACAGTATTATCAGGTAGAGCAGATTGAACTCGCATTTCCATATCTTAAACGGTATTTCGTAAACGGGTATGGGTAGCGGATTTATCTGTGTAAACGCGTAGTTGGGCTTAAGCCATTCGCCTTCTGCCAACGTGTATCCGTCGTAGGAAAAATCCATTGAGGCGGATGATACTATTCCGCTTGCCACGGACGCGACCACTATTACAAGGCAGTAATAGACGAGCGGGACTATGCAGTCTTTCAATCTGAATTTATAGTGTCCTAGCGCCGAAGGCAGTACGGAAAGCGCAAATAGCAATATGTGCGTCAGGCAGAAGTACAGTATCGAATAACTGCAAAAGATTCCGTAATTCGACATTTCATCCTTGCCGAAGTAGAAAAATACGGTAAGCGCGCCTGCGGCGTGTACGAAGAACGATATGGAATAGAGTATCCTTTTGCGCAATATTACCGACAGGCTGGCAACGTAAACGCCTATGTTGCAGATGAACAGCGGTATGCATGCAAATACCGTATGGTAGACGTTATAACCGTCGCCCATTACCATAGAATCCTTGCTGTGGTATTGGATTAAAAGGGTTATTGCCGCCGCGGAAAGAAAATCCCTTTGAGTGTTGCCGTTTTGATTTCTTAAAACGTAATACGCGCCTATCGTGAACACCGCAAGCATAAACAGCGCTTCAAAGTGCCATACCGTAAAGTTTTTGAACCAAAGAAAATGATTGCTGTCAAAGTCGTTTATGTCGAAAAAGTTTTCGAAGATATTGAGCGGCATGACTGCGAGTATCGCGCAGGGGAGGTATGCAAAGCTTTTGGCTCTTACCTTGAACCCGTCGCGGGCAAACAGCAGCAGGCAGCTTATAAGTTCCGTTCCCGCCGCCGTAAAAAACAGTACCTGGACGGCGAGTTTTGGTATGAATTCGTTTATCGAGGCGTATACTTTGTCGGCTGGCGACGCGCTTTCAGTCAACATAGTTATTTCAAAAAAGTTGCCATACGTGAAAAAACCGGCGATTATAAAAGCGGGCAGTACGTACTTTGCTATGTCCGAACAGCTGCGCCTTTTATAATATGCGGCTAAGGGAAGTAAAAGATAGCCAGATTTTTTTATCCACTGGCTTATCACGAACAGCGCGTTAAAGCTGTCTTCCCCGTCTGTAAGAGATATTCTGTTGAATATGTAGTAGTCGGAAACGGTAAAGGTAAGCACGAAAGCGAGCGCAAGCGTCAACGCCGTAAACACCTTTAACGCAACGTCTACCGATTTTCTTGCGTTCATAGTTGTACGTATTATATAATAACGGGCGGCTTTTGTCAATGGCAAATTTTACAAGCCTAAGAAAAAACGGAGTAAAAACGATTGTAAAAAAGAGTAAACGGTGGTATACTTATTTTAATAAATTTAAACGGAGAATTAATTATGGCAAAGATAACGAAAGACACTTTGATTATGGACTGTCTCAAATTGAATCCCGACAGCGCCGAAATATTACAGGCTGTAGGAATGCATTGTCTGGGTTGCGCTATGGCTCACGGTGAGACGATCGAGCAGGCGGTCAGCGTTCACGGCAACGACCTCGAAGCGTTGCTTGCAAAACTCAACGAAGGATTGGAAGATTAGTATTTGACCTCCGCGCGGAATAAAACCGCGCGGAGGTTTTTCCATATATTACCTTAACAGGAAAATTCTTTGCAATGCTTCGGGGTTGCGCTCCTTGTTGTCGGTTTGTTATAATCGAATTGTAACAAGGAGGTCATTATGAAAAAATCAAAAACCATCGCCGCCGCTTTGACGGCCGTAGCGGCCGCCGTTACAATCAGCGGCTGTACTGTTCCCCCGGCGGATATTCCGCCCGAGGACAACGAAGAAATAATTGCACCCGTACTTCCGGACTCGGGCGCTCAGGAAACTCCCGATATATCCGTTCCGGAAATACCCGAACCCGAACCGCCCAAACGCAAAACGGTCACTTATCTGAACGTGCTTGCGGACGGCGTAAATATCCGGTCGGGCGCAGGTACGGGATATTCGGTAAGGGGCTCGGCGGAAAAATCCACGATGTATGCGTTGGACGGATCCTCGGACGGTTGGTACAAGACGGGATACAAGAACAAATCGGCGTACATATCGTCCAAGTACTGTAAGGAGATTACGATGCTTGCAAGCGAGGACGAGCGCATCGAGGCCGTTATTGCGGAGGGCGCCAAGCTTCTCGGAACGGCGTATGTGTTCGGTGCCGTGCGCTACCACGACGGATCCGGCCGATTATTGAAGGATTTTACTACGGGGGCTTTTGACTGTTCATCGCTTATGCAGTACATATTCTACAAGGGCGCGGCAGTCAATCTGCATTTAACAACCCGTACGCAGATCTATCAGGGCAAGACTGTGACGAAGTCTCAACTTATAAGAGGCGATCTTATGTTCTTTACAAACGCGCAGCGTAAAGATAAAGTCGGCGTAGAGCGCGTCGGGCACGTGGCGCTGTATCTCGGTGACAACTGGATACTGCATACGGCTTCGGACTATGCAAAAATCGAACAGATATCTTCCACTCGTTGGGGATACTTCATTCAAGGTCAAAGAATATTCTAAAAATAACCCCGCAGGTCAAACCTGCGGGGTTTCTTATTATATTATATATAATGTACGCGCGCGACTAAACGTCTTTATCGGGCTTTCCCGTTATGAAGTCGCCCTGGGCGGGAGGAGGGTTGTTTTTCGTCTCTTCCCTCTCTTGCATATTTTTACATATGAACATCAACACCGCAAATATGCAGGCGGCCACAAGAGGTATAAGCCCCCATATTTGAAAATATATAAAAATAAAAATAGTGACGGCCGCGCAAGCCGCGGCAAGCAAACAAAAAACAATTCTTAAAATTTTAAACATATTTATATTATATAACTTTAATATCTGAAAATCAAGCGTAACCGCCCCGCGGCGGAGATATAGCGAAAGTTTGTGAACAAATTTAACCTAAAATGATAAAATATTACTAACATAATTTTTTTAAATAAAGTTAAAAAACGGGATTGACTTTCAAAAACCTATATGGTATCTTATATAGGCTGTCGTCAAAAGCTTGGCAAGCAAAAAAGTCGTCAAAAAACGACAAAAAAGTATTTAAATATTTTTAAAAAAACTTTTAAAAAATGCTTGACATAGTCATAATACATATGTTATTATAGACAAGCTCACTGATGAGCGCCCGACTGAAAGTCGGTTAACGAAGCTTAAAAATTGAATAGAAGGAAACGAATTTAAAAAAAGTTTCTGTCAATTAACTTTGAAGTACAAATTAGTACCACAAAGCAAAGTCAGCATAGATAATGACTATAAATAGTCGAGATAGAGCCACGGTTGCGTAAGCAATCGGTTTTATACAATTAAACTTAAGAGTTTGATTCTGGCTCAGGATGAACGCTGGCGGCGTGCTTAACACATGCAAG
>CAJUOY010000017.1 GCA_910588645.1 uncultured Christensenellaceae bacterium
ACCACTACATATTGTGGATAATTTGCAAAATCGCAGTATTGCGTTTTAGCGTCGGAGGCCGAAGTTTTATCCAGTTAGACTACGGATGCGTTTATTATTAAATTATTTATGCCGCAAACTTAATATTTAAATTCACTCGCGCACGAACGCGTTCAATTTTTCGTCGTAAACGTATCCCAAACCAGAAAGGCGGTCGTTTATCTCCGACGACAAAATCCCCTCTTCATCGCAAAGTTCTTCAAAAGAAGAATAATCGTTTCTGAGTTTTGTATTAACTAAGGATAAAAGTATAAAATCGTCCTGGGGAATTTCCATACGGCTATTATACCACAAAACAAAATATTTGCAAATATTAAACGCCTATGTTATAATATTTTAAAAAAATAAAATGCGGAGAGGCTATGAAGACCGTAATCGTCGGTATGAGCGGAGGCGTGGATTCGTCCGTAGCTGCCTATCTTTTGAAAGAACAGGGGTACAACGTAATAGGTCTGTATATGATGAACTGGGAGGAGACCTCTCCCGAAGGCGCGTGCAGCGCGGACGCGGATTTTGCCGACGTGCGCAGGGTATGCGCCGCGCTTGAAATCCCCTATTACAGTGTAAACTTTGCCGCCGAATATTCCGAACGGGTATTCTCCTATTTCCTTAAAGAATACAGCGCAGGGCGAACGCCGAACCCCGACGTGCTTTGCAACCGCGAAATCAAGTTCGGTCCTTTCCGCGAATACGCTTTAAACCTCGGCGCGGATTTTATCGCCACCGGACATTACTGCGGCATAGACCATTCCGACGGCAGACACCGTCTTAAAAAGGCCCTCGACACAGACAAGGATCAGACGTACTTTTTAAACCAGGTACGCGAATATCAGTTAAATAACGTACTGTTCCCCCTTGCTGATATGCCTAAACGCGAGGTGCGCGCAATAGCCGAAAGAACGGGGCTTGCGACGGCGAAGAAAAAGGATTCGACGGGCATATGCTTTATAGGCGAACGCAACTTCCGTAAATTTTTGAGCGAATATCTGCCCGCCCGCCCCGGAAAAATCATATCACTCGAGGGCGAAACAGTCGGAGACCACGCAGGACTTATGTACTATACGATAGGACAGCGGCGGGGACTTGATCTCGGCGGGAAGAGCGGCGAAGACGGACGCTGGTTCGTAGTCAGAAAAGATCTTGAAAACAACGTCCTGTACGTTTCCCACGGGGACGAAAGTCCGCTATATTCGAGGGCCTGCAAGGCGGAAAACTTAAATTGGATAGGATATATACCGACTTTTCCTTTAAAATGCAGGGCTAAATTCCGTTACAGACAGGGCGAGCAGGAAGTACTGCTTAAACCGACGAACGGCGGAGTCATAGTAGAGTTTGCAACTTTGCAACGCGCGGTGACGGAAGGACAGTACGCAGTATTCTACGACGAAGATTTTTGTCTTGGCGGCGGAGTTATAACCGAAGTATATTATTAAAAGAGCGGGGCTTTCGGCTCCGCTCTTTTTATTTTGAGTTGTCTCCTTGCACGAATATCAGTTGTTTGAGCCGTCCGAATTTTTCGTTGAAAAATTTCTTGTCGTCCTCTTTGAGCCGCTTATATATCACGAATAACGCGGGAATCTGCCTGTAAATAGTCTTGAAAAATTTACTGAAATCCTCCGCGTCGAGAGTATTCAAGGCGGAATATACCATTTCTATCACCCGCTCGCGCTCATCCATAGGCATTTCCGACACCCATATGTTGACTGCTTTTTCAAGCCGTATGGAGCCCTTAGTTCTTTCGGCAGGCACAAAGTCCTCCCCCTTAACTTCCCAGGAAAAGGGATCGTGTTGGAAAAAGCCTATACCAGAACTGCGTATAACGCTGTATCCGTGGCGGGTTTCCAAAAGCATACCCACAAACGACGCCTGAGGAATAAGTTTACAGATTTTATTTTCGAAATTGAGATACCCGCTCTCCGAGTATACTTCGTTTAAAAACCCGGGGCCGTCGAAATTATATGCCGCGATTATCCTGCTTTGAAGTCGGGAGCCGCTGTTGGACGCCGCATATATCGCGATGTTTCCGCCCTTGGAGTGCCCTCCCAGATAAAATTCGCCGCCGTATTTCTTCATTACTTCCCGCGTATATTCCAAGCCCGAAACCTGTGCGGGCACAGGATAACGGCAGGCAAGGTTGAAGTCCTCCTTCCAACCCACGTAAGAAGGATCGGTACCGCGAAAGCCGACAAAATAACAATTCTCTTTGAATTTCATACACAGCGCGGCAAACTGCTTTTCCTCTGCCGTGTCCGTTTCGTCGCGGAAATCGGAAAACTCGACGTTCGCAAATCTGGGATTTTCCGACGCAAGTTCAAAAAGTTTTTTGCTCCTTCTGGGATTGAACGCGCCCGAATACATTTCCTTATAGGAAAGTAATCCTTTTTCGCGGAAGTTCTTAAATAAAACCTTTTCTTCTTTAAGATAATCGGGAAAGCGGTAATACGAAAACCAACTGAGTATCAGCGCGTCAATGCTGTTCAGCGGACACTCCTCGAAACTTAAAGTATTCGTCTTTACATAGTCCAATAAACTCTTTCTCATAACTTCCACAATATTTTTAATATTGCCCCTTTTTTGATTAGTATACCGACGGACGATATGCGCTTTTGATTGTCTAAACAACGTCAAATAAAATTTCCCGTCATAATTCACGAAACTGCTTTATGTACAATTCGTAGTAATAGCCCTTCATTTTCAAGAGTTCGTTGTGATTGCCTCGCTCGATTATTTTACCGTCCTTGACAACCAGGATAACGTCGGACGACCGAACGGTAGACAATCTGTGAGCAATCATAAAAGTCGTCCTTCCGCGCATAACCGTTTCGACGGCATCCTGAACGGCCTTTTCCGTCAGAGTATCTATAGAGGAAGTCGCCTCGTCGAGAATAAACAACGCGGGATCGACAATCAACGCCCGTGCAAACGATATAAGCTGTTTTTCGCCTGTGGACAGCGTTCCGCCGCCTTCGCCTATAAAGCTGTCGTAACCGTCTTCAAGTTTGGCTATAACCTTGTCGGCACCAACTCTTTTGACCGCTTCGTCCAACTCTTGCTCGGTCGCGTCGGGCTTGCCGTACAAAAGATTTTCACGGACCGTTCCAGAAAAAAGATGCGGAGACTGCAATACGTAACCGATATTCGAATGAAGCCAACCGACAGACCGTTCGCGCGCGTCCCTTCCGTCGATAAGTATTCTTCCCGAAGTCGGCTCATAGAAACGGCAGATCAGATTTACAAGCGTGGATTTCCCCGCGCCCGTTTCGCCGACTATCGCAACGCTCGTACCCGCAGGGACGTCGAGATCAAAGTTTTCAAGCACGTAATCACCACCGTCGGGATACCTGAACGAGACGTTTTCAAACTTTACGTTACCCTCGGGCTTTTCCCAATTTTCCCGCTTGGGATTGAAAGAGTCGCCGTATTTTTCAATTACTTCCGGAGTGTCCGCAACTCCGCTCTCCGTATTTAAAAGAGAGTTGAGTCTTTCCAAATTGACCTTTACTCCCATAATATCGGACAGCGCGTAAATAGCCCATTGAACGGGCGCGACAAGTCCCTGCGCGTAAGTCATAAACACGCTTAAAGTTCCTATACCTATCATTTGCTCAACCGTGATTATCCCGCCGTACCACAGCACCGCGGCAAGCGCAAGCGATGATGCAAAAGTTATTATGGAATAGAACATAGAGCGGTAGTGCACAAGCTTCATACTCTGCCGCTTCATTTCCGAGGTGTTCGAGAAAAAGCTTTTTTCCAGCTTTTCCTCGACGGCAAGCGTCTTTGTAGTCGCCGCGCCTGTAATTCCCTCGTTGAAACCGCCCGTGATCTTTGCATTGATATCGCGTTCCTTTCGGTTGAGCGCAATTAGCCTGCGTTGGAAAAGCACGGTTGTCAGCGCGATTACGGGAACTATGCAAAGAACGCAGAGAGCAAGTAGCGGATTGAGCGAAAGCATGACTGTGATCGCCCCCACAACGTATATTATATGCCTTATTCCGTGATTGCCGTCCCATACGACGATACCGCCTATTTTCTCGGTATCGCTCATCACCCTTGCGTGAAGAACACCTACGCTGTTTACGTTGAAATACTCGACGGACAGGGTTTGAAGATGATTGAATGCCGCGCGGCGCATATCGCGCAGTAAATACATTTCAAGGTTTATTCCCGTACGCGTCTCTACATATTGCAGGGCGGACGAAATAACTATTATCACGCAGTAAACGGCAATAAACGCAGGCAGTCCCGAAGTTGTGTTCAATGCAATAAAGTTATCTATGGCGTAGCTTTGAAAGAGGGGAGATATTATACTCGTGGCGCTTATCAACAGCTCGCTTATCAACATTATTATAAGCAACCCCTTATGCCTGCCCATAAACCGACCGAGCGTTGCGAACGCGCCTACGGTCTTCATTTCCGAATTGCTTCCCGTCATAGCGCGCCCCCTTTAAGTTCATCGGGCAAGGCCGTCTGCATTTGATATATTTTGGAATAGATGCCGCCCTTTGCCAAAAGTTCGGCGTTGGTCCCGCTCTCCGCAATAACCCCGTCGTCGAGCACGATAATATTGTCCGCGTCCATAACGGTCGTAAGCCTGTGTGAAATAATTATTACGGTAGTGCCCTTGAAGCGTTCCTTTAAATTTTTTCTTATTTCCGCGTCCGTCTCGCTGTCCACAGCAGAAAGCGAATCGTCGAAAATCAGTACGGGCGTATTCTTCATAAGGGCGCGGGCAATATTCAGCCGCTGTTTCTGTCCGCCCGAAAGAGTCACCCCGCGTTCCCCCACGACGGTGTCGTAACCGTCCTTGAAAGAAGCTATGCTTTTGTCTAAGCAAACCGTCCGCGCAGTCTCGCGGATCTTATCATCCGAAGCCTCTTCCGCGGCCATTGCTATATTTTCACGTATGGTACGCGAATAGACGTACCCTTCCTGCAAAACAAGCCCCACGTTGTTTCTCACAGTCGCAAGCGAAAGTTCCGCCAGGTTTTTATCGCCTATATAAATTGCGCCGCTGTCGGGTTCGAACAACCTTGCCGCAAGCCCCGCTATCGTGGACTTGCCGCTGCCCGTTGCGCCGACAATACCCAAAACGCTCCCCTGCGGCACCGTGAAGCTGACGTCCTTTAACACAGGCTTGTCCCCGTATCCGAAGCTCACGTTACAAAAGGAAACGTGGCCCGCAAGCTTGCCGGCGTTTTCGCCAGTCTCCTCCGCTTCCGAATCCATAACCTTACAAATTCTGCCGAGGGCAACGCCCGCCCTTGACATCTGGGAAATTATTCTCCCCAGTTCCCGCAACGGAGTAACCAAAAGAGTATTGTAAGAAATAAAGGCAACAAGATCGCCCGCAGTGAGTTTGCCGTCGATACAGAAAAAAGTTCCCGTAACTATTATGATCATAAGTTGAAGGGTGTTAAGAAATTCCGTACTCATCCAGTACAGAGCCGTTACCTTTCCCGTCTTTGACCATAGCTTGGTATACTTTTCGTTTTGCTTTTCAAACTTGTCCCTCTCGTGCTTTTCTCTGCCGAACGCCCTGACAACCCGCACTCCCGTTAAGTTCTCCTGTGCGTATGCGGAAAGTATTCCTTCCTGTTCGTCGCACTCGGTGAACCTGCGGAACATAACCCTGCGTATCAGCATAGATACGGTGGTAATAACCACGATGAGAGAGGACGAAACGCAAGCTAACACAACGTTCATAGAGAACATAAACGCCACGGAAATTACTATTGTTATTACTATTCTCAAAAGAGAGACAAATTGATTTGAAATAAAATTGGACAAATTCCAGACGTCCGAAGTACAGCGCTGTATTATGTCTCCCGTGCTGTTCAACGACTGCCTTGAAAGCGGAAGCCTTTGCACGTGAGAGAACAGTCCGTCCCGCATATTGCGGACGAGCGTCTGATTTCCGTAATTGTTGAAATATGTATTCGCATACGAAAACAGCGCGTTCAAAAGAGCGATAGCCGCAATCACCGCGGCGGGAATCCATATATTAGCGCGTACGTTTTCAATGCCGCCGAACAGCTTGACCGCCTCCGCAAATATTCCCGTAACGGGCTCGTCGCCCAGGACGCTGTCTATCGTAAAGCTTATGATCAAAGGAACTACGGTAACGCATAGAGTGCAAATTATGTTTGAAATAACGGCAATTACAAACGCGCGGATACCGCCCTTTAAAAACATTGAAAGATAATATGAATTTTTTCTTCCGCCGTAAGCGGTAGTATGTTTATCCGCCATAACTATTTAAATATCAAGACTCAGCGCCGCTTTATAAATCTCCGATTTAGGCACGCCCCTGTCCTTGGCAACAGCCTTTACGGCCTCTTTTTTATCCATTCCCCCCGATATATAGCGCAGTAAATGCTCTTCCACGCTTAAATCGCACAGTTTGTTGCAGGGCTTCGCGCCCTCGACTATAAGCACGTACTCGCCGCGCTTTTCGCCCGGAAGCCCCGCCGACAGATCGAACGACACGGCCTCCTCGTGAAGCTTGGTTATCTCCCTGACTGCGCACGCCCGTCTTTCGCCGAAAACGGCGTAGATTGCAGATATATCGCGGTCTACGTCCTGGGGTGCGACGTAGAATATGAGCGACATATCGAGATCGGCATACTTTTCAAGCAGTCGTCTTTTGTCCCCGGCCTTGTCGGGCAAAAAGCCTATAAACGCAAATCTGTCCGAGGACATTGCGGAAAGCACCAACGCGGACAGTGCGGCATTCGCTCCCGGGACGACGGTAAACGCCTGTCCCGCGCCCCTTAAAACCTCGGCTACAATGTTGCCGGGATCGGATATGACGGGCATACCCGCGTCCGAAACGACGGCCACCTCTTTGCCTGCCGCCGCCTCCGCAAGGATGTTTTCCGCCGCCTCCCGCTCGTTGAATTTATGGCAGGCGCGAAGGGGCTTTTTTATTTCGTACGCGTTTAAAAGCTTCAACGTCCTGCGGGTATCCTCGCAAAAAATTACGTCCGCCGACTTTAAAGTTTCCAACGCGCGCAAAGTTATATCGCCTAAATTGCCTATCGGCGTAGCCACAAAATAAATCATAAGATAAGTTTCCGATGAGTATTTTAAAAATTTTTTATAGTCTCGCCGTCAAGATTTTTACAAAGCTCCACGCCCAGCGCGACAGTGGAATCGAAGTCGTCCTTTGCTGCAATACAGTTGAAGGTGTGAATATATCTTACGGGTATGCCCGCGACTATGACGGGAGTTCCGCCGTTCGCGGACACTATATACGCGCCGTTGTTTCCGCCGCCCGAGCGCACCGCCATCTGAATTTTAATTCCGCATTTTTCAGCGATCTTATTAGCAAACGAATTGAACCCGGGAGTGCAGATTACCGTCGCGTCCATATATCTGAGCATAACTCCGCCGTGAAGTTTATCCTGAATCATATATGCGGGAGCGGAAGTATCGTCCGCGGGACATCCCTCGAAGCAGATAGCCGCGTCCGCTTTTATCCTGTGCATAGCGGCGGTTATGCCGCGCTCGCCCACTTCTTCCTGCGAGGATATAACGGCTATAACGTCGACGTCGAGTTTTTCTTTTTCCAAAAGTTTGATTGTTTTCAAGAGAGCGGCGACGCCCATTCTGTCGTCGAACGCTTTGCCGTGCATTATTCCATGCGCCTCGTCGTATTCGAATCGAGTTGCGGGAACAACGGGCGCGCCTATCTTTACTCCGAAATCGGCGGCTTCCTCCGCCGAGGACGCGCCTATATCGATAAATAAAGTCGAATAGCTTACGGGCGCATTCTTCTGTTCGGCCGTCATAAGGTGCGGGGGCTGTGCGGCTATTACGCCCGTAATATATCCCTTGTCCGTATATACGGCAACCTTGGAAGAGGGCAGGCTCTTTTCGTTCCAACCGCCTATGGGGATAAAGCGAAGAGTGCCGTCAGGTTTAACGGCCTGAACCATAAAACCGACTTCGTCCGAATGCGCGTCCAGCAAAACCTGCGGCCGCGATCCCTTATTGTAATTGGGATAAATATAGAGGTTGCGCATACTGTCCTGCTCGAAACGGGCAAGCCCGCCGAGATATTCCCGCGCAATATCGAGTACTCTGTCCTCGAAGCCCGACGCGCCGGGACAGTCGCTGAGTTTTCTCAAAAGTGTAATATCGTCCATAAATTCACCTCATTTTTTATTGATTATATCGGGCAGAACGTCCACGCCTTCCCTGCCGCCCTTGACGGCTTCAACCATCACGAGATAGGGCTTTGCGCCGTAAGCGCCCGATACGAACTGCATTCTCTTGGGCTCGAGCCCGCGTTTTTTCAAAAGATACAAAAGCTCCGCGGATCTGTCCGCCCGTTGCAACAGGGCAAACCTTCCGCCGAATTTGAGTTTTCTGAAAGCCGCTTCCACGATTTCGGGAAGAGTAAGAGTAATCTCTTTGCGGCAGACGGCCCTTTCGTAGACCTCGTTTTCAAATCCCCCGCGCTCATAAGGAGGATTGCATAAAATCAGCGAAAATTTGTCGTCGTACTCCCTGCCTATATCCTGCAAGCGCATATTCTCCACCTTGCATTGAAATCCGTTGAGTTCGGCGGTGCGGCGGGACATATCCGCAAGACTTTCCTGCATTTCAAAGAGAGTCAGCGAGGAGATATTTTTATTCAGACACGCAAAATGAAACCCTACCACTCCGCTTCCCGAACAGAAATCCGCCACGTTGTCACCGTGCTTTGCACGCGCGAAACGCGATAAAAGAATACTGTCGGAAGTAAACCGGTAAAGTTTTGTATTCTGGATTATTTTTTTATCCTCGTAAAATTCTTCTAAAACTTCGTCCTGTTTCAGCATAGCTTTTTTGCGCAAAAAAGGCGGGTTATTTCACCCGCCCTATTGCTTTCTGTATTACTCAGCTTTGATTGCGCCGGTAGGGCAAACGTCCTCGCAAGCGCCGCAATCGATGCAGACGTCGGGATCAACCACGTACTTATCTGCGCCTTCGGAGATTGCCTCAACGGGGCAAGTTCCCGCGCAAGCGCCGCAGCTTACGCACTCATCAGAAATCGAATGTGCCATAAAATTCCTCCGTTTTTAACGTTATTATACGTTTATATTTTGAATTATATCATATTTTCGCTAACCTGTAAAGGGGTTAAGCAAAAAATTTTTTAAACTTTAATTATCGGACGTATCGTCGTCTTCGCTCACGTCCGCGTCCTTCTCCTTTGCCGGCCTGTGGAATTTGAGTTTTTCGACGGGATAATCGTTGAAAGTAACGGTATCCTTTTGCTTGTCCTCTATCCTTACGCGGACGGTCATTTTGAGCATATCGATATTTACCACAGTGCCTTTGCCGTCGGGAGAAAGGACTTCAGAGCCCATTTTAGGCATTCTCTTGCAGGCGTCCGCGTAATAATCGTTTTCGTATTCGAGACAGCACATCAGTCTTCCGCACAGTCCCGAAATTTTTTGGGGATTGAGAGAAAGCCCCTGATTTTTCGCCATTTTAATGGAAACTTTTTTAAACGCGGGCATACAACTGGAACAGCAGCACTCTCTGCCGCAGGGAGCAAGCCCGCCGATAAGTTTTATCTCGTCGCGTATGCCTACCTGTCTAAGCTCTATCCGCATATGGAAGGTTGAGGAAAGATCCTTGACAAGCTCCCTGAAATCTACGCGCTGAGGAGCGGAATAATAGAACACCGCCTTAGAGCCGTCGAAGGCAAACTCACAGTCGATGAGCTTCATATCCAAACCGTGCTTTTCTATTTTTTCCCTAACCGTTTTGAAAGCGCCCGCCCGCCGCTCTATGGATTTGCGGTGAGCCTCCTCGTCCCTCGGCGTTGCCGCGCGTATGACGGGCTTCAGGGGCGAAGATATTTTTTCATCGGGCATTTCAGTGCGGGGGATAACCACGGTGGCGTACTCCGTACCGCGAGCGGTCTCGACGACCACCCCAACGCCCTTTTCGTATTTTCCTTTGCCGGGATCGAAGTAATAAACCTTACCGCCCGACTTAAAGGTTACGCCGATAATTTCTGCCATTTTTTATTCTCCTTGACAACATTCAGAATGAAGTCGTACAACAGTCCCTGAAAAACAGCGTTGAATTTAAGGTCGTTAAACGCCGCGCAAAGTTTTTCGAGAGCGAATATCACGGCGGGCTTTTTTAAGGGAAGTTCTTCCTCCCCGTTAAGCGCCGCGAAATAAAGTCTTTGCATTTCGCAAAGCAATTCGTTTTTATATTTGGTGTCGCCGTATTTAACGGCTATGGGCCCGGCCGCGCCCGTCTCGGTCACGGAACATATTTCCCTCGCCGCAGTCTGGATTTCATCGAACCAACCGCCTTCCGCAAGGTTTTCCGCCGCGCCCAAAATGCCGTTAGCGCTTGCCGCCGCGCGGCGGTTCACCGCCGACGGACGCTTCCTTTCGAGAGCGGAATATATCTGCTCTTCCGAAAACGGAGCAATTTCCAAAAGCTTGACGCGGGACTTTACGGTATCCAGCACCGACGCGAGCGACGCTGCGCCGAGAATAAAATAAACGCCTTCGAGCGGTTCTTCCAAAGTTTTCAAAAGTTTGTTTTGTAAAAGCGCGGGCGCGCTTTCAAACCCGCATATACAGTAAAGTTTACGCTTGCCCTCGACAGGCTTCATCGCGCAGTCGTTAAGTATTTCCGAAACGGCTTCCGCATTGAACTTTTTATCCGCCTCCGGATAAATTTTAAAATCGGTAAAACTTTCGTGTAAAATTCTCGAACCGACGGAATAGTTTCCGTCCGCGCCGAAAAAGGCGAGCGCAAATATTTTAAGCGCCTCGCGCATATTCTTAGGATCGTTAAAACAGAGCATATACGCGTGCGAAAGTCTGTCTTTCTCCGCGTCGCCCGCCAAAATCCTGTATGCGGTTGTGCTTAAAATAAGTTCCTTCACTGCTCCGTCACGCGCCTTTCGATAAATAAATTACGTATTTTTTCCGCCGTCTGGGCCTTTGTTCCCGAACAGTCCACCGCGCATATGTCGGGATATTTTGCTTCGAGAGCCTTGTATCCCTCGTACACCTTTCTATGGAAAGCGAGGCCGAGCTGTTCTATCCTGTCGTTCTTGTCCGCGCCGTGCTTGCGGTTGAACGCGTCCTCGGGCGAAATATCCAAAAAGACAGTCATATACGGGGGGTAATTGTCTATAGCAAACGAATTTATGTCGGCTACGAATTGCTCGCCCAGCCCCCTTGCATATCCCTGATATGCGAGAGAGGAATAATAGTATCTGTCGCAGATAACCAGCTTGCCGCTGTTTAAAGCGGGTATCACGGTCTCTTTGAGATGTTGCACCCGCGCAGCCGCGTAAAGCAGAGCTTCGCACTCGTCGCACATCTCGGTATTTTTTCCGTCGAGAATTATTTTGCGTATTTCTTCGGAAATTTTACTTCCGCCCGGTTCGCGGGTTAAAATAAAGTCCACTCCGCGCTCCGTTAAAAATTGGGACAAAAGCCTGAGTTGAGTACTCTTGCCCGAGCCCTCGCACCCCTCGAAAACTACGAGTTTTCCAATCATTTAGCCACCACTCTTATCTTTCCGTCCTCTAAGCCGTAAGTATTTTTAGCCGAGGTCAGAATGTCGATTTCTTCTTTGGTAATTATTTCTCCCGCCACCACTACGGGCACGCAAGGAGGAGCTATGCCCACGTTGCAGGCGCACATCGCGCCCTCCGCCTGATTCAAAGGCACAAGCATATGCCGCTGTTTAAGGGCGTAAAGATAGCTGTACGTCCGCTCTACGGGGGAGAGCTCCGCCCTGGCGACGTATTGTTTTTTGAGCTTTCTGCTGTTGACTGCGGAAGTAAACGCCGACTGTAACTTTGCAAGATCGGCTGCCGTTGTCATAGGTGAAAGATAGAACAGCACATAACGCCCGTCGGAAAGCTCGGGATATA
This sequence comes from uncultured Christensenellaceae bacterium, assembly GCA_910588645.1. GTDB lineage: Bacteria > Bacillota > Clostridia > Christensenellales > Borkfalkiaceae > Coproplasma. Next base: position 11,951 of record CAJUOY010000017.1, read on the forward strand.
CTCCTTTCTTTTCAAGCAATACCGTGACGTCGTCCGCCGAAACACCCAAAGGCTCGCAGTCTATCGCTATCTTCATTTTATCCGCCGAAGGGTACAGGCGGTAAGGGAACTTTTCCCTGAAAGCAGTCACTGCGGCGACCGCATCTTCCATTATCTTAGGATTATTCTTTATATATTTTAGGCCGTATTCCACCGAGGCCATTATAGGAAAACTGGGCGAGGTGGTTCGGAACATCGAAAGCCCCTCTTTCAATGCGGGTAAAAGTTCGTCGTTGTTGGAAGAAACTATTGCGCCCTGCGTAAGCGTGGGCAAAGTCTTATGCGCCCCGTCCACCCAAAGATCGGCGTAAACTCCCGCATATCCCGCGCCGAGCTGACCGAACGCAAGGTGCGCGCCGTGAGCCCCGTCCACAAGCAGATGTCTGCCGTACTTTTTCAGAAGAGAGGAATATTCCTTTAACGGCGCTATATTTCCGTAGTAATCGGGGGAAGCGACTATCATTCCCGCTATGGTGGAATCGTTTGAAATCAACCCTTCTATAAGCTTTGGCGACGGGGGCAAAAGCACCCCGCCCGACGACTGTCCCTGCACTACGACAGGTTCGAGATTGAAGAGCCTGCACGCGTTCCACACGCTTTGATGGCTGCCGCGCGGAACTATTATTTTAGTGCCCAATCCCGAAACGGCGTAAATCATTGCAAGTATACCCGAGGACGAACCGTCCGTAAGTATGAAGCTGTCGTTGGCCCCGAGTATCTGAGCTATGTCCGCCTGAGCGGCCGCGATAACCCCCGTAGGACACAGCAGATTGTCGGTATAGGACAGCTCGGTCACGTCCATAGACGCAACCGCGAACTTGGATTTAAAGTCGCCCCTGCCCTTATGTCCGGGCATATGGAAAGACTTATCCGCCTTTACGTAATTTTTAAGCTGTGAATATATAAGGTAATTATACATAGCGATTTAAAAATTTATTTCTTGGGTTTCATCGTGGGGAAGAGCAATACGTCCCTTATAGTAGCGCTGTCGGTAAGCAACATTACAAGCCTGTCTACGCCGAAACCGAGACCGCCCGTAGGGGGCAGACCGTATTCGAGCGCGGTAACGAACTCCTCGTCAACCTGAGCGTTGCAATTCTTTTCCTGCGCGCGCTTGGCTTCGACCTGTTTTACAAATCTCTGCTTTTGATCTATGGGATCGTTGAGTTCGGAAAACGCGTTGCCGAATTCGTGCGCGCAGATGAAGTATTCAAACCTCTGCGTAAACGCGGGATCGTTCTCCTTTCTCTTTGCAAGCGGAGAATTCTCCACGGGATAATCGTAAATAAACGTGGGCTGAACGAGCTTATCCTCTACAAAGGCGTCGAACAGCGCGATAAGCACGTGCCCCTTTGTCGCCTCCGCGCCCTCTTCTACGGTTACGCCGAGATCGGCCGCGCACTTGCGGGCGTCCTCGTCGCTTGTCCAACTGTCGAAGTCCGCGCCGCAATATTTTTTGACGGCTTCTTTCATCGTGAGCCTCGCCCACTTTCCACCGAGGTGAATTTCCGTACCCTGGTAAGTAATATCGGTCGTGCCGCAAACCTTGCGGGCGACGGTCTGATACATATCCTCTACGATATTCATCATATCGAAGTAATCGAGGTAAGCCGCGTACATTTCAATCGTGGTAAATTCGGGGTTGTGGAAAGCGTCCATACCCTCGTTGCGGAATATCCTGCCCACTTCGTAGACGCGTTCGAAACCGCCTACGATCAATCTTTTGAGATAGAGTTCGGTCTCTATTCTCAAATACATATCGATGTCAAGCGCGTTATGTCTCGTCTTGAATGGACGGGCGGACGCGCCTATCTCTATCGTATTAAGTACGGGCGTATCCACTTCGAGAAAGCCGTTTTCATCGAGATACGCACGGATCTCCGAAAGTATACGCGAACGCTTGAAGAATGTATTTTTAACTTCGGGATTGACTATGAGGTCGAGTTCCCTCTGTCTGTAACGAATATCGGTGTCCTTCAAGCCGTGCTGCTTTTCGGGCAGGGGTAAAAGACATTTGCTCAAAAGCTCTATACTTTGACAATGAACGGAGATTTCACCGGTCTGCGTCTTGAAAACGTAGCCTTTCGCGCCGATTATGTCGCCGAGATCATAGTCCTTTTTAAAGGACGCATAAGTTTCCTCGCCAACGTCGTCGCGGCGGACGTAGATCTGAATTGCGCCTTCGTCGTCCTGCATATGACAAAAAGACGCCTTACCCATAATACGGCGGAGCATAAGTCTGCCTGCAATGCAAACTTCCTTGCCTTCCAGTTCTTCAAAATGACTCTTGATATATCCCGAACGCGCGGTAACTTCGTACTTGACTTTTACGTAGGGATTATTTCCCTCATCGGTAAGTTTTTGAAGTTTTTCACGACGAATTCTCGCCTGTTCGGCAAGGTTTTCGGCTTCCTGCTCGGGAGTGAGGTTCTGTAAATTTTCTGCCATATTCGTTACCCTCAGCTTATTTTAACGATTTTAAGTGTATAGTCCGAACCGTCGGGGCACTTGACGGCGATCTTGTCGCCCACCCTTTTTCTCAAAAGCGCCGCGCCGACGGGCGACTCGACGGAAATTTTACCCGCCATAACGTCCACGTCTATTACGGAGGTTATAGTGTAGACCTGCTCTTCCTCCATATCCTCGTCGTAAACGGTAACGACGCTGCCCAGATGAACGTAGCTCGTGTCGGTATCCTCCTTGCGGATATCGGCATATTTGAGTTTGTACTCTATTTCGGCAATTTTGCCCTCGTTGGAACGCTGTTCCTCGCGCGCCGCGTCGTACTCCGCATTTTCGGAGAGATCTCCGTGACTGCGCGCTTCGGCAATGCGCTCGATTATTTCCGGACGCTTTATCTTAATGAGGTACTCAAGCTCCTTTTTAAGATCGTCGTAATTTTTCTGCGTCATTACAATAAGTTCTGCCATTTTAAGCTCCTTGGAAAAAAATATAAGTAAAAGTGATTTCGCTTTTTGCGAAATCACATTCTTTTGCTACTTTATTATATAATTACAAATCGTATTTGTCAACGATTTATACCCGACGGACAAATATAAGGGAATATTAAAGGGTTTTCCCCAAGAACGCGGCAATGCGCCTAACCGCTTCCGAAAGCTGTTTCATGGAAGCCGCGTAACTCGCCCTGACGAAATATTTTCCAGCACCGCCGAACGCGCTCCCCGGAACGACCGCGACTTTTTCCGCGGCAAGCAACTTTTCCGCAAACTGCTCGCCGTCAAGCCCCGTATTCTCCACGGAAGCGAACACGTAAAACGCGCCCTTGGGCATAAAGCATTTCAAGCCGAGCTTATTCAAAGCGCCCGCAAGAAAATTGCCCCTGCGGTTATACTCTTCGCGCATTTCAGATACGGCGGCAAAGCCGTCCGCAAAGCCCTCCTTCAAAGCCGCGACTGCCGCCCGCTGGCTCATCTGCGGCGCGCACAATATAGTGTACTGATGAATTTTAAGCATCGCCTCGTCTATTTCTTTGGGCGCACAGACGAAGCCCACTCGCCAACCCGTCATTGCAAATGCCTTTGAAAAGCCCCCTATATATACCGTTCTTTCGGCCATTCCGTCAAACGAAGCTATCGACGTATGCTGTCCCTCGTAGGTCAATTCGGCGTAAATTTCGTCGGATATGACGAGGAGATCGCGCTCCTTTATCACGGGTATAATTTGTTTAAGCTGTTCGCCCGTCATAACCGCGCCCGTCGGATTGTTGGGGTAGGGCAGAATTATTGCCTTGGTCTTTTCCGTGACCGCGCTCTCCAACATTTCGGCCGTCAATATGAAGTCGTTGTCCGCCGAACATTTCACGGGTACGGGCGTACCGCCCGCAAGCGAAACTATGGGAGCATAGGATACGTAGGAGGGCTCGGGGACGAGCACTTCGTCGCCCGATTCACAGGTTGCGCGTATGGCAAGATCGATGGCCTCGCTCGCGCCGACCGTCACTATAATCCGGTCTGCGGGATAGTCGACCGAAAAGGATTTTTTAAGATATTCCGATATAAGCTCTCTTAGTTCCGGAAGCCCGCGATTGCCCGTATATTGAGTATATCCCCGCCTCAACGAGCGGATAGCCGCGTCGCGGACGTTCCAAGGAGTGATAAAATCGGGCTCGCCCACGCCCAAAGATATGGCCCCCTCCATAGTGGAAACCACGTCAAAAAATTTTCTTATTCCGCTTGGCTGTAATCCCGCCGCACGCGAGTTAACGAAGTTTCTCATAGTTACGCCTGCACGCTTATGCGCTTGCCGCCTTCAGCCTCGCGCGTTTCCGCGCCCTCGACTTTATACTTCTTTAATATGAAGTGCGTGGCCGTGGAAATAACGCTGTCGTATGTAGAGATCTTCTCTGAAACAAAGCGGGAAATTTCCTTCAACGACCGGCCGCGGACTATTACCGCAAGGTCGTACGCTCCGCTCATAAGATACAGACTCTGCACCTCGGAGTGGGCGCTTACCTCTTCCGCAATGGCGTCGAAACCGTGACCGCGCTGAGGAGTTACCTTGACTTCAATTAGCGCTTCCACAATGTCCTCGTCAACGCTGTCCGCGTTGATAATCGCAGTATATTTGACTATTATTCCTCTATCTTCAAGAGAGCGGATTTTTGCTTCCGCCTCGGCCTCGCTTATTTTAAGGGCGGCTGCGATCTGCCCTGCGCTTATTCTGCTGTCCTCTGTCAAAAGAGCAAGAATATCTTTTTCGAGTTTTTCCATAATTCAACCCCCGTAGCGGATATTTATAAAATTTATTATACAATTTACCTGCAGTAAAGTCAAATCGATTGTCAAAAATCCGCGCGCAACGTATAATAAAAATATGTTCAGAATTTGGGCGAAAGTAATCGCCGGCGAAAAAATCATAAAACAGGTTACATACGAAAACGACGAAAAATTCGTTTACGCGGACTTCTGGAAGTACATATCCGAAATCTGCGACGAACTGGATATATCCACCCCGATAGTGCTTAAAACGCACATTTTCGGGTACGCAAAATTCCGCACGGTAAAATTCTTAGCCCGCGATTTTGCAGAAGCGCCTGACTTCGACAAGCTTGTAATAGAAAACATAACTATTTAAAAAGTATATTTATTCCGCGGCGGCGCATACTGTCAATATGAAAATGACTTGTTATATGTGCGTAGCCAATCTCATTATTTTGGGGATATGCGGGGGTATATTCGCGTTTACGGGCTTTGACGTAATAAAATATCTGTCTTTCGGCTCCACCGTAGCGTACAGAACCTTTTACGCGATTTGCGCGGCGTCCGCACTGTTCACGATCTATTCGCTGATAATATTCAAGCCATACAAGGGGTTAAAATAAACCGTTGCGGTGCAACGGTTTATTTATTTACGCGCCATCGACACGGAGCGTCGCGCCCGTGCCCGCGTCCTGATACATCACCCAGAAACCGACGTAACCCTCCGTTTCAAGCGGTATGAACGAGGCCGTGTTTTTCATGCTTTCAGGCGGGGCGGATGAACTTTTTGCGGGCACGCCGTAACAGACGTACTCCGCGCGGCCGCCCGAATACATCACTCCGAACACGTAAAACCCGTTTTCGCCGTAGGATATTTTTACCCATTTTGAGCCTTCGATCAGGCTTTCGAGTTCCTTAAAACGAGGGTAATCCGAAAATACTTTTTCTATCTCCCTCTTCATTCGGCTGTAAAAATCGCCGCCGGCAAGACCGCTCTTTACGCCGCTTTTTTTATTTTTGACAGCGCAAGCAGCCTCCTCATTTTTACGAGGCTTTTCCCCGTTCGCCGCCTTGCTTTCATTTTTGCGTACAGCACTTTTGCTTTCATCAGTTTCAAATTCATAGTAGTTTTCCTCCGCTATCGCCTCATCCTCGTATACCGTACCCTCGGAAGGAGCTGCGCCGCCGTCCTTATTTGCGGCTTTGAAATTTTCGCCGCGTTCTATATCGTCCTTTATAGCAAGAGCCGCGTCGCGGAAATTTCCGCATATTGCCGAAGCAACTGGAAATACTCCGTTGTTGATATAACATATAAGAGCGGCAAAACCGTTGTCGGTATTTACAAGGCTTTCGCCGTCGAAAAACCCGTCCTCCACGACCACGGTGTTTTTGCCGTCGTTGACGGCCGCGACAAAACGCCCTTCCGAGAGGGGAGCAAAGTTTATGTACGATACCTCGACGGTGAGATGCCCGCCGTATCTTTCCGCCTTGACAAGCCCGGTAAGAGAGCCGCCGTCTGCGGAAAAACCGTCCTTTAAGCCGTGAATTACGGCTATGTTTTTAGTAAAGCTCATAAAATCGCCCCGTTTAAAATTGTGTTACAAAATAATTATAGTAATAAATTGAGAGAATATTTTATATAATTATGTAGTATTATGTAATTTTTGGGTATAAAAGTTCACAATTCTTGCACACAATTAATTTGCTTTTTTTGACAAGGTATTATATAATATTATTTGTAGAAATATTGATTTTTTCCAGGAGAGAAAAATTATGGCGTTGACAAAAAATCAGAAGGTCCTCGAATTCGTGCGCGAAAGCGCGGAACTCGGCTTGCCCGATAAAATCGTTTGGATCGACGGAAGTCCCGAACAGATTAAAGCTTTGAAAGAAGAGGCGGTAAAGACCGGCGAACTTATAAAACTTAACGAAAATCTTTTACACGACTGCTATCTGCACCGCACAAAGGTAAACGACGTCGCCCGCGTAGAGGACAGAACTTTTATCTGTACTTCCAAGCGAGAAGACGCCGGCCCCATAAATTATTGGATGGATCCCCGCCAGGCTTACGAGCTTGCTTCAGAAATTGCGCGCGGCTCTATGAAGGGAAGAACTATGTACGTCATTCCCTATTCTATGGGCGTTGTGGGCAGCCCCTTCGCAAAGATCGGCGTAGAGGTAACCGACTCCATCTACGTTGTATTAAATATGAATATAATGACGCGCGTGGGCGTTCAGTGTCTCAAAGAACTGGGCAAAGACGGCGATTTCATAAAGGGCTTTCACGCAAAGTGCGACGTTGACGCAGATAAGAGATATATTATGCACTTCCCCGAGGACAACACTATTATCTCCGTAAACTCGGCTTACGGCGGAAACGTGCTTTTGGGCAAAAAGTGCTTTGCTCTGCGTATAGCTTCCTACCTCGGCAAGAACGAGGGCTGGATGGCAGAGCATATGCTTATCCTCGGCGTTACTTTCCCCGACGGCGAAAAGAAATACGTTGCGGCGGCATTTCCCTCCGCTTGCGGCAAAACCAACCTTGCAATGCTTATTCCCCCCAAACATTACATTGAAAAGGGATATAAGGTTGAGTGCGTAGGCGACGACATTGCCTGGCTGAGAGTTGGCGAAGACGGAAGGCTTTGGGCGGTAAACCCCGAAAACGGTTTCTTCGGCGTTGCTCCCGGAACAAACGAACACTCCAATTATAACGCGCTTCAATCCACAAAGCGCGGCACAATATTCACTAACGTTGCGCTCAATACCGACAATATGACAGTTTGGTGGGAGGGACTTTCCAAAGATCTTCCCGAACATTGCATCGACTGGACGGGTAAGCCTTGGGATCCCGCTAAATTTAACAAAGCAGACAAATCCACCTGCGCCGCGCATCCCAACAGCCGTTTCACCGCGCCTGCGGCTAATTGCCCCTGCGTTTCTCCCGAATTCGATTCCAAGAAAGGAGTGCCTATCTCCGCGATAATTTTCGGCGGAAGAAGAGCATCTACAACTCCCCTCGTTTATGAAGCGAGAGACTGGAACCACGGCGTATTCATCGGTTCGGCTATGTCCTCCGAGACAACTGCCGCAGCGGCAGGCGCAGTCGGCGTACTCAGACACGATCCCATGGCTATGAAGCCCTTCACCGGCTATCATATGGGCGACTACTTCGCTCACTGGGTGGAAATGGGATCTAAAATCAAAAATCCTCCCAAGATATTCAACGTTAACTGGTTCCGCACCGATAAGGACGGCAACTTTATGTGGCCCGGCTTCGGCGACAATATGCGCGTGCTCGAATGGATTTTGAGACGTTGCGACAACACCGCCGACGCAGAAGAAACCGCGATAGGATACGTTCCCAAGGCGGAGGATATAGATCTTACAGGTCTCGACTATGAAATCTGCGAGGGTAAAAAGTTCGGTATCGACGAGCTTAAAGAAATTCTTACCGTAGATCAAGCAAAGTGGACCAAGGAAGCGGAGGAGATAGAAGGTTATTATAACGGAACTATCAAGACGCGTATCCCTCAAGAGCTTATAGACTGCCTGAACACTTTGAAAGAAAACTGCAAAAAATAAAGATAAAAATATACAGCCGCGGAAAATTTCCGCGGCTGTTTTTTAATTTTAATTGTTTGTAAGTACAAATAAACCGCGGCGTTATTTAATATACCGCCGCGGTTGAATTATTACTCGTTATTGCCGTTGGAATTATTGTTTTCGTCGTCTTTCTTTATATCGTTGCTGTTGCCGAGGAAGGTCCCGAAGTAAATTTCCTTTTTGCCGCGCTTTGCGCCGCCCGAAGAACGGGGACGTCCGCCGTCTCTTCTTTCGCCGCGGTCGCGTCTGTCGTTTCTGTCTCTTCTTCCGTGTCCGCGGTTATCGCGGCCCTCGCGTCTGTCGCCGCGGTCGCGCCCTCTCTTTTCACCGTATCTCACACCTCTGTCGTTAGGGCTTGCGTTGTTGGGGATAACGGCCACGTATCTCATAGGCTCCTTTCCCTCAGACGCGGTCTTAACGTCTTCGTTATTCATAAGGGCGGAATGAATCACACGCCTTTCATATGGCGTCATAGGTTCGAGCAACATCTTTCTGCCCGTTTCCACCGCAGTTTTAGCCAATTTGTTGGCAAGCGTGACAAGCGTACGCTCGCGCTGTGCGCGATAATTTTCGCAATCCACGACAACCTTTTTATATTCGTCGCGGCCGATATTGTATACGGCGCCCGCAAGACATTGTATTGCGTCCAAAACGTCGCCGCGTTTTCCTATAACTCTTGCGGAATTTGCCGCGGTTATGTTTATTACAAGCGATTCTCCGTCGGATACGATTTCGCTCTTGGCTTCAAAACCGATAATATCGAGTAAACCATTGATAAAATCAGTAGTGGAGGATACCGTTTCCTCGCGTTTGGGAGTAATTCTTACTCTTGCCTTGACTGATCCCAATCCGAAAAGTCCCTTTTTGCCCTCGTCAAGTATTTCATAATCCACCTCGTCTATAGTGAGAGCAAGCGCCTTCAATCCCTCTTCGAGGGCTTCATCTACGGACTTGGCCGTAAAAACGTTTTTTTCTTCCATTATTTTAACCTCTTTGCCTTGTTTGACGGCCTGCCGCTGTATCCCGAACCGCCGTTGTCCTTCTTTTCAAACCGTATAGCTACGATCTTGTTGATAATCAAAGTAGAAATAAGTCCGTAAAGAGTGTTGACTATCATATAAACGGAGAACGCCGCGGAGTAGAAAAATGAGAATACGCCGAAAATAATGGGCATCATAATCATCATCCACTTATTTGTCTTTGCCGCGCTGCCGTCCACCGAACTCAATTCGTTGGCGGCCTTTTGCGATCTCATCATTATGAACTGCTGTAAGAACATCAGCCCTATTGCCAGTACTATAAGCACGAAGTAACCGTTAAAAGTGTTTTTTTCGTTTACAAGATTAAAAGTAACTTCGTTGTAATTATCTTCATACGTCGCGCTTACTCCCGAGCCCATAGCCCTTGCAACAGCATCGGAAAAGCTCTTGAAGTCGGGGACTTTTTTATTGAGCATCGAATCGGGATACCACATATTGCCTATCCAGCCGAATTCGGTTGCTTTTTTATTTTCGGCATACCATTTTACGACCGCTTCGCGGGCGTTGAGCTGAACAAACTCGGTAACAACTTCCCATTTTTCGTTTTCGTTTTTATCGAGGAATGCCTCTTTATCGAAAGTTTTGGGAGCCGCGTTTCCCTTGTCGTCAACGTCGTTTTTATGGAATTCGTTGTAGTAAGGTTCGTAATAAGCTATAAATTTGTCGAAATTCACGCGATAGCTGTTATCGGATCCAATTAAAAAGTGTGAATTGTCACTATCGTTTTCATCGGTCTGCACGTAGACGCTCACACTGGAATTGTACGCTTCGACCATTTCGTTATAATTGGCAAGCGTGGCGTAGTTGGCGTAAGTAGAGAAGGACGAAAAAACGACCATAAAGATTACCAGCGAGACTACCATAGGAAGGCAGGCGCCTAATGGATTGAAGCCGTTTGCGCGCTGCAACTCCATGACCTTCTGCTGATACATATTTTTATCGTTTGCGTACTGCTTTTGGAGTTTTTCCATCTGAGGACGCATTCTTTCCATCATTAAGGATTGTTTCTTGGTCTTTACCCTTGAATAAATATCGAGAGGAAGAACAAGAGTTTTTAAGCACAGTGTAAAGACTATTACGCCTAGCGCAATAGCGCCGTAGAATCCCGTAAACAGATCGAATATCCAACTTATGATCTTACCGATCCAGTTGAGGTCGATCGAAGAAATAGGATCTACGCCGAATGAATTTACTATGCTTGAAATTGCAAGTGTGTCGAAAATGTTCATATTTTACCGGGGCAATTAAATTACCCATTTTAATCTAAAATATTTTTCCGGTGCGGGATCGTAACCGCCCTTGGAAAAAGGGTTGCATCTTATAATTCTCCAACAACCCAGCAAAATTCCCAAAATTACTCCCTTATTGTTGATAGCCCTTTTCATATACTCCGAACAGGTCGGTTCGTACAGGCAGGTATGACGGGAAATGTTTTTTTGATAAAAGACTATAAGTCTCATAAAAAAAGCCTTGAAGACGGGTTTAAAGACTTTGCGCCTGGCGGTTTTTATGAATTTTTTTAACCTTTCAGGCATTCGTTCACCTTTGCAAAGCACGTCTTTAAGCTTTTTTTATATGCGGCGAATGTATACTCTCCGTCGACCTTTGGTATTAAAATTATCGAACAGGGCTTTTCAAGTTGTCCGCAACATTCTGAAAATGCGGCTCTTAACAGTCTCTTTATTCTGTTTCTTTTTACGGCTTTTCCGTGTTTCTTGGAAACGGCTACACCCATAGAAAGCTTTGCCGAAGGAAAATACAATAACGTAATATTAGGGGAAAATACCTTTTTCCCCCTAGTAAACAATTTCTGAAAATGGGTGTTTTTTTTAATTCTTAGGTATTTCACCCCTGTCACCGCTTATGCAGACAGCTTCTTTCTGCCCTTGTTTCTTCTTCTCTTTAAAACGTTTCTTCCTGCGGTTGTGGACATTCTCTTTCTGAAACCGTGAACTTTGCTCCTCTGTCTTTTCTTGGGCTGATAAGTCCTTTTCATTGTTTTTCTCCTTTATTTGATACGTTGCTATCGTACATTATATAATCTATTTTAAATCAAGTCAAGCCATTTTATTGGTTACTGCTCGTTCTCACGGGTAAAATGAGATATAATTTATCCTTGGCGTTCTCGTTCTGACAGATGAAAGGCTGTACGTGATTGTTGAAAGAAAGCGTAATTTTTTCCTCCGTCAAAGCGTTAACCGCGTCGATTATAAACTTGGAATTCATCGCGATCCTTACGTCTTTTCCCTCGGTTACCGCTTTTACGGGTTCCTGTACGTTTCCTATTTCCGAAGCGGAGGAAATCTCTATTTTATCGCCGCTCACGTCGAATATGATCAGGCTGTTTTTATCCCCTCTTACGAGAATTGCAGCCCTCTCGATACTGGCTTTTAATAAATCTTTTTCCACGGTTACCGCGGTTATAAAACCTTTGGGGATAATATTTTCTTTTTTGATGAAATCTCCGCCGTAAAGTCTCGAAGTCAATATCGTATTCCCGGCTTCGACGAGTATCATTCCGCGCTGTACGAAAATTTCAGTTTCACCGTCTCCGTCGGGAATCATTTTCTCGATTTCCGTCAGAGTTCTCGAAGGGCAGATGATGTCAAGATTTCCCGTTGCCGAGATAACTTTGCCCGAAACGGTCGCAAGGCGGAATCCGTCGAGCGCCGTCACGCAAATATCCTCGCCGTTGATTAAAAACTGGCAGCCCTTCAAAATGGGACGGGAATCATCGGTCGCGCAGCAAAATACCGTAGAGCGTATAAATTCCTTTAAATCGGAAGTTTTTAATTTAAAACTGTTTTCCCTGATTTCAGTGTCTATTTTGGGGAAATCGTCCGCGGAGAGTATCTGCATATTCGTCTGACTGTCCGCATAGAAGATATCCATTTTTTTATTTTCCGAAGAGAGAGTTATCTGCACTCCCTCAAGCTTTTTAATAAAGTCTGCAAAATATTTTCCGGGAACGCAGATCTCGCCTTCTTCGTAAACTTCGGCCTTTATATTTTTAATAATTGAAATTTCCCCGTCCGTTGCGGAAAGGATAAGAGAATCGTTTTTAGCATTGAGCTTAATACACTCCAATACGGGTACCGTAGTCTTTGAAGAGCAGGCCTTTACAACTTTCAACACTGCATCGGATAAATCTATGCCTTCACAAATACACTTCATTTTAATTCTCTTCCTTATAAATTTAATAAAACGGTAAAAAACCGTCTTTGATTTTCTTTTGATTGTTTATTTTATTATTATATTAATAAATAATAATGTAATAATTATTAGTAGGCTGTGTGGAAATGTTAATATCATTTCGGATACTTCTATATTTTAACAAATATACGGCGAAAATGCAAGTAAATGGCAGAATTTCCCGCATTTGGAATGTGAATTTTTTTGTGGTCAAACAGAAGTATTTATACACATATTAAATTTGATTTTTTCTTTGCGCCCCACCGTTTTTTATTAAAACACTTAGCAAGCAGACAAAAATAATCGGCTTTTAAAAGTTATTAACTTTTTTTGTCGGTTGTTGATAAAAAACTTCTTGTAATTGTTGAAAACTTTTGATATACTTTTTTTATGGATTTGAGAGTTTCCCGTCTTTTAGAGGACAATAAAAAAGAATATTGCGAATTTATGAATATGCTGCTTGCCTTTAACGAAAAATGCAATTTAACGGCTATTTGCAGCGAAAAAGACGTATGGATAAAGCATTTTTACGACAGCGTCGCGCCCGAAAAGTACTTTCCTTTGAATGCATCTGTAGCTGAAATAGGTTCGGGCGGGGGATTTCCTTCGATTCCTTTGATGATTGCAAGGAAGGATCTTAAATTCACTTTGATAGAGAGTACGGGAAAGAAATGTGAATTTCTCCGCGGAATTGTAGATAAGTTAAATCTTAATTGTGAACAAGTCTTAAATATTCGTGCTGAGGACGGAGCAAGAGACGTTAAATTGCGAGAAAAATTCGACGTTGCGACGGCCAGAGCGGTCGCCAAGCTTAATACGCTTGCAGAGTACTGTCTTCCTTACGTAAAGGTAGGTGGATACTTTATTGCCTATAAAGGCGAGGGCGAAGACATTTCGGAAGCGGAAAAAGCATTGAAAATTCTCGGCGGAAAAATCGAAGATATATTCGGTTATGATTTGCCTAGTGAAAGCGGAAAAAGACGGGCGCTGATAATAAAAAAGGTAAGCGCCACCCCTTCTATATATCCACGAGGAAACGGCAAGGAGAGAAAAAATCCGTTATGATCAAGAGCTGCGCTTTTTCAGGACATAGGATTTTGGACGATAATTTCGATATAAAAGTTCTTGACAGGGAAATAAAGCAATTAATTGACGGTGGAACCGAAATATTTTATTGCGGTATGGCAAGGGGCTTCGATCTTATTGCGGCGGAATGTGTTTTAAAATATAAGAAAAAGTACGCGCTCAAGCTTATAGCTTGCATTCCCTGCCTTGATCAGACGAAGTATTACTCTCACGCCGACAAATTTAGATATAAAAAAATACTCTGCTATTGCGACGATAAAATTATTGTTGCGCCAGACTATTACGACGGCTGTATGCAGGAGCGCAATAAAATTATGGTTGACAGAGCCGACGCTGTCCTGGCATACTTATCGAGAAAGAGCGGCGGAACTTATTTTACCGTAAATTACGCGGAAAAGCAAGGAAAGAAAATAATTTTAATAAATGAAAAAAGCCCCCTTTGATTTTGGGGGCTTTAATTTTTAACCTATTGCTATTCTGTAATTTTCCGCCTGAACGCTGTTCGTAAGATTTTCGTAAATATAAGATGAAACTCCTTCGGAAATAATTTCCGCCATTTTGTATATAATATTCAGACGGGTTGCGGAAAACAGAGAGTAATTGAAAACCGAGTGTTCGGCTACAATTCCCATAATCGAAACGTCGCCGACCTTTTGAAGACGTTTATTTGCTCCGCTACCCGGCTTTAACGCTTTGTTGCCCAACTTTATAAGTCCAATGTCTCCTGCGATACCTACGGCCGCGTCGATTGCTATTACGGGACTGTCAGGATGAGTGGCCTGTAAAAATTCATTCATATATTTTACTTCATGTGCGGTGATGGGCTTTGCGAGCGTGCCGTAAACGTAACAATTCAATCCTTGAAGTTTTTCCTTCAATTTTGTGCCCGTTACGGGCCCGAGACTGTCTCCTACCGAAAGATCGCTTCCGATGCAGAGAATAGTGGGCATTTTAAATTGCGGCAAAACCTTTTTTAAAGATAAGCAAATTCCCTGCGGAGCCAAAGCGTTATATAAATTAAATGAATAGTCCATAAATAAAACCTCGGCAAGATTATTGACAACACTTTAATAAATTATAATTTGTTTGACCGATTTTTGTTATTTGTTTTTTTATTGAGGGATATAATATTTTTGTCCACATTTCAATTTTAAAAATCAGCAGATGTAGGCGCAAAAACAATACAATGGCGCAAATTATTAACCGGTACTGTTGAAAAAAGACGACTACGGTTAATTAAATATAAATTAACTGTAAAAATTTGAATCAAAGTTCAAGTATTAGGTCGTCTTGATTTTTAAGTTAAAAATAATTTTCCACAATTCCTACTTAAGTTATCCACAAATACCAAAAAACATTAAAATATGAGCGTTATACGTTTCACGTGAAACTAATATTATATCAAAAAATTTGGTTGAAAGTTCCACGGGAAACATTTTTATATACAAAATAGCGTAAGGCGCATAGTAAATTTATCTGTAAAATGCACTGAAATAACGGGATTTTATATAAGTTTCAAAGGTGAAAAGAGAGTAAAAATTTTGTGATATGTGGTAATTTTGTTTATCAAACGCTTGATAACTGTATTTATATATGTTAAAATTGTTTTAAATTCTAAAAAGACATAATCAAGGAGTTTTATTTTGAGTAAAAAAGGAAAAGTTATACTCTCTACGATTATTCTCGTAATGATTGCCGCCGTGGCGATAATTCTTATTACCACCACGCTTCACGGGGGCGCAAAAGAGATTGATCGTACCAAGTTCAGAGAATACGTAGAAAATTCTCAGTACGTCGACAGGGACGGCAAACTTAAAGAAGGGCAGGAAATGCCGGAAGGATATCACAGCGACGAAAACGGAATTGTGGTTGACGAGCACGGCGATCGCCTTATAGTAATATGGAAAGTCGCAACCGACGCGTACCAGTACAACGGTTACGTTTTGCAGGGCAACGGCGATTCCGTAAGGGAAGTAAGACGCTTTATCTGCTACGGACCTTCCATATATGGCGCGGACAGCTGGGACTCTGAGACAATTCGCGGCTGGGAACTTAACGGTGTCGTCATAGAGCAGTCCAATCCCAACGCGGGCAACTGGGTTTCCACTATGTTTACGGTACTTTCGCTTGTGATCGTCTGCGTAGTGTTCTTCCTTATAATCCGTTCCTCAATGGGCGGCGGCGGAAAGATGATGTCGTTTGCAAAGACCAAAGCGAGGGTGACGACGAATATCAAGGTGCGCTTTTCCGACGTGGCGGGCGCCGAGGAAGAAAAGGTGGAACTTGCCGAAGTAGTCGAGTTTTTGCGTCAGCCCAAAAAGTTTTCAGATCTGGGTGCGCGCATTCCCAAGGGCGTGCTCTTGGTCGGCCCTCCCGGAACGGGTAAAACGCTGTTTGCAAAGGCTGTTGCGGGCGAAGCGGGCGTTCCGTTCTTCTCGGTATCCGGTTCCGATTTCGTCGAAATGTACGTCGGCGTCGGTGCTTCGAGAGTACGCGATCTGTTCGATATGGCAAAAAAGAACCAACCTTGCATAATATTTATAGATGAGATCGACGCGGTAGGACGTCACCGTGGTGCAGGTCTCGGCGGCGGCAACGACGAGAGGGAGCAGACTCTCAACCAGATTCTCGTACAGATGGACGGCTTCGAATCCAATGAGGGCGTAATCGTAATAGCGGCTACAAACCGTGCCGATATTCTTGATCCCGCACTGATGAGACCGGGCAGATTTGACAGACAGGTATTCGTAAACCTTCCCGACGTCAAGGGCAGAGAGCAGATATTAAAGGTACACGCGCGCAATAAACCGCTTGCTCCCGACGTCAATTTAAGGAACGTTGCCCGTCTGAGCGCGGGCTTCTCCGGTGCAGACCTTGCCAATCTTTTGAACGAGGCCGCAATACTTGCAGCACGTGCGGATAAAAAGTTTATAGGCAATGCGGAACTGTACGAGGCTTTCGACAAGGTCGCTATGGGCCCCGCAAAGAAGAGTAAAGTAGTTACCGAGCAGGAAAAACGCATTACCGCTTATCACGAGGCAGGACACGCAATTCTTGCAAAACTCTGCAAAAACTGCGATCCCGTGCACGAAGTAACTATTATACCTCGCGGCAACGCAGGCGGATTTACTATGATGCGTCCCGAAAATGACCGCGAATACTATTCCAAAAACTTTATGCTTGACGATATCTGTATGGGGCTTGGCGGAAGAGTTGCGGAAGAGCTTGTAATTCACGAAATATCTTCGGGAGCTACGGGCGATATCAGATCGGCAACAAAATTCGCAAGAGCTATGGTTACCGAATTCGGTATGAGCGATAAGCTCGGCCTCATAAGTTACAGTAACGATTCTCAGCCCGTATTCCTCGGAAAGGATATGGCAACGCACAATGCTTATTCAGAAGATACGGCAAAGATGATCGACGATGAAGTGCGCGAGATAATTTCCGCTCAGCACGAGCGTGCAAGGAAGCTTCTCAGCGAAAACCGCTCCATTTTGGATAATATGGCACGCGTGCTGATAGAACGCGAAACCATATATGCGGAAGAGGTGGAAATGCTTCTCGAAGGAAAATCCTATGCGGAAGTTCTTGCCTATATGGACGAAGAGGACAAAAAAGAGAGCAGAAACCATTTCAAGAGATTTGAAAACGAGACGGAAGATATTCTTTCGGAAAGCGGAGATAAGCCTTCGACAAGTAGCGAAAGCGAGACTTCAAAGTCCGATAAAGACGATACGGAAGAATAATGTTTCCCGTGAAACGTAAATAATTAAATGTATTTACAGCCGCTTGTTTCCGCCCGAAATCCGGGCGGAAAGGGAGGCAAAAGAATAAACGGGATTACCGGGAGTTTATGAAAAAAGGATTAATTTATGGCTAAAATTATTTCGTTTACTAATAAAAAGGGCGGAGTAGGTAAGACGACCACGGCGATAAATATGGCGGCTTACTGTGCCGATCTTGGTAAAAAAGTATTGCTTGTGGACATAGATTCACAGGGAAATGCGACGACGGGACTTGGATTTTCCAAGAGCGCATTAAAAAAATCGGTATATAACGTACTTATTGATGATGACGCGGCGGCAAATAACATTTTGCCCACGCAAGTCAAACTATTGGACGTTTTACCTGCAAACGTCGATCTTACCGGGGCGGAGGTTGATCTTGTATACAAGCGGAACCGCGAGCAGATTTTAAAAAACGCCCTTGAAAAGATCCGCGACGACTACGACTACATATTTATAGACTGTCCGCCGTCCCTGGGGCTGTTGACTATAAACGCCTGGGTGGCCTCGGACAGCATCATTATCCCTTTGCAGAGCGAGTATTACGCTCTGGAAGGAGTCAGCCAGCTTATGAATACCATAGCAATGGTAAGACAGCGGCTTAACCCGCGTTTGCAGATCGAGGGCGTCGTCATCACTATGTACGACGGCCGCGCATTGATAGCAAAGCAGATTACGGCGGAAATAAAGAAGTTTTTCAAAAATAAGCTTTACGAGATCATTATTCCCCGTAACGTAAGACTTGCCGAGGCTCCCAGCCACGGCGTGCCGATTCTTTTGCACGATCCCAAATGCGTGGGAGCAAGGGCGTACAGGGCATTAACCGAAGAATTTTTATCACATCAGATTTAATTAAACCAAAGGGAACCATTTAGGAGGAATTATGGCTAAAGGATTAGGCAAAGGGCTTGACGCCTTATTCGAGGATACCGAAGCTGCATACGAGCGCGTATACGAACATAGGAGCGCATTCGATTATACCGAAGAGGAAAGGAAGAACGCCGCGGATATGCCGCTGGATAAAATTTCGGCAAATCCCAACCAGCCCCGTAAAAATTTCGACGAGCAGGCTTTGAAGGAGCTTTCCGACTCGATTAAAAAGCACGGCGTAATTATGCCCATAGTCGTCAACGATAACAAGGACGGCACTTATATGATAATAGCGGGTGAAAGACGTTTCCGCGCAACCAAGCTTGCGGGACTGGCTTCGATACCCGTAGTTATCCGCAATTATTCCGAAAGGGAGATCAAGGAAATTTCCCTTATAGAAAATTTACAGCGTGAAGATCTCAACCCCATTGAGGCCGCAACGGCAATGAAACAGCTGATGGTCGATTATAAGCTCACTCAGGACGAACTGGCCGAAAGGATCGGTAAATCCAGACCGGCCGTTGCAAACACTCTCAGGCTTTTAAATCTATGCCCCGAGGTAATAGGACTGGTTTCGGAAGGTAAGCTTTCCGCCGGTCACGCAAGAACGCTTGTGCCCCTGCCCGCGGAGGAACAGCAGAATTTTGCAAGGGAGGCTATCAAAAGCCAGTATTCCGTCCGGGAACTGGAAAAAAAGGTACGCGCCTACAATATTCCTGCCGACATTTTGGACGAGAAGAAGAAAAAGAAGCGTGCGCTTGCTTCGGTTGAACTGAAACAGCTCGTCGACAGAATGCGTTTTGCATTCCGTACCAAGGTAAGCCTTATAGGTACAGACAAAAAGGGACGTATCTATATCGATTACTATTCGCGCGACGATCTCGACAGAATTTCTGAAATTCTCGATATAATCGACAAACAATAGTTTAAAAATCAAGAAGGCGGCCAACACAAACAGATGTTTGTGTTGGCCGCCGTTTTTTGTTGTTCTATTATAACAGAGCTCTTCCCTGAGCGGTGCCTATTACCGTGAAGACTTCGCGTTCTTCCGCGGTCTTGGCATCGATATAGATATAGAAATCCGCTTCGTCGTAAGTGCCGTAGAATTCATAGCAAAGAACTTCTTCGCCGTCAACGGGTATTACGCACAGCCTGGAAGTTTCTACTTCGAAACCTTCGTGCAATTTTGCCTTAGCTTCGCTCTTGGAGATAGACGCTTCGGGAGCGTCCCTTTCGATGTGGTTTAAAACGTAGCTCAGACCTTCCATACCGGTAACGATTCCGCGCTCTTCGCAAACCTTGACTTTGATAATGTCGGAGTAGAAGACCACGTCGTCCTCTTCGTAAGCAAAGTTGAGGTTGCAGGTCGTGCCGTTTTCGCTTGTCCATACAGCCTTCATATCGTCGTAACCGAGTTCTTCAAGGAAATCTTCCGCAATGTCGATACATCTCTCTACAGAGAAGTTATTGTCCTTGCAGGCCTTGTAGCTGTTAAATTCAACCACTTTGCCGCCGAGTTTGGAAATCTGCGCGCTCATTGCTCCGTCGTCGGTTGTAAGAGTCACGTTGTACACGGTCAGCTGTTCTGCGGCCGTCTCTCCCGTGCACTTAACATCGGTAACCTTGTAGTCCTTGAAATATTCCTTTGCAAGCTCTTCCGCGCGGGAAGCGGTTATCTCGGTAAGTCCTTCAAGGTTTTTAGCCGTTACTTTATCGATATTTTCTGCAAAGGGGCCGTCGTGAATTTCCTTGGGAGTTTCGATAGCGTTATTCTGAATGGTATCGAAACCGGTGTAGAAGGAAGAATCCTTTTTGCCTTTCATAGCCGCGAGCATATCCTTTTCGTTGCAGTTGGCCGTGATTTCGTTTACGGCATTTTTAAATTGCAGATTGGTTCTGTACATATGCTCCAAGGATGCAACCTGACTGTCGGTAAGCTTCTGTCCGTTGGCAACCGCATAGAGCATAGACTGCGCGCTGTCGCCCATTTTGTTTACGAAAGAAGTCATATTCTGAGTCATGCTCATATCAAGGGGAAGTCTTTCGAGAACGACTTCCGCCATTTCGCTTTGAACGGCGATATCGGAAAGCAGGCGTACCTGCTCGTTCTTGGAGTTGGAAACTCTTGCCTTTAACAGGTTGGTATCGAGGTTATCGAAAATTGCGTTGAGCTCGTACAGCGATTCAGTATGAATAGTCGCCATATCGGCCTGCATTCCGTTCATATTCATCCAACCGAAGGTCAGCATAGTGCCGAGAGCAAGAGTGGTAACGCCGAGGGAAATTACCGCGGCAAGCCAGCCGCCGAAGCCGGGCGCGTGTCTCTTTTCGTTTCTTTCCGCACGTCTTTCGGCGCGGACTTTGAGACGGTGCTCGCGCTTGGCGCGCTTGTCCGCAAGCGCCGCTTCACGCTTTGCAACGCGTGCTTCTACCTTGGCAGCGTGTTCCTCGCGTCTGCGTTCGATACGCGCTTCCTTGCTTTCGTGCTTTAAAAGATCGCGGCGTTCCTGTCTCTTTTCCCTGCGTTCTGCGCGGGCTTCCTTCAACGCTGCTATTCTGTCAAGACGCTTCTGCTTGGCGTCGAGTTTCTTTTCAAGGCGCTTTTGCTTTTTCTCCGCGCGGATCTTTGCCGCTTCAAGCTTTTTCTGTTCGCGCGCTTCGCGTCTCTTTATCTGTTTTTCGCTCAGCTTTTTAACTTTCTTGTTCTTTTTTACAGCCTTTTCCTTTTTTACCTTTTTAACGTCTTTTTTAGCATTTGCGGGCTTTTCCGACTTGGGCGCAGACGTTTTTGCCGTAGATTTTACGGTTGATTTCTTGGGTGACGTCTTTTTAGCCGCGGGTTTCGACGCGGTTGCGGCAGACTTGCGCGTAAGGCTTTCGGCCTTTTCGGTGCCGCTTGAAATTTCTTTTTTATTCATTTATATCTGCCTCCTAAATTGCAAAGATGTGTTTGCCTATCGTCGTAACCGTCTTGCGGCTGAAAATCCAGCTGCTTGTCGCAACAGCGGGGTTGTAATAATAAAGACATCCGTAAGTGGGATCCCAACCGTTCATTGCGTCCTGAGCGGCGTTCATCGCCGTCTGGTCGGGGGTAAGGTTTATCTGTCCGTCGGAAACCGCAGTAAACGCGTGTCTCTGATAAATTACGCCCGATACGGTGTTGGGGAACTGTGAAGACGCCACGCGGTTCAAAACGACCGCGCCAACGGCAACCTGACCGGTATAGCTTTCACCGCGCGCTTCGGCATAGATACATTTAGCCAAAAGGTATAAGTCGGAATTGGTGTAACTTGAATTACCCGATTGTCCCTTGTTTCCGTCGAGAACTTTCACGCTGTCGTTCATACCGAGCGCGACGTAAGTCGCTCTGCCCGCAATGCCGTCGGGGGTGAGCCCGTTCTTGCGCTGGAAGTACTTGACCGCTTCTACCGTGGCGGGACCGTAAATGCCGTCCACCGAGCCGGAGTAGTATCCCCACATTTTAAGTCTTCTCTGTAATTCCTTGACCTCTCCGCCCGTCGCGCCCTGCTTTAATACCGCAGTCTGAACGTAGGGGGCGGCAAAGTCGTTATCGCTTGTACGTTCTAAATCGAATATGGCGCCCGTAGTACACACAGCGGCAAGCGCAAGTGATGCAACGCCTATTCTAAGTGCTTTTTTCATTTTTCCTCCTTGCTACTCCGTGCGGAGAGCGTCAATAAATATGTGTTGCGGTTTCCCGCTCTTGCAAATATTATGAATAAAGCAAAAAATATTATGCAAATTTTGTTTTTGCTTTTTGTATTAAAAGATTGAAAATTTTTCCCCGCCGTGATATACTATAAAAGCCAAACAATCAATTTAATATTTAGGTCTTAAAATAGGTGGTTTTTCATCTCTATTTTACTATATAGGCATATTCGTATCCTGTATTCTTTTTAAATAGAGAGGTGTGGAAACCAATGACCTATTTGAATTGATTGTTTGGCGACGTTAAGGGTGCGTTATGCGGGCGGCCTTTAACGCCGCCCTTATTTTTTTACCGCAAATATAATTCAGGAGAAATAAAATGAACAAAAAACTTTCGGTTATAATCGTTTCGTTTATAACTGCGGTCGGCTGCGTCTTAGGGGTTACCGCATGTGATTCCGGCAGAAAAGACGTTATCGTCCCTGACGATCCTTCTACGGACACTCCTAGGGAGGCAACGGAGGGCCTCAATTACACGCTGTCTGCGGAGGGGGACTATTACATATGTTCGGGCATAGGCACGGCCACCGATCCCGACATTGTGATAGCTGCGGAATATAACGATCTTCCCGTCAAAGAGATAGGAGAAAACGCTTTTAGTTGCTCAACTATTACAAGCGCGGTGATACCCGAAAACGTTACAATAATTTGGGAACGGGCCTTTTACGCCTGTTCCGGACTGGTTGAATTGACTCTCCCCGAAAGTCTTGAAGTTATTGTACAAGAAGCTTTTACGCAATGTTTGGGATTGGATAAGTTATTTATCCCGAGCGGAGTTACGTACATAGGCCAGAGTGCGTTTGAATACTGCGGGATATCAAGCCTTAGTTTTGCCGGCGGAGTAAAATTTTTGGCCGGCCATGCGTTTGCTTCTTGTTTTATGCTTAAAGAGGTAGTTTTACCGAAAGGTGTGGAGACAATTAGGGATACGTTTTACGACTGTAAAAATCTCGAAAAAGTATCCTTGCCAGATACAATAAAGGAATTTGATAACAAGGCGTTCGCCGGTACACCCTATTTTAATGGCCTTAAAAAGGAAAACGGAGTAGTGTACGCGGGTGAGTATCTTATTAAAGCGGATGATACTCTTTCAGGAATCTATACGGTAAAGCCCGGCACAAAAGTCATAGCAGAAGAAGCTTTTGAATATTGCGACGTAAGCGAGGTAGTTATCCCCGAAGGAGTAAGGGACATAGGGAGATACGCCTTTTTGGGTTGCGGTTCCCTTGAAAAAGTAAATATTCCCGCAAGCCTGACGGATATTTCATACGGTACTTTCGTTAACTGTTCCGCCTTGAAAGAGATAGTAATTCCCGACGGAATACAATCGATCGATTCTCAAGCTTTTTCAAATTGCAAAAGTATTACGTCCATAAATATTCCCGATAGCGTAAAGTCAATAGGATATAAAGTTTTTAGTGAATGCAGTTCTTTGACGGACGTAAATTTACCCGATAAAAAAATGGAAATATTTCCGGCTGTTTTTGCCGATACGGGGTTCTATGAAAACGAGGAAAACTGGACGGACGACGCTCTCTACATAGGTAGACATTTAATAGGAGTTAAGCGTACGGCGGCCGGAGTTTTCGAGGTAAAGCCCGGCACGCTGGATATTGCAGGCTCGGCTTTCGCTGAAAATAAGGAACTTACAAAAATAACTATACCGGAAAGCGTAAAATATTTAGGTGACAGCGCGTTTTCAGGTTGTGATAAAGTATCAGAAATAGTTCTTCCAAGCGGGATAGAAAGTATAGGATCATATACTTTCCAATGTAAAAATCTGACCTCCATAAAAATACCTCAAGGAGTAAAAAAAATAGATTTTTATGCCTTTTACGGTTGTGCCAATCTCACCGAAATTACTATTCCTGACAGCGTTGAAACTATCGGAGAAAGCGCTTTCGGTCGGTGCACGTCTTTAAAAAGCGTTACTCTTCCCAAAGGATTGAAAGTTATTTCAAGAGGCCTTTTTGAAGACTGCATCGCACTCGAAAATATTAATATTCCGTCAAACGTAAATACCGTAAGCAAAGAAGCATTTATGAATTGCAACAAACTTAAACAAGTAAATTTTGCCGCGGAAAACGTTGCGTTGCTTGATGAGTGTTTTAACGGATGCGGCGAGCTTGAAAAAGTTTCGGGTTCTGAAAAGGTAGTATTTATAGGAAAAAATGTTTTTTACGGCTGCAAAAAATTAAAAAGCTTTGAAATGAGCGATAAACTCACCGTTATAAGCTCCGAAGCTTTTGAATATTGCGAGTCTCTCACAAACGTGAAAATTCCTCAAAGCGTACAGGTCATCGGCGAGTATGCTTTTAGCAGTTGTAAGTCTTTAAGCGATATACGCTTGCCGGACGTCGCGCTTCAGATAGAAGATTTGGCTTTTTGGGATACGCCTGTTTACAGCGAATCGACGGAGGGAACCGAAGTATATATCGGAAAACATCTCATAAGAGCGGCGGTAAACGCGACGGGGAAGTATACGGTTAAAGAAGGTACATTGACGATAGCAAGAAGGGCGTTTTATAACTGTGAAAGCATAACCGAAGTAGTTTTGCCTGAAGGCCTTTTATTGATAGGAGCGGAAGCGTTCAGCGGAGGTTGCATAAGCCTTGAAAATATCAATATTCCGGACAGTGTAAAATCTATCGGCACAGGGGCGTTCAGAAAATGTAAAAAATTTTCCGATTTGAGTTTTTTACCCGAACAACTTAAAACTATTACGCCTGATATGTTTGCCAGTGTCACAGGATTGAAGGAGATAATAATTCCCGACGGGGTTTTGACTATAGGTGCATCCGCTTTTGAATATTGTGAAAATGCTGAAAAGATAGTTATTCCGGAAGGTGTGGTTTATATCGGCTATCGCGCCTTTTTTGGCTGCTATAAGATTACGGAAGTAACCATCCCCGACAGCGTTAAAGTTATAGACGTATGGGCCTTTAGATGCGAGAGCATTAATAGCGTAATTCTTCCAAAGGATATAAAATTTGTTTCAAAAAGCGCGTTTTTTGGCGGTTTGTATGGTAAAAACGACTGCAAAGTGTACTATAAGGGGACTGCGGAAGATTGGAAAAACGTATTAGTGGATCCGGACGACAACTCTCTGACCAACGCCGTAATTTATTACTATTCGGAAACAAAGCCCGCAAAGGACGGCAACTTTTGGCATTTTGTTAACGGTAAGCCCGTAAAGTGGTAAAGTAATATTCGTAAATTAAAACAGCCGCGGGAAAAATTGCCCGCGGCTGTTACTTTATCAAATTATTTATTGAACCACTTATTGATTATGTCGTATATCGCAGAACGGTATTCCACGTCCGCAGAGGAGGAGGTAAAGCACAGCGGAGGGTATATCACGCACCACCAGTTGTCGCCCTTGCCCGTTCCAAGCTCTATAATAAGCGCGTCGTATACGCCCGTTTCAAGCGTGAGATCGCCGTAAACCCTTGTAGGGAATTCTTCCGCGCGAACGGACGCCTTGGAAACGTAATTGAAGCCTTCCGATTTTAAAACTCTGTCGCAAACTTCTTCCAGTTCGGGAAGTATGCCGCTGATAACTTTCATTGCCGTGGGTTTGTCAACGCACTCCGCAACGTAGGGAGTTATGTACTTAACTACTTCGTCCTTGACTTTATACTTTACGCTCTGATCTATCTGCGTATTGGAATTTGCACGGACGTGAATTCTCAAATAGTCGCTGTTTGCTGCGGCGGAAGTATCGGAAATTCTCAAAGCGAATATTCCGGAAGCTATAAGGATGAGCGCGATAAGCGCGGCGGTCAAGAATTTTTTCATTGTTTTCACCTCGTCTTTACACGTTGTTTATCGCCTGAGGTGAAAAAATTTATACGCTCATTTTTACAAAAAAATAAAAATTTTTATTTAGCACAAAATATGTATAGGCGGAATACAATATATTGTGTATAAGCCCGCACAAGATAATTAAAGGTAAAATTTTTAATAAAAAAAGAAAAAAATCCTTTAAAAACGCTTGATTTTTATAATGATATTTGTTATATTAATTAAGCGTTTGGGAGCTTAGCTCAGTTGGGAGAGCAACTGCCCTACAAGCAGTGGGTCACAG
>CAJUOY010000018.1 GCA_910588645.1 uncultured Christensenellaceae bacterium
TCGATTACGTGAGAGTATATGAAAAAATTGTTTGATGAGAGATGAAGTCGGGATTCCCGATCTTGTCGCTTTATTTAAAATTAGTCTTAAAAATTAGGAGGAAACAATGAAAAAGACTAAACTAATGACACTCGTAACACTGTTACTCGTGTGCATCTGCTCTTTCGCAGCTTTTATGACGGCCTGCGGATCAGATGTAAAAGTTTCGTTCTCGCAGTCGGAAATCACTATGACTGTCGGTACGAAAAAATCGCTCGCGCTCACCGTAAGCGGTTCGGAAGACAAAGCCGAAGTAAAGAGCAGCGACGAATCCGTAGTAACGGTAAGCCTTTCCGGAAAGCTTTGCTCGCTTTCGGCATTAAAGGAGGGTACCGCCACTATTACGGCGACTCTCGGCGACGTTAAGGCGGAATGCAAGGTAACCGTAGAAGAGGATAAGACCGAAAAAGTTACTATCACCCTCGACGGTAATCAAATCAATGAGCTTTCGATGGAAATGAACACCGAAAAGACTCTTGCCGCAACAGCTTCATTGGGCTCGGCTATCACCTGGCAGTCTTCCAACGAAAAAATCGCTACTGTTGAAAACGGTGTCGTCAAGGCGCTTAAACCCGGCAACGCGACCATAACGGCTGCGGTAACAGGCTCTATCAAGGCGGAAGTTGCTTTAACCGTAACCCCTTCGGAGGGATACGAGTACTACGAACTCACTCTCAACGCAGGCGCGGCGGACGCAACCGCAAATCCCGGAACGTGGGCTTACTGGACAGAGTGGTGTCAGTTCACTACGTTGGAATATGACAACGGCACTATCAACGTCGACTTCACCGAAAACGGCGGCAACTGGTACAATATGCAGTTGTTCTACAACAATCCCGAAGTAGTAGACGGCAAATTCTATAAGCTTTCTTTCAATATCGACAGCTCTGCGGCGGGACACGTTACCGTCAACGGCGTAGTTTTGGAACTTAAAGAAGGCAAGCACGCATACGAAGTTTACTTCACCGGCGGACTTGCGTTCAATATGCAGTTCGGCGTAAACGGCCCTACCGGTATCGACATTCCCGCTGCTGCGGTTTCCATTTCCGACATCACCTGGACGGAAGATACCGAGCGCGTAACATTACAGGCTCCTTCGTTCACCTATAACGCAGAGACAAAGGCAGTTACAATCCAGGATCCCAACGAGAGCGGCGTTAAGAATTACCTTATAAACCTCTATCAGGGCGAAACCAAGGTCACGGCCGTTCCGGTTGTAAAATCGGGCGACGTATTGGATCTTTCAAAAGTTATGAACGGCGACTACAAAGCTAAAATTCAGGCTGTCGCATTAAACGCTCACTATATCGACTCCCCCGAATCGACGGAAGCGGTTGACATCACCGTTAAAAACGAAGGCGGTCTTTCCTATACCTTCCATCACGATCCCAACGGCGGCGAAGCGAATACGGAAATGGACGGCGGCGGCGTTCAGGCTAACGCAACCGCAGGCGTATGGACTTTCTGGTCGGAAAACTGGGTAACGGTCGACGGTAAGTTTGAAAACGAAAAGCTCAACCTTTCGTTCAGCAACAACGCGGGCAACTGGTACGATACCCAGATATTCTACAGAGTTCCCGGTCTCACGGACGGCAAAATTTACGTCCTTACCCTCAACATCGATTCCAACGCAAGCGGCAGAGTAACCCTTACGACGGGCGGCGGCGCTCAGGAATTTGTAATTAAGGAGGGCGCTCACGATTACGAAATAGCTATTGTCGGCGGCGGCTTATCCATTCAGTTCACCTTCGGTATCAACGGCGAGAGCTCTGCGCAGGAAATAAAGGCTGCGGAAATGGTATTCGAAGTAAAAGGAACTAAGGAAGCGGAAGCAACCGTGCTTGAGGCTCCTTCGTTCACATATGACGCGGAAGCCAAGACTATCGCAATCACCGATCCCAACGAAAAGGGCGTGGGCGGCTACGTTCTCGGTCTCTTTGTAGGAGAAAGCGAAGCTCCCGAACTTACCCTTAACGTCAAAAACGGTGACGCGATCGATACGACCACGATCAAAAACGGAACTTATACACTCAAACTCAAAGCTCAGGGCGCTAACCTGCTCTATACCGAATCCGCTTGGTCGACGGTAACTGCTCAGCTCATAGTTGCAAACGACAAGACCGTTATCAATTACAGCGAAGAAAGCAGCGCGGACTTCACCTCCGGCTGGCGCTATTGGGACTCCAAAGAGGCAGCGGACTGGAACCAGTCGACGGCGGCTGTGTGCGAGGAGTGCTATATCGACGCAAACGGTAAAATAACTTTAAAATACACCTGCACGGGAACGGGCGCGGCTTGGGCTATGCAGATGTTCTATAAACCTGCGGAAGCTGCTGATGGATACGACTCCAAGATGTCCGTAACTTCCAGCGTAGATACGACTATCTGGGTAAGCGGTCAGTCGATTGAGCTCAAAGCGGGCGTTAAGACCGAAATTACCGTTTCCAACTTCAAGAACGAACACGGCAGTGCGATAGCTATTCAGTTCGGCGTAGTCGGCGGTACTTTCGAGATCGAAGACATCACCGTAACTCCCGCCGCTGCGGAATAATAAATTTTATAACCCATAAGGGCGGCGGCGCTTGCGCCGCCGCCCTTGAATATTTTTAAGGAGCGAAAAAGGTGAAAATAAGTAAAAAATTATTAAAAACCATAATTTTATCGGTTTCGGCCGTATTGCTTGCGGTTGTACTGATAGTCTCGAATTATTATATAAATTTTTACGCGCTGATAATTAACAGATTTCTTGTCGGCGATACCGTAGATTCTTCGGGCGAGGGCGCTCAAGAGGCTCTTGCGGCGGCAGACAAAGTCGTTCGCACGTCTGCGGAAGAGAGTATAGTTCTTTTAAAGAACGCCAAGAAAAACGATACGGAAAATTTCCTGCCTATAAAAGACCTCAACAAAGTAAATCTCTTCGGCTGGGGTTCGACCGACGCGGGGCTTTTGCTTACGGGCGGCGGCAGCGGCGGCACTTCCATTACGGATACGTTGGAAAACGGCTCGCCCAGAATAAAGGTGGATCTCACCGACGCGTTGACCGAAGCCGATATAGAATACAATACCGAACTCACCCGCGAGTATGAAAATTTCAGTAAATTCGACGCCGATCTGCGTCCCAAGGGTTCGACGGGCGCTAACGCGGTGGAAAGTCTCCTCAATCCCGGTGAAAGCTTCTATACGGACGCGCTTATGCAAAACGCAAAGGCCTATTCCAATACCGCCATTGCCGTTATCAGCCGTTGGGGCTGTGAAAACGGCGGCGGCAACGAGTTGAAGTCCATAGGCAAATATTCGGAAGGAACATTTTTGGAACTTACGCGTGAGGAAAAGTATATGTTCCAAAAATTACAGGAAAAGGAGTTTGACGTAATAGTACTGCTCAACGTGTGCAACAACATCGAACTTGGTTTCCTTGAAGATTATTCCTGCATAAAGGCCTGTCTGCACATAGGCATACCCGGACAATCGGGAATGGCGGCCGTTCCCCGCATAATTACGGGCGAAGTCAATCCCTCGGGCAGAATAAGCGACACTCTTCCTTACGACTATCAGACAAATAACCCCACTTATATAAACGCAGTCAAAAACGGCAACGATCTCACCTATCAGGAAGGCATCTATTTCGGATACAAGTGGTATGAAACGGCGGATGCCGAGGGTTATTTCGATCACGTGGAAAATGGTTACGACGGAGTAGTTCAATTCCCGTTCGGTTTCGGTTTATCTTATACGACCTTCGATTGGACGGTTAACTGGCACGGCGAAAACGAACTTTCCGCCGACGGCGAATACAAGATCGGCGTCACGGTACGCAACAGCGGCACAACGGCGGGCAGGGAGGTAGTTCAGCTTTACGGACACGCGCCCTATATCGAGGGCGGCATAGAAAAGGCCGAAAGAGTCTTGCTTGATTTCGTCAAAACCCCGGTAATCGAACCGGGTAAAACGGCTACGGTTGAATTGAAGTTTACCGCGTACGATCTGGCTTCTTACGACGAATACGACAAAAACGGCAACAGTTTTAAAGGTTACGAACTCGATTCAAGCACTTCCTCGAACAATTACAGGATTTCCGTTATGAGTAACGCTCACGAAGAAGTCGCCGGTAAAGATATGAGCCTTAAATCAAACATCCGTTATGAGAACGATCCCGTCACGGGTAAGCCTGTCGGCAATCTTTTCACAGGTTCTGAAGCGTACGCTTCCTGCCCCATTGACGGAAGTTCGGCCTACGCAAACAAAATCGATTATCTTTCGAGAAAGGACAACTTCGCAAACTTCCCCAAAACCCGTGCGGGGACAAGCAATAACACCATAACAAACGCCGCGGCGTCTTTCCGCTATAAGGGTTATGACGGCATGGACGTTTCCGCTTATGAGTACGGCACGGATATGGGATTATATCTTGTCGGCGTAGAGCAGGAAGAGGGCTCGCCTATGCGCGCTACGTTGGAAATGCTCAGCGGCGAGGATACGTCTGTTACGCTTACGTTCTTTGACGACGTTTTAGATATGCTTGCGGATTACGACTCCGAATATTGGGAGTATTTCCTCAATCAGCTTTCGGAGGACGACGTTAAAAATCTTATCGGTCTCGGCGGATTCCAGACGGTTGAACTGTATAATATAGGCAAACCCCGCTGTACGGATAAGGACGGTCCCGCGGGCTTCAACAACAACGTTTCCAGTCCCGGCAAATCGAGCGAATATACGCTCTTCCCCAGTGAATCTCTTCTCGGATGCTGTTGGGATAAGGAGCTTGCTTACGACATAGGCGAAGCTCAGGCCAAGATAGGCAACTCTATGGGTATCAACGGTTGGTACGGTCCCGGAGTCAATTTGCACCGTTCGGTATACAATTCACGCAATTACGAATATTTCAGCGAGGACGCTGTATTGAGCGGAAAACTCGCCGCGGATATGGTAAGGGGTGCAAAGGAACACAATCTTTACTGTTATATCAAACACTTTGCAGTGAGCGAAGCGGGACAGAACCCCAAGGAGCTCAATACCTGGCTTACCGAGCAGACTCTGCGTGAATGCTATTTGAAGCCCTTTGAAATAGCCGTTAAAGAGGGTGGAGCAAACGCCGTTATGAGCGCGTTCAATAGGGTGGGCGCAACTCTTTCCGGCTACAACCATGCAATGCTTACGGACGTTTTAAGAGAGGAATGGAATTTTAGGGGAAGCGTCATTACCGACTGGTACGAGGGCAGCGGATATATGTCCAATCACGAGTTGGGTGTTCTCGGCGGCAACGATCTTTGGCTGTGCGGAACGAGCGCAACGGCAAACGCCAAGCTTGATCTGTCAAAGCCCGAAATAGCTTATGCGGCGCGTCAGTCGTGTAAAAATATACTTTACACCTATATAGACACAAACCTTACGGCATCGTCTATAAACGTCAATGCGGAAGCAAGATCGGCGCTGTTTACCGCGCTTTGGGCGGTACTCGATATTCTGCTTATCGGAGCAATCGGCGCGCTTGTTACCTTTGCGGTATTGCCTTACGTCAAAAAAGGTAAATCCGTAAAAGAAAACGTTGCGGCGGAACCTACGGCCGCGGGCGCAGGCGACGAGCCTTCGGCGGAAAATAAAGAATAATAACAAAACTCTAAAAAGGCGGACGCAAATGCGTCCGCCTTTAAAAAACTTTACTTACGGCGTTGTAAATCCCGGTAAGATATGTTATAATCTTCTAAATAATAGTTATACGAGGTAACTTGCCTATGTTAAAGCAAAAATGGCGCGACGCCGCCGTAATTGCGGCCAGTCTCATAGTAGTCGTCGTGACCGTTATATTTTATTCGTTGTTTACTTCGCAATACATATTCAGCGAAAGCTCCACTCACCTCAAAGAGATCTACGAGCAGGTGAATTTCCGTGTCGAAAATCAGATTGCCGACGGAAGAAGTATGCTTAAAAGCTGGAGAAATTACATAAAAAACACGGTTGAAATTCTCAACGGCGACGCGAGCCAGTCGGAAAAGGAGCTGCACGAGGACGAATTCGATTCCTTTTTAAAGGCACAGAAGGAAGAACTTGAATTTACCGACTTTTATTTTATAAGTCTGCCCACCGCCGAACAGGAGAGCGCGGACGCGGATAAGGAGGAGACCTTCAAGTACGAGTATTCGCTTATGTCCCCTATATCGGGAAATACCGAGACAATACTTTTACGCCGCTCTTTGAGAAAGCTTTTGAGCGAGGACAACGGCGGCGTATCCGGGATAGTCACCGATAAGGACGGCAACAGCAAGACCGTAATAGTTTTTTCCGTGCTTTTGGGCGGTGAAAACCAATTCGATAACGAATATTCATATAAGGGGTTTTCCTTTATTTCCATAGGACTTTGTTTCGATACCGAAAGTATGCTCAAATTATTTAACGTAAACGTATTCGATTCAAGCGGCGAATATTTCATCGCCCTGCCGGACGGGTTCGTTCTCTTGCAATCGGGTAAAAATAATACGGAAAACGTTCTGCAATTTTTGCAGAACGAGACGACCGTCGTCACAGGCAAGAAAATTTCAGAAATCGGCGAAGATTGGATGTGGGAAGCTTCCTTGCACGACAATTCTCAAAAGGCCGATACCGTCCTTATAAAAACTCGGGCGGACGGAGTGGAGAGGTATTTGACATATATGCCGATAGGCTTCGGCGGGTGGATGCTTGTCGGTCTCAGCCCGTCGGATATCGTCAACGATACGCTCAATACGTTCAGGCTTACCACGGTATTGGTTATGTCTGTCATCTTCCTGCTTATGGCGGCGGCGGTAGTATGGATCGTTCTTACCCGCCACAGACAGAGCATAAAGGAGAAAAATCTTGAAATAAGTTCAAGGGAAAATCTTTTGGATTTACTAACGGTCAATTCAAACGACGTGTTTATACTCTTTTCCGTGGACAGTCTGAAAGTTGATTACGCAAGCTCGAATATAGGCAAAGTTTTGGGGCTCGACTACGAGGAACTTAAAAAGGACGTACGCAGTCTCAAAGCAACGGACGTCGACGATATGTTCGAGTTCGATAAGGAGGCCATAGACAACCTGCCCGTAGGCAGCACGCTCGAATACGATCTCAAGCTTAAACACCTTAACGACGATAAACAG
The DNA here is from genome assembly GCA_910588645.1 of uncultured Christensenellaceae bacterium. Lineage (GTDB taxonomy): Bacteria > Bacillota > Clostridia > Christensenellales > Borkfalkiaceae > Coproplasma. Next base: position 7,155 of record CAJUOY010000018.1, read on the forward strand.
TACTGGTATCATCTCACGCTCTATCATGCGGCGTATAACGATTCGGACAGCGGTATATTAATGCTTTCCGACCGCACGAGGGAGCGCAAACTCAACGATACTTTGGAGGACGCCTTGCAGATAGCCAAGTCGGCAAACGAGGCGAAGAGTAACTTCCTTGCAAATATGTCGCACGACATCCGTACTCCTATGAACGCCATTCTCGGCTTTGCCACGCTCTTGGCTAAGGATGCGGATAAACCCGATAAGGTGCGGGAGTATATCCGTAAGATCTCATTCTCCGGACAACATCTTTTAAGCCTTATAAACGATATTCTCGATATGAGCAAGATAGAAAGCGGCAAGACCACCTTGAACAAGGAGGACTTCGGACTTTCCGAATTGCTGGAAGAACTGTACAGTATTATAGTCCCCCAGGCTAAGGCTAAAAATCAGGTGTTCGAGATGTACACCAAGGGAAACCTTCCCGAACGCGTTTACGGCGACAGACTGCGTCTGAACCAGGTAATGCTTAACCTGTTGTCCAATGCCAATAAATATACTCCCGCAAACGGCAGAATAGAGCTGACTATCGAGGCGCTCGATAAGGCCGTGCCCAACCATACCCACCTCAGAATAGAGGTCAAGGACAACGGCGTGGGAATGAGCGAAGAATTTTTGAAGACGCTCTTCGATCCTTTCTCCCGTGAGCAGACCGCAAAGACCAAAAATATTCAGGGTACGGGCTTGGGAATGGCGATAGTCAAAAATATCGTAACCCTTATGGGCGGTACGATCAGCGTGGAAAGCAAGATAGACGAAGGCAGTACCTTTGTAATAGAACTTGAACTTGCGATAGCTTCACAGCTTTCGGCGGACGACAATGAATTTTGGCATAGACACAGCGTCACTCACGTGCTTGTAGTGGACGACGAGGAGGATATATGCCTCGGCATACGCGAACTTATGGAAGGAACGGGCGTGGAAATAAGCTATGCTTTGAGCGGTGAAACCGCTCTCGATATGGTACGCGCCGCTCATTCCAATGGCGAAGATTATCCCGTTATTCTGCTTGACTGGAAGATGCCCGGTATGGACGGCATACAAACCGCCAAGGGCATTCGCGGAATAGTCGGCTCCGACGTTAGCATAATGGTGTTGACTTCGTATAATTTCGACGAAATCGAAGACGAGGCCAAGGAAGCGGGTATAGATTTATTCCTGCCCAAACCTTTCTTTGTATCGAACTTCCGCAACGCGGTGGAAAAGCTGACTTCGGGGCGCACGTCGGAGATGAAGGCGGCTCCTTCTTCGAATGCAATTTCGGGACTTAAAGTTCTTGCGGCAGAAGACAACGAGATCAACGCGGAAATTTTAACCGAGTTGTTGGAGATCGAGGGCGTCGAATGCGATATCGCCTGCAACGGCAAGGAGGCTTTGGATAAGTTCGAAAGTTCTTCCTTGGGCGCTTACGACGTGATATTTATGGACGTGCAGATGCCCGTTATGAACGGTTACGAGGCCACGCGCGCGATCCGCGACTGCAATCATCCCGAAGCAAGGACGATACCTATAATAGCTATGACGGCAAATGCGTTCGACGACGACATAAAGCAGGCTCTCGATTCGGGAATGAACGCGCACATGGCTAAACCCATAGATATGACGAAGTTAAAAGAGATAGTGTCGGAGCTTTGTAAAAAGAATAAAGATCAATAGAAAAATTTCGGTTTAAGACGGGGCGGTTTTGCCGCCCCGTCTTATTTGTCCATAAAATTGCGACTTTTAAATAAAAAACTATTGTACAATGGTATACGGCAAATCGTGATTTACAAAGAGGAGGTAATTATGAACTATTTCACCGAACGCGCCGTTTACTATTGGTTTCTGTTAAACGAAATTGCGGATGCGGACAAAAAACTGTGGACATATCTTTCGGGGCTTTTTGCCGTGGATAAAAAGGAGAGTGCGGCATACGGCGCCTTGCTCGGGAATGAAATTCTCGCGGAAATCAGTTCCGTGGAGGATGCCGAAACATATAAGAATTATCTCGATGGTTATTGCCGCGACGGCAAGGAATTCGGCAAGTCCGAAAGGGAACGCGCAATAATTGAGACCAAGTCTCTTGCGTTGTGCAAAATTGCGGAAATTTTCGGCGCGGGAACTTCCAAGACCAGCAGATTGCAGATGTTGTCTTTAAACTACGGGCGGGATACCTGCGCGTCCGTGCTCTTTGCGTTAAGACTTGCGTATCTTTCCGTCGACGCGGAACTGTCAAAGCACGCCGAGGGCATATTGACAAAGGAATTCAGAAGTTCGGCAAACTGCGACGCGGGGCTTATACTGCTCGGCTTGGGCAAGGAGGGCGCGGAGGAAATCGCGGCCGAGCTAATGGGCGCGCCCGAAATGCTCTTACGACCGGACGCTTTAAAAGTTCTTTCCGCACGATTTGGCGGCGGCGGAAGATTTCGCGGCAAGCGCGGAATAGGCTTTTGAAAGTAAAGGAGACCGAATAAATGAAATATAATTCCAAATTGATCGAAAAATATGCCCGCGGTGTGCCGGGTGAACAGAGCGTCCTGATCCCTGCGGCGGATCTTTCGTCCGAGCGCGGTTATTCCGAATTTCCCGCGCTGTCCAAACACGTTGCGGGAATGCCCGTGACTTCGTACCGCGATTCCGACGGAACGCTCAAAATAATCCAGCACGACGGACTGTGCCACGCTCTCGTCGCGGGAAGCACGGGCTGCGGAAAATCTATGCGCTATCTCGAAACCTGCCTTTTCAACCTCGACGGCACCGTTTCCGCCATAGTCGCGGACGTAAAGGGCGAGCTTAACAGGAATACCGCGGCATATCTTAAAAGCGTTTATGGCGAAAACAACGTCAAATATATGGACTTTATCCGCCCGGAGCGATCGCAGATTTTTTTCAATCCCTTGTTCGAACTTGCGGAAAAATATTTGAAATCCGAAGAGTGCCCCGAAAAGTCTCGCAGCATAAAAAACGAGGTTTTGGCAGATCTCAAAAAGTTATTCGATAAGCTTTTTCCGTTAAAATCCACGCAGGACGTCTCCTGGGACGAGGGTGCGAGGGGCTTCATTTACGGTATTGCTCTCGGACTGTTCGAGGATATGTTCCTCACTCCCGAACAGGAGCGGGCTACGGGGCGCAAAAAAGTTTTGCCCGGTCAGATCAATTTCGAGGCGCTTTCCGATATATTCTCCTGCTTCGAATACGGCAGAGACAGCTTTGACGACTGCGGTTTTTTCCGCACGCGCGAAAAGAGCTCGCCCGTTTTGCGCTATGTCCGCGGCATAATAGACGACGCGCCTACCACAAGGGCGTGTTACCTGCAAATAGTCGATCAGTATCTCAGCGATTACAGTTATCCCGATATACAGACTTTGACCACGGCGGACAATTTCGACCCTTCTGCGCTCGGCGACAGCCCGGGCGTGATATTCCTTACGTACGATCTGTCGGACAAGAGAATGCGGGGGCTTGTAAATCAGTTTGTAATACGCGCTTTGGATACTTTGAAAAAGAAGGCCGTTGAAGAGGGTAAACCTCTTTCCGTTCCCGTGCAGTTCTTCCTCGACGAATTTCCTACACTTACCGCTGATGAAATTTATCCCGTAATATTTTCCGTCGGCCGCGGTCTGAATATGTACATAACAGCCGTAGTTCAGGACTATACCCAACTTGAAACGAGCTATTCGGACGGGGTTGCACAGCAGATACGCAACAACTGCAATCTGACGTTTTTTCTTGGTACAAATGATATTAACACCGCAAAGGCAGTCAAGGAGCAAATCGGCAAAAGGGTAATACCCGATCCCGCAAGTTATCTTGCTGGCGGAATAAAATTCAGCGAGGCTTACCTTGTTTCGGAGGACGAACTTATGCACCGTCTCAACGCGGGCGACGCATACGTGACTATTAACAACCATATGCCCGTAAAGGGCTCTTTCGAGCTGTATTACGACTGTCCGGAGTTTACGTCTTTCGGCTGCGTCTCTTCTGCGGACATTGAAACGGGCATTGATCTTGACGATAAAAAATTCCATTACGGAAGAATTGTTCCCAAGAGGATGCGCGGAAGTTCGGGCGGGGATATGCTGTCGGAATTGATGAATACAGACATCGATAACGACGATGATGAGGATTTTTCCGATCTTGATGAACTTGATAAACTCTTCTGTGACGACGATGAGGAGTCTGCTCCGGTGCTTGCAGATGACGATATCGAGGACGATGAAGAGCAGTTTTCTGCCGATTACTGCGAAGGGTTGAACGTTACGAAGGTTGACGACTATTTTATTTTGCGTCCCGTGGGGCTCAATTACCGAAACGGTATTGCGGCGGAGTTCTGCCTCGCTAATTCGGGCGACGATCTGTATTTGTCTGATAGGTCCCGCATTATGGCTCGTTTAATAGAAATTCTCCACGTGGACGAGGCGGTGTCTACGGCGGGGCGTGTAGCCGAAAGCGTGGGGGCGGAGGTGTATTTGGGAGAGCTTCGTATAAAGGTTGAAAACGATTCTGTCGTGACCGCCGTCGCCGCGCTGTTCTATGCCGTAAATACTCTTGTAAAATTATTATAAAATTTTCTTAGGCTCTTTTCCCTTGCGTATATCATTGACTTTTAAAGCAAAAAGTTATAATATATAGAGACAAGAAAGGCAAGAGGGGTACGTTTATGAACATCTGGCACGACATTTCCGCCGGAAGGATAACAAAAAGAAAATTCGAAGCTTTGATAGAAATACCTAAGGGCAGTAAGGCCAAGTATGAACTGGATAAGGAGACGGGTATACTCAGGCTCGACAGAATACTCTATACCTCTACGGTTTATCCCGCAAACTACGGTTTTATTCCCAAAACTCTTGCGGACGACGGCGATCCTTTGGACGTGTTGGTTCTCGGCGCGGATCCTATCTATCCCATGACTTTGGTGACTTGTTTCCCGATAGGCGTCATCAAGATGGTAGACGACGGCGCAATGGATGAAAAAATTATAGCCATACCCGAGGGCGATCCTACGTATAAGGATTATTATGACATTCACGAATTACCCAAGCATATCTTCGATGAAATGATGCATTTCTTCGAAGTGTATAAGACGCTCGAACATAAAAAGACTACAGTGCGCGAAATATGTCATAGGGATGAAGCTATGGATATAATAAGCAAGTGTATTTCCAATTACAATGCAGTGTACAGTAAATAAACCGTCTATATAAGGATTAAAAAGCCGCCGTGTCTTCAATACGGCGGTTTTTATTATAAATCCCCTCAAATAAATTTAATCCGTATATTGAAATTTGCAAAAAAACGGTGTATAATGATAAGGTACACAAATATCGCTTTACGCATAAGTATAATCAAACGACGGAGGAAACCAAGATGACATTTTCAAACCTATTATCTCAACTGACAGCAACACATTATTATATTATCGGCGGGGTTGCCGCTGTAATCGCCGTCGCCGTACTTATCGCAATAATTTTCGGCGTAAGAAAAAAACGTTCTAAACCCGTAAACGACGATCCCGTCAAAGATTCGCGCGTTACAGAAGAAATTGACGGGGAGATAGAAAAACCCGTTGCAAAGCAAGAACCTGTCGCCGAGCCCAAAACCGTTGAGCCCGAAAGGGAAGAGCGCAACGCGCGGGAAGAAATAATTAGTCCCGAACCCGAAGATGACGACGACGTCGGCGAGGAAGCCGAAGAGCACGAAGAGGTGCGTACGGTGCGGCATATAGCAGAGTCGGGCAAAGTACGTTACATAATCATCAAATATAAAAAGAGCTTTACGGCAAAGCTTATTCAGTCTGCGGATATAACCAAGCAATACTATTCCGAGTTGAAAAACGAGCTTTTGTCATTTAAGGGAATAAAGAACAGAATAAGCTGGAAACACGAAACTTTCAATGTCGGGCGCAGAAAGGTGGCAAAGCTTTCCGTTAGGGGTAAGAGCTTGTATCTCTATCTCGCGCTCGATCCCAAGCAGTACGAGGGCGGAAAGTATATAGTAGAAGATAAGTCGGAGGTAGCTTCGCTCGAAGGAACTCCTCTCCTCTACAAAATCAAAAACGACAGGCGTCTGAAATATGCCAAGGAACTCATAGCTGAGGCAGCGGACGGCGCGGTCAAACTTGCCGGTTACGAAGCATTGGATTGGGCGAAGGACTACCCCTACGACGATACCGACTCCCTTGTAGAGCGCGGGCTGATAAAGGTCCTTACGGACGAAGACGCTCAAAGCGGGGATATGTTCAAACCGAGAGACGTAGTTCTTGCGGCGGAGGTAAACGAGCTTTTGAGGGATGAAGTCGCGGTCACCATGATCAGGGACAGCGAGGAGATTTCGGACAGGCGCAAGATAGGAATAGTCAACATCGATATGCTTTCAAGATATTTTGAGGACGGCGAAACGGTCACGTTGGAGGAGATCAAAAACCGCGTGCCCAAGACGGAGAAAAATCTTACGGGCATAAAGGTTCTTGCCCGCGGCGCCCTCGATAAGAAGCTTACGGTAATTGCGGATAACTTTTCAATAGAAGCGGCTAAAATGATTTTGCTTACGGGCGGAACTGCGGTCAGAAAAAAGAGCAGATAAATTATTGCGCGCCGGAACTACCGGCGCGTATGCTTTATAAAAAACGGAGAGCGTAAAATGAAATTAATCCATTGCGCCGATATTCATCTCGGTTCGAAAATGGACAGCCGCCTGCCCTCGGAAAGGGCGGAAGAGCGCCGCAGAGAATTGCGGGCAACTTTTTCGTCAATGGTGGGATATGCCGCGGATAACGGAGTTTCTGTAATAATTCTCGCGGGCGACGTTTTCGATTGCGACCGTCCGCTAAAAAAGGATAAAGAGTTTTTTTACAGCGTAGTAAAGAACAACCCGCAAATAGATTTTTTGTATCTTCGAGGCAATCACGACAAACTTCAATCGTATACGGAAAGTCTTGAAAATTTAAAGACTTTTTCCGACGAGTGGACGGAGTATAGGTACGGCCGTATATGCGTTTCGGGCGCCGAGCTAACAAAAGAGAATAATTCCTTGCTTTACTCTTCGCTCAAACTTGACGACAGAAACGTGAATATAGTCGTTATGCACGGCCTCGCGGGCTCTGCCGACGGCAAGGACGAAATCAACTTAAAAAAATTAAGGGACAGGGGAATAGATTATCTTGCTCTCGGGCATCTGCATTCCTTTTCGTCGGGCAAACTTGACGGCCGCGGGGTGTACGCGTATTCCGGCTGTCCGGAAGGCAGAGGCTTTGACGAGGAGGGAGAAAAGGGCTTTATACTTTTAGACGTTTCAGTCTCTGTCAGGGCGGAGTTTATTCCATTTTCCCGCAGGACGGTAAGGATTGCGGAATTCGACGTTTCCTCGGCTGCGGACGATTACGAAGTTTACGCCGCTGTTAAAAGGGGTTTGAAGTTCAATAAACGCGACATAGTGCGCGTTGTATTGCAGGGAGAAATAGGGTTCGATAACTTAAATCTTGACCGCGAGACTGAAAAAAGATTGGAAAGCGAGGGGTATTATTATCTCGAAGTCAAGGACGAAACCGTACACAGATTGGATCTGTCGGCGTATGAAAAAGATATATCCTTGAAGGGCGAATTTGTGCGTACCGTGTTGGGAAGCGCGGATATAAGTCCTGCGGACAAGCGTGAAATAATTTCACTCGGGCTCAAAGCGTTGGAAGGCGGGGAGATAGAGATATGAAGCTCGTTTCCTGTTACGTGGAGGGGTTCGGCGCGCTGAGGAGCGCAAGGTTCGATTTCGACGACGGGCTCACGGTTTTTTCAAGCGGCAACGGCGTGGGTAAAACTACGCTCGCCTCATTTTTGAAGGCTATGTTTTACGGCTTGCCTTCGTGCAGAAGCAACAGCAAAGCGTTTGACGACAGGCGCAGATATTGTCCGTTCGACGGCGGAACTTTCGGTGGCTCGGTCACGTTTGAGGCGGGCGGTTCCGTTTACCGCGTAGAAAGATTTTTCGATAAGAAGAGCGGTCAACGCGACGATCTCAGGATATATAAAGGGGGCAAAATTACAAAAGAGCTTTCCCCCGACGTCGGAGAAAAGCTGTTCGGACTTAATGCGGAGTCATTTTCGAGAACTGTTTATATGGACGCGGCGGAAGTGGAGAGCGGCGCGTCCGCAGATATTTTGAACAAATTGGAGGGCGGCTCGGCTTCGTCGGACGCGGATGCGGACGGAGCTTTTGCGGCGTTGGACGGAAAAATAAGGAGCCTTCGCGCGGCGAGAGGTTCGGGTGGTCTGATAGACAGAACGGAAGCGGATGTGGCAAAGATAAGGGATGAAATCGCCCGTCTGGAAGTTATTGAAAAGGGACTTGAACAAAAGTATGACGAGCGCGCGCGGCTGGAGAGAGGTTCCTCGGCGGACAACGTTTCCGCGGAAGAAAAAACTACAAGTAAACGCGGAGTAAGGCCGAATGCTTTTTTAATTTCCTTGGCGTTGATTTTGGTTGCCGGAGGAGCCGCGCTGTGCGTCGTGTCTCTATGGGGCATTGCGCTTGTCGCGCTCGGCGTAACAGCGCTTGCCGCTACGTTATATCCCAAACTGCGTGCAAAGCCGGATTTATCTAGCGGCGGCGAATCCCGCCAACAGCGTGGGGAAAAGCCCGTCGATCGCAGACTTGGCGAGCTTGACGCGGGTATAGCTTTGGACGAGGCCGAACTGGAAGCCCTGCCGGCGTGCAGGACTGAGCTTTTAAAAATCCAATCCCGATTGCAGAATTTGAAACGCAGGCACGAACTCCTGTGCATAACGAGGCGGTGTCTCGAAGAGTCCGTTGAAAAGGTCAGTGTCAAGTACATATTCCCCGTACGGGAGGGTTTTATGCGCTATGCAAAAACAATACGTGCCGCTCTCGGCGGCAATCTCGTTATGGCGGAGGATTTTTCCGTAAAGTTCGAGCGCGGCGGCGCGCTTACAGACGAAAGGCATCTCAGCGCTGGACAGCGTTGCGTATGCGGTCTCTGTCTCCGCTTGGCTCTTATCGACAATATGTTCGGGCGTGAAAAGCCCTTTTTGATAATGGACGATCCGTTTATTACGCTTGACAGTGAAAATATGAACGGTGTAAGGCGGGTAGTTCAAGAACTTGCCAAGGACAGGCAGATAATTTATTTTACTTGTCACAAAACCAGAGAGGTGTAATTATGCAATATAAAAATCCCGTATTGATCGGCGATTATAAGGATCCCGACGTTTTAAGGGTGGGCGACGATTTTTATATGGTCTCGTCGAGCTTTAACCGCGTTCCCGGTATACCCGTACTACATTCCAAAAATCTTGTGGAATGGGAACTTATAAACTATGTGTTGGAAGAACTTCCGTTTGAAAAGTTCGGTTCCGTGTGTTCTGACGACGGCGCGATTGCCCCGTCTCTCAGGTATCATAACGGCAAATTCTACTGTCTTGTATCTTTCCCCGGCGAGGGCGTATATGTTTCGGAAACGGACGATATATACGGCAAATGGTCGCTTTTGCGCCCCCTTCTTACGGGCGAGGGTTACAGGGCGCCTTGCCCGCTGTGGCACGACGGAAAGTGTTACGTTGCCGTTGCGTTTGATAAAAGCCGCATAGGCTTCGATTCAAAAATTGCAGTATTCGAGGCCGACGAAGAGCTGAAGTATGCGGAGACGGGATATAAGTTTATTTACGACGGCAGTTTGAATGCGCCGGGAATCGGCGCACCTAAATTTTACGAAATAGGCGGGTATTTTTATATACTCGCCGCTGTCGGCGGCAAAAGGGCGGGCTGGACGGTTGCCCTTCGTTCCAAAAATATTTACGGGCCGTACGAGAGCAGAATAATTCTTATGCAGGGAGAAACTTCCGTCCACGGTCCCTGCGGCGGGGCGCTAGTCGAACTTGACGGCGGCAATTTTGCGCTGTTGCACAATCAGGATTTAGGCGCATACGGAAATGCGGTCAATATCCAGTCTGCGGAAATTTCCGACGGTTGGATAGTGTGCGGTGACAGGGACAGTCTGGGCGGCGCGGGAACTCCCGTCGAGAGCGGGTACTATCCCGTGCGGGAGCAAACCGAGTACGGTATCGATCCGACCGACGAGTTCGACGGGGACAAGCCCTCCCTGTTATGGCAGACTCCCGCAAATCGCGCGGAGGGAGGTTATGCTTTAAAGCACGGTATGAAACTCAACTGTTGTCATTACGGAGGAAACGCGCTTTACGGCTTGCCCGGGATATTTTTGCAAAAAATCTCCAACTTCAATTTTTCGGTCAAGACAAAGTGCAAGCTCGATCTTAAAAACGACGGCGATGAAGTCGGGTTTGTCGTTTACGGTACGGAGTACGCTTACGTGTGCGTCGTGAGGCGCGACGGGTGCAACTATCTGGAAATACGTCAGGGAAAGGCGGGCGGCGCGTCGGATGAAACCCTCGCAAAGTCTCAACCGTATGACGAAGATTACGTTAACTTTCAGCTTTCGGCCAAGAGGGAAAATCCGGATATTCTGACTTATAAGTTTACTTTCGGCGGCAATGCGTTTACCCGTAAGTTTCGCGCGTTGCGCGAGATCGGCGCGAGCGCTGCCATAGGAATATATGCGAGGGCGGAAACGGAAAGCAAGGGAAGCGGACTGTTTAAATTTTTCCGCGTAACTTGTACCGATAAACGAATTAACGCCGATTAATTATTTTGAAATTATAATCAGCCTTGCCGTACTTATCGGCAAGGCTGATTTTTTAAATTTATAAAATAGCCATAATTGCGGTCATGACAAGCGGTATCGTGACCAAGCTAAAAAGCGTGTTTGTAATGAAGGCGGCCGTCGCAGTCTCTCTGTCTCCGTCAAACGTCTCCGCCATGGCCACTACGGCAGCGGCGGGCGACATAGCCATAGCTATAATGGGGGCGAGATATACGTATTCGCTGAAAGCTCCCGCTCCGTCTCCGAGTAGTCCGCGGAAAGGCAGAGAGATCAATAACGTCAGGAACGGCGCGATTATCATTCTCAACCCGCCTGCAAGGTATACGCCCTTTTTTAAAAACAGAGTTCGCGGCGACGTTTCCGCAAGCCGTATGCCTACGATTATCATAGACAGCGGCGCGGTCATATATGAAAGGTACTTGGGGAGTATAGCAAGTTCGGCGACCTCGTCCATCATAAATATGTTTATCTGCGGGACGAAGAACAGCAACAGGGCTATTGCCATAGCTATGATCGTAGGGTTGCAAATAAGTTTTTTAAGGCGTATCTGCTTTACGTCGCCCGTTATCAGATAAATACCCAGCGTCCAAATCATAACGTTGAATACTATATTGAATACCATTATGTACATTACCGCTATCGGATTGCCGTCCGTGAACATCTCAACGAATGGAATACCGAAAAATCCGCAGTTGGAGAAAACCGCCACAAATGAGTAGACGTTCGCCGCGCTCTTGTTTTTGGACTTGATAAATATAATTTTACAAAGCGCGAATATGAGTATTATGGCAAGCGCCGATATGCAAAGCGTCAGTCCCGAGTTTTTGAGCAGGTTGATAATGCCCACCGATTGAATAGTGTTCCAATCCTCCTCGAAAAATACGCAAAAAGCTTTGATTGCCAACGCGGGCTGGCATACGTAAAGAAGCAGATTGGATAGAGTGACGGTTCCGCCCTCGCCTATCATTTTAAGTTTTTTAAGCGCGAACCCCGGCACGGCGAAAGCGATGAACACTGCCATGATCAGGAGAACTTTTAAAAATATTTCGGCCATACTTAAAGATTATACCACGCAAAAATTTAATTGCAACTAAAAAGGGCGGTTTATTTATGCCGCCCTCGATTATTATTCTATATTTTTCAAGCTTGTTTTTTCATAGACGAAACAGTCAAGTTCCTCGTTATAAAGGTTTGCCTTTTTATATCCGCATGAGGTAAAAAAGTTTTCCGTATTTTGGGCGGGCAGAACGTAAGCTTTTTCAGCTCCCAGTTCGCAAAGTTTTTTTTCGGCGGCGAGTAAAAGACATTTACCAAATCCCTTTTTCCTGTGTTCGGGAGAGACGTATATCTCGCGTATATCGCCCCAGCCCTCCATAGGACACCATTCGTTATCTATGTCGTCCCTTTGGTAAATGACGAACCCTGCGAAAACTCCGTCTACTTCCAGCAAATCCGCAAAAATCAGCCCCGCTTTTATGTCGGGAATAACGTATTCGTCGAGAAGATGACAAACGTCCTCGTCGCAATCCAGCTCCGAGTAGTAGTCGTTGAACATTTTATTGAAATGCGATACGTTCGTATCGGTTAACGGTGTAATCTTAATCATAATAAATATAAATGAGGGCCTTAACAGCCCTCATTGTGTTTTTTATTCTGCCGCGGGGTAAATGGAAACCTGTTTTCCGTCCCTGCCGACTCTTTCGAATTTAACGGTGCCGTCAATCAGCGCAAACAGAGTATCGTCCTTGCCGATACCGACGTTGTTGCCGGGCTTGAATTTGGTGCCGCGCTGTCTTACGAGAATATTTCCCGCAAGCACGAACTGACCGTCCGCGCGCTTTACGCCGAGCATTTTGGGATTGCTGTCTCTGCCGTTGTGCGAAGAACCCGTTCCTTTTTTATGAGCGAATAAACTTATAAACAACATAACGTATTTCCTCCTTGATTATTCGGCCTTAGCTTCGGTTTCCGCTTCGGCTTTCTTTGCGGCGGTCTTTTTAGCCGCGGTCTTCTTTGCTGCCGCCGCGCCTATCGCCGTAATCTTAACGAGAGTGTAGGGCTGTCTGTGTCCCTGCTTTTTCCTTTCGTTTTTCTTTGCCTTGTACTTGAAGACGATGATCTTCTTTTCTTTTCCCTGTTCTACGACTTCGGCCGTGACCTTAACGCCCTCAACCTCGCCGCATACCATAACGCCCTTTTCGTCGGCCGTCATAATAACGGGGAATTCCACCGTCTCGCCCAAGCCTTTGTCCACTTTCTCGACCTTGACAAGATCGCCCACGCAAGCCTTGTACTGCTTTCCGCCGTTTTCAAATATTGCGTACATTGTAAAAAATACCTCCTCTAACCAGTCTCGCCGAACATTGAGGGCGTCGCTTTAAGCGCGCTTAAAAAGCCCCGTCCGAGCGGCTCGTAACTAAATTTATCATATAAAACGCGGCAAGTCAAGCAAAAACGGTCGGGTGTATAAAATTTTCGGCTCGGCGCACACTGTAAATAAGGAGATCATTTATGGAAGAATTAAAAAAGGACAGCGAAGTCCTTGCCGAAATTTACCGCAACGCTCAGCTTGCAATAACGTCCATTTCCGATATATTGCCCGAAATCGACGACGTTCATATCAAGGAGGAAATACTCCGTGAGCACGAGGAGTACGAGCGTATATGCAGCGAGGCGGCTTCGCTTGCGCATAAACTTGACGTGGAACTCAAAGAACCCAATCCCGTCAAAAAGGCTATGATGTGGTCGGCTATCAAGATGGGTACGGCCAGCGACAATTCCCCTCAGAACATCGCGCAGATGATGATAAGAGGCACGGTTACGGGACTTACCTCGTTAAAAACGTCTCTCACGGACAGCAAGAATATCCTCGACGACGAAATTAAGAGTCTTTTGTGCGAACTCATAAAACTGGAAGAGGGCTTTGAACGCACTCTCAAAACTTATCTTTAATTTACTGACAAATAATTTCCGCCCGCGCTTTTAAGCCGCGGGCGGTTTTCATACCAATTTAATTGCTTCCGGTGGAGTTTCGAATTCGTCCGCTATAAAGTGTACGGTCTCTTCGTGGTAAGTTCTGTGGGGTACTGCGTAAATTTCCGCGCCCCTTTCGTTTAGATGTCCTATGAGTTCGCGCCACTCGGAAAGCTTTGCAAGTATTTCTGCGTTCATATCCATTTTTATGCGCTTTGCTCCGCCGGATATAAGATTCAAAAGTTTTGCGCGTATTCCCAAAATTATCATTTCCGGCGATTTTACGTATCCGCTTTCCCCGCAGTATCTGCAAGGTTTTATCATAAGACTGGATGATGACGCGCCTATTCTCTTTCTCGTAAACTCCACAAGCCCGAAGCGTGACATCGGCGATACGGCGCATTTCGCCTTGTCTGTTTTAAGCGCTTTTTCAAGCTCTTCGACAAGGGCGGTATTGTGGGAGCTATTCTGCATATCTATGAAATCTACAACGACTATTCCGCCTATGTTGCGGAGTTTTACCTGCCGCGCTATTTCCCTTGCGGCAAGTATGTTGGTGTGGTAAACGGTCTGCTCCAAACTATAATCACCCGTAAATTTCCCCGTATTGACGTCGATAACTGTCAAAGCTTCCGTCTTTTCGATAATAAGGTATGCGCCGTTATCCAACTCCACGCGTGGCGATACTATGGAGAGTATCTGTTCGGAAATTCCCAAATCTTCAAACATATCTCTTCCGGTATCGTGTAAAATTACAGGCCTTCTCGACTGGGAAGGGTACAGGTTGACGAGCCCTTCGATATGTTCTTTCAGTTTTTGCGTGCCCACGTAAATTTTATCTATGTCTTTGGAAAGGGTGTCGCGCAGCACTCTCATCGGCATAGCTTCGTCGGTATACAAAAGCTGTCCGACGTTTGCCGATTTGAAAGCTTCCTTAACTTCCGCGTAAATGTTTTTGAGATAGGCGTATTCGTTCTTTAACAGCGAACGGTTGGCGTAGGGAGCGGCCGTTCTGAAAATAATTCCGTCGTTTTCGCCTTTCAATCTTTTTGCCGAGTAGGCAAGGTTGTTTCTTAGTTCCTCGTCCGTGATCTTACGCGAAACGCCGACAAAGGGGGTTTCGGGCATATAGATGAGGCACTTGCCTATAAATACGGGATTGACGGTAATTTTTGCGCCTTTTTTGTCTACAGGGAGTTTGACTACCTGCACGAGTATTTCGTCGCCCGCTTTGAGTTCCGGTATAGGAGTTTCTCCGCTCTCGATTTTATCCTCTTCGTGCTGGCACTCGGGGACAAGCGGCAGAAAGCAGTTTTTGCCCAAACCGCAATTTACGAAAGCCGCCTGCATTCCGCGATGAACGCTTTCCACGACTCCTTTATAGACGTTTCCAACCGCGCAGGCGTTCAGCTTTTTTTCAAAGTCGAATTCCGCGACCTTCCCGTTTTCCGTAACGGCGGAAATCATATATCCGCAATAGCTGTCGAAGTATATCGTTTTTTTGCTCATAAAAATCCTCCTCGCGAATTTCTATTTGCAAGAAACGTCCGGTAATTTCGCAAGTTTCTTTAATTATAAAGATTTATTTACAAATTATCAATTAAAAACAGGAAAAAATTGACAACTAATTATAAATAATGTATAATAAGAACATCGGCGCGCTGTGCGGCGTAGTAAAGGAGCAAATTATGAAAATGGAATTAAAAGGAATAACTGCTGAAGAACTTTCCTTCAAAATTAACAGGGTAAAAATCGCGGCGGAAACAAAATTGGATATCAAACCCCAGTTTTCCCGTCAGGTTAGGAAGATAAGCGGTCACGAAAACCTCAGTTTTATCGCTATGTCCGTAAAGATCGAAAGCACGGAGGCCGAGCCTAAGCCCTTCGATATAAACGTGACTTTGGTGGGAGTGTTCGAGGCCGAGGAGGTCAGGGGCGACGCCGAGGAAAGAAGATTTGTGATCGAGGCTACAAAGGTGCTTTATCCTTATCTTCGCGCTGCCGTTACCAACTTGACCGCAAGCGCGTATATTGCCCCGCTCAATCTTCCCGTGATAAGCGGCCCTATCTTCCCCGAGGACAGGGATCAATATGTTTTCAGTACGGATAAGCTTAATTAAACAATCGATACGGCCGCGTTCAGAACGCGGCCTTTTTGTAAAACAAATGCCGTTAACTCAAATTTTTAATTAAAAAACACGGTTTTTTGTTGACAAGCCCTTTTCAGTTGTGTTAAACTCAATTAGCACTCGAATGGGGGTGTAATTTTTTTGTACGGAGTTTTCTAAAATGAAAGCACAAGTTAGGACTAAGATAACCTTTGAATGTACCGAGTGCAAGCATCGTAATTACGATAGCTACAAGAATAAGCGCAACGATCCCGACAGGTTGACTATTTCCAAGTACTGCCCTTTCTGCAAAAAGCATACGGAGCATAAAGAGAGCAAGTAATTTACGGCGCCTTATCGGCGTATAACAGGAGTTAGCTATGGCAAAGCAAGTAAATAAAGAAGAGAAAAAGCCGAATATTTTCGTCAGGATGGGCAGAAAGCTCAAAGAGACTTTTTCCGAGCTTAAACGCGTAACGTGGCCTTCGTTCCCCAAAGTGGTAAGAAGCACCTGCGTCGTTTTGGTCGTGGTCGTCGTATTTCTCGTAGTCGTTACTGCAATAAATTTCGGTTTGCAGGAACTTCTCAAAGTCATTACTAATATAAACGGCGGGGCGTAAGTTATGGCAACGATGGTAGCGGATCCGGAGAACCCCTGCTGGTATATCCTCCATACGTATTCGGGCTACGAATCGATGGTCAGGGACAGCTTGTTCAGGCTCATTGAAAATAATAATCTGCAAAATATGATCTTCGACGTCAAAATTCCCATGGAACAGACTATCGAGGAAAAGAACGGCAAGCGTAAGATCGTCGAACGCAAACTTTTGCCGTGCTACGTATTTATTAAAATGATATATTCCAATCAGCTGTGGTACTGGGTAACCAATACCCGCGGCGTTACGGGTTTCGTCGGCCCTCAGGGCAGACCTATTCCCATGAAGGAAGCGGAAATCCGTAAAATGCGTCTTGAAGAAGTCGTTGTCGACGCGGACTTCAAGGTAGGCGACAAGGTCGGCGTGGACGCGGGCCCTCTGGAAGGCTTCGAAGGAATTATCACGGAATTGAACGACGCCGCGCAGAAGGCGAAAATCAACATTCAGATGTTCGGAAGAAATACCGACGTCGAGGTCGAGTATATTCAAATCCGCAAAATAGAAGAATAATAAGGCTATCAACGTTTTCGGAGTTTTTCCGAAACGTTTTGGGAGAGCGCGTTAAATCTTTTCAATGGCGCGTTCGTTAAACCACTCAGGAGATATAAAAATGGCAAAGAAAATTACAGCAGTAGTTAAATTGCAGCTCCCCGCAGGTAAGGCAACCCCGGCTCCTCCCGTAGGCTCTACGCTGGGCCCCCACGGAATCAACATTCCCGGATTTACCAAGGAGTTCAATGCAAAGACGTCGGCGCAGGCAGGACTTATCATTCCTTGCGTCGTCACGATCTATCAGGACAGAAGTTTTACTTTCATCCTCAAGACGCCCCCCACTCCCGTGCTTATCAAAAAGGCGTTGGGATTGGAAACCGCGAGCGCACGTCCCAACAGGGATAAGGTAGGCAAGCTTACCAAAGCTCAGGTTGAGGAAATTGCAAAGACCAAAATGCCCGATCTCAACTGCACCGATATAGAGGCTGCTAAGAGTATGGTAAAAGGCACCGCGCGCTCTATGGGCGTAACGGTGGAAGAGTAAGGAGGGACGGAAGATGAAACTTGCAAAGAAATATGCGGAAAGTCTTAAAGCTTACGATCGCTCCAAGTCTTACGATCTTACGGAAGCAACCAAGATCGTTCTCGAAACCGCTAAGGCAAAATTTGACGAAACAATCGAACTTCACGTACGTTTGGGCGTAGATCCCCGCCAGGCAGACCAGCAGGTCCGCGGCGTTCTGGTACTTCCCAACGGAACGGGTAAAACCAAGAAAGTTCTCGTAGTCGCAAAGGGTGATAAGGCCGACGCGGCAACGGCTGCCGGAGCTGATTACGTAGGCGCGGAAGAAATGATTCAGCGCATTCAGACGCAGAACTGGTTTGATTTCGACGTAATGATCACCACCCCCGATATGATGGGTATGGTAGGTAGAATAGGTCGTATCCTCGGCCCCAAGGGCTTGATGCCCAACCCCAAATCCGGAACGGTTACTATGGACGTTGCCAAGGCCGTTAAGGAAGTTAAGGCAGGTAAAGTCGAGTATCGTCTCGACAAGACGGCTATCATTCACGTTCCCATCGGCAAGAAGTCTTTCGGCGCGGAAAAACTTACCGAAAACTTCAACGCTCTTATGGACGCGGTTGTAAAGGCTAAGCCCGCCGCTGCTAAGGGCCAGTATATAAAGAGCGTGACCTTGTCCGCTACTATGGGCCCCGGCGTAAGAGTAACTTACAACAAAGGCTGAAAAACGGCATAAAATCGTTTGACAATAAAAGGTTTAAATGCTAAACTAACAAAGTAAATATTTTTGCTACCCAAGACGGCGAGCGCCAAAGGCTTAATTTCTCGCTCAGGTGACAGGATAAACCAATCGGATAATTATTATTTTCGATTCCCTGCGCCGTTTCGGGTGCAGGGAATTCTTAATTCTTTAAGGAGGTAAAGATTTGTCAGCTAATTTTGAAGCTAAAAAGGTAGTAGTTCAGGAAATTACGGAAAAAATCAAGGCGTCCAAGTCTATCGTTCTTGTAGACTACAACAAACTGACCGTTGCCGAAGTTTCCGCTCTCCGCAACAAGTGCAAACAGGCGGGCTGCGAATACAAGGTTTACAAGAATACTCTTGTAAGAAAGGCACTGAACGATCTGGGACATACTGATTTCGACAACGACCTCAACGGCCCTACGGCGGTTGCATTCGGTTCGGACGAAACGGGCGCGGCCAAAGTTATGGTTGCGGCGGCTAAGGAATATGACAGCAAGGTTGTAGTAAAGAGCGCATTTGTAGACAACGCTTACGTCGATAAGAACGGCGTTAAAGCGCTTGCTTCTATGCCTTCGAGGGAAGAACTTGTTGCCAAGATGCTTGGTTCTATGCAGGCTCCCCTGTCCAATTTCGCAGGCGTGCTCAACAACCTCGTCGCAGGTATCGTACGCGTACTTCACGGTATTGCGGAAAGCAAACAATAATCAAAGAAAAGGGGCGGCGTTCCCTGTAAAAACGCAAAAAAATTATTATTATCATAAAAAATTAGGAGATTAATAAAAATGGCAGACGTTAAGAAATTTATCGAAGAAATCAAAACTATGACTGTTTTGGAACTTAATGAACTTGTAAAGGCTCTTGAAGAGGAATTCGGCGTAAGCGCGGCAGCTCCCGTAGCAGTTGCAGCGGCTCCCGCAGCAGGCGCAGCTCCCGCAGCGGCAGCTGAAGAGAAGACCGAGTTCAACGTAGTTCTTAAAGACGCAGGCGCTAAGAAGATCGACGTTATCAAAGCGGTACGCGCTTTCACCGGTCTCGGCCTCGTTGAAGCTAAGGCAGCTGTTGAAAAGGGCGGCGTTCTTAAAGAGAATGTTGCTAAGGAAGAAGCTGAAAAGATCCTTGCCGACCTCAAAGCGGCAGGCGCAACCGCAGTTTTGGAATAATTCGGATTTGAAAACGCCGCCGATTTTCGGCGGCGTTTTATTCGTTTAACGGATAAGTTTTTGCTCTATAAAATAATTATTTATTTTATCTATAAGCAAATTGCTTGACGAAACTTCATTTTGAAAGTAAAATGAGATAGTATAGTTATGAAAAACGTTAAATTAGGAAAAATTTTATTGTGTGCGGCTTCCGCCGTAATGATAACCGCTTCGGCGGCGTCGCTCGGAGCCTGCACTATTGAGACCGCTCATCCCGAAGCGGAAATTACGTATGAGTTCAACGGCGAAACTTATTCCGTAAAATATACGTTGTACCGCAATCTTCGCCCCCACACCGTAAGACACTTTATCGAGCTTTCGGACGAAGGGTATTATGACAATACCGTGATTCACAATTACGATACGAGCGATTGGTTCGGCGGAATGTATACCTACGATAAGGAACAGTACTCGGAAAAGAGCGAAAACGCCAATCAGATGGCGGAATACTTCGCGGATTTTTCCAAGGAAGACGCTTACGTTCAGCTCTATGCGGACGGCGTGCTTTCCAAAACGGTATTTAAGTTTGCGGCGTATAATCCCGAAACGGAAAAGATCGAAGACACCGACGAATACGTTCCCACGCTTATGGGTGAGTTCTATAACAACATTCACCAGGAGTTTGAAAACGATCCCCTTTCTTCGGAGTTCGGTTGCCTTAAAACTTATTATTACGAAAAGTCTTCCGTTCAGAAGGTTTACGTAACGCCTACAAAAGATCAGACGATCATGGCGGATTACAAGTCTAACTGTACGACTTCTTTGTTTGCGGTTCAGACGGGCACAAGTTCCAGCTATACCCGCGCAACCTATTCGGTATTTGCAAAGCTTGCGAGCATCGACGAGTTTGAAAATCTGATCGAGGACATCAACGACTACATCAGGGACGAACACGGCGGCACTAAGAGCGACTTCTACAACGAGACTGTCGTACACGTTGACAACAGCGACGCGTTTACCGATAAGTCGGAAGTCGACAGGGGTATTGAACAGACTTTCAAGTCTCCCAAGACTCCCATAATAATAAAATCGGTCAAAATAACCAAATATTAATTTCACGCTTTAAACACCCGTTGCTCACTGCAACGGGTGTTATTTACTTGCAATTATCATCGGCTTGATATACAATATTAAGAAATGAGGAGGGGAAGGATGAATTTACTTTTCGCTCTTGCCGATTTAAGTAAGGAGCAATGGATAATAATAGCGGCGGCGGTTGCCGCAGCGGTGTTGCTGATAATTATAATAATTGTCTGCGCCCGTATAAGAATAAAGAAAAACAAAAAGAAAAAAGCCGAGCAAAGCTCCGCTAAGACGGTGGAAAGTCCTGCCTGTCAATCTCCCGCAGAGCCAAAACAGGTTATGGAATACGAGAAAAAGCCGGAGGAGAGAAAAACTCCTGCCTACGTCGAACGGCAGGCGGAACCCGCTATCGAGCCCGACCGTGAGGAAATTTCAGAACGGGCAGAGCGGAGCAATGATAAACCAGCCGTTCAGACCAAGCCGCAGGAGGGCAAAGTTTATCACGTTTCCAAACGCAAGGAGGACGGTAAGTGGCAGATCAAACTTGCGGGTGGGGCAAAGGCTATAAAACTGTTCGCAACACAGGCGGAAGCGCTTGCGTATTGCAGGCAGCTGGCTATAAGTCAGGGAGCCAGGATCATCTTACATAAAGTGGACGGCTCGTTCAGAAAGTTAAATTATTAAAAAATATTTATATAGGAGACGTTATGACAAAGATAGATATTTTTTCGGGATTTTTGGGCGCGGGAAAAACTACGCTCATAAAAAAACTAATCAAAGAGGCATACGCGGGTGAAAAGCTCGTTCTTATCGAGAACGAATTCGGTGAAATAGGCATAGACGGCGGATTTTTGCAGGACGCGGGGATCAGGATCAACGAACTCAATTCGGGATGTATCTGTTGTTCCCTCGTGGGCGATTTTGCAAAGGCACTTGAAAAAGTTCAAAGCGAGTACAACCCCGACAGGATTTTGATAGAGCCGTCGGGCGTGGGCAAGCTTTCCGACGTAATGCGCGCCGTAGAGAGTGCAAATCTCAAAGATTGTAAGATCAATACTTACACGGCGGTAGTAGACGCGTTGAAGTGCAGAATGTATATGAGAAACTTCGGTGAGTTTTTCAACGATCAGATAGAAACAGCGGCTTGCGTTATATTCAGCCATACGGACGTTGCAAGCGAAGAGAAACTTGCCGCCGCTATCGAGCTTGTCAGGGCGCGCAACGGGCACGCCACTATTGTTACGACGCCCATTGCGGAACTCGACGGTAAGGAGTTGCTTGCGGCAATGGAAAATTCCAGGACGCTTGCGGCCGAGCTTGACGAAATGGAAAACGAGCATCGCTGTTGCCACGGACATCACGGGCACGATCATGGCAAGGGTTGCTGTCACGGCCACCACGACCACGAGGACGAACACGAATGCCATCATCACGGACACGAGCATGGCGAGGGCTGTTGCCACGGCCACCACGACCATGAGGACGAACACGAATGTCATCATCACGGGCACGAGCATGGCGAGGGCTGCTGTCACGGACATCACGAACATCACCACGATCACGCACATCATCACGCGGACGAGGTATTTACAAGCTGGGGCGTGGAGACGGCTAAAAAGTTTTCCGATAGCGAACTCAAAACGGCCCTTTCCAAACTGGACGACCAGTCCAGATTCGGTATTGTGCTTCGCGCAAAGGGAATTGTTCCCTCGGTTTCGGGTAATTGGTTGCACTTCGATTATATCCCTGGAGAAGTCGACGTGCGCGAGGGCTCGGCGGCATATGCGGGCAGACTGTGCGTAATCGGCTCAAAGATCGACGAGGAAAAGCTTGCCGAATTGTTCGGAGTATAAAGTATGCAAGAAGTATCCGAAGTAGGCGTATACCTCTTTCTCGGCTTTCTCGAATCGGGCAAGACCAAATTTATACAGGAAACTCTCGAAGATCCGCGGATGAATTCGGGTGAGCGTACCCTTTTGCTCGTTTGCGAGGAGGGGGAAGAGGAATACAATCCGGAAAAGTTTGCCGTGCGCGCTGTAACCAAAGTTACGCTTGAAGACGTTTCGGAGCTGACCTGCGAAAATCTCGAAAGGCTCACGGAAAAATACAAGGTGCAGAGGGTAGTCGTAGAGTACAACGGAACATGGCTGTTGCAGCAATTTTTCGACGCAATGCCGGAAAGCTGGGTTATAAATCAGATTATGACTTTCTTCGACGCGGCGACCTTCCTTAATTACAATCAGAATATGCGCCAGTTGGTTTTCGATAAAGTGCAAATGACGCAGTTGGTCGTCTTTAACCGCTTCAAGGGCGAATATGATAAGATTGACTTCCATAAGGTGGTACGGGGTATTTCCCGCCGTCCCGACATAATATACGAGTATATCGGCGGCAAGACCGAGTTTGACGAAATAGAAGATCCCATGCCGTTTGACGTCAACGCTCCCGTGATAGAGGTAGAAGATAGGGATTTTGCCTGGTTCTACCGCGATCTTGCGGAAAAGACGGACGAGTATGTCGGCAAGACGGTCAGGTTTAAGGGAATGGCGGCCGTTTCGGGTAAAGTCCCCAAAAACTGGATAGTTTTGGGGCGACATATTATGACCTGCTGTGAGGCCGACATCGCATACGACGGCTTTGCGGTAAAGACCAACGGACTGATTACGGGAGTAAAGACACGGGACTGGCTTACGGTTACCGCGAAAATTGCTCTTGAATACAGCGCGGTATACCGCGGCGAGGGGCCCGTACTAATAGCGGAAAAGATAGAAAAGGCCGATCCGCCCGAACAAGCGGTAGTCACATATTATTGATAATAAAATATAGCCACGACAAAAGCGCACTTCCCATAGGGAATTAAAAAACTAAATTATTAAGAGTTATACTTT
>CAJUOY010000019.1:0-25004 GCA_910588645.1 uncultured Christensenellaceae bacterium
TCCATAATCCGCAGAGTAACGGATATCAAGGACCATTACTATATCCCCAACCAAACCGCTTAATAATTACAATATCACGGCAAAACAAAAAGCGGAGGCACAAGCCTCCGCTTTTATGCTGTTTAGAGATAATTAATTACTTTACAAATTACAATGCTGTTGATATAATGAATATTATGAAAACTGCGGATCAATGGAAGGATTACAGAATATTGGCCACTTCGGACGGAATGAAACTCGAAGACTGGAAGGGAGTATTGTTGCTCAGGCCGGATCCGCAGGTGATCTGGACGGGGAAGGAGCTCTATTCTTTTCCCGGAATAAACGCTGTTTATCATCGCAGTGAAAAGGGCGGCGGAGCCTGGGAAAAACGCAAGCCTTTTCCTGCCGAGTGGACCGTAAATTATAAAGATCTCACCTTTAAAGTAAAGCCTATGGGCTTTAAGCATACGGGATTGTTTCCCGAACAGGCAGTGAATTGGGATGAAATGAGAAGCCTCATTTCACGCGCCCGCGCCGAGGATAAAAACCGTGAGATAAAGATTTTAAATCTTTTCGCTTACACGGGCGCGGCCTCGGTTGCCTGCGCTAAGGCGGGCGCTAAGGTTACGCACGTGGATGCCGCTAAGGGAATGGTCGAACGCGCGGGAGAGAATGCAAAGCTTTCCGGACTGAATGAAGGTATCCGCTATATAGTTGACGACTGTATGAAGTTCGTTCAAAGGGAAATCCGCAGAGGAAATAAATACGACGGAATTATTATGGATCCTCCCAGTTACGGGCGCGGTCCCGGCGGTGAAATGTGGAAAATAGAGAGGGATTTGTTCGGATTTGTCTGTCTTTGCGCACAGCTTTTGTCGGATAAACCGTTGTTCTTTTTGATAAACAGTTATACTACGGGACTTCAGCCTGCGGTACTCAAAAATATATTGACTTTGGCGCTCGGTCGCTTCAAGGGAAAGACGGACGCCTACGAAGTCGGAATAGCTACGGAAGAGGGAATACCTTTGCCCTGCGGCGCGAGCGGATTATTTACGGGAGACGGATATGAAGACTGACGAACTTATAATTTTATACGAAGATAACCACGTTATAGTTGTTTTAAAGCCGCAGATGATAGCTTGCTGCCCTGACGAGAGCGGAGATAGCAATCTCTTCGATGTCGTTAAAGATTATATTAAGACTGCTTACAATAAGCCGGGAAACGTGTTTTTGGGCCTTGTACACAGGCTTGACAGACCAACGGGCGGAGTAATGGTCTACGCAAAGACTTCCAAAGCGGCGGCAAGGCTGACGGAGCAGATGAAGTCGGGCGGGTTTGAAAAGAAATATTACGCCGTGTTGGTAGGATCACCCTTTAAAAAAGCGGGGACGCTTGAAAACTATCTTAGAAAAAACAGCGTAAACAATACGGTATACGTTTGTACTCAGACAGAAGAAGGCGCAAAATTCGCGTCGCTCGATTACAGTGTAAAGGAAGAAAAGAACGGGCTTGCGCTTGCCGATATTAAGTTGCACACCGGCAGGACGCATCAGATAAGAGTTCAGACTGCCGCCAT
Organism: uncultured Christensenellaceae bacterium; assembly: GCA_910588645.1. Lineage (GTDB taxonomy): Bacteria > Bacillota > Clostridia > Christensenellales > Borkfalkiaceae > Coproplasma. The sequence goes on from CAJUOY010000019.1 coordinate 1,560, forward strand.
AAACTGTCCCGTATACGGCGATATGCGTTACGGCGGAGATAAAGCGGTAAAGGGTAAACTGGCTTTATGGGCGTACTCGTTGAAGTTCACTCATCCTACTACGGGTGAAAGTATGAAATTCATAATAGAACCGCCCAAGGAAGATTCACCCTGGAAGTTTTTCGAATTATAGATTTCAAGGTAATTTCATATTAAAATAAAACAGCTTACGGCAAATACCGTAAGCTGTTCGTTTATTTTATTTCAAGTAATTTTTCAATAAGTTTGTATCCTTCTGAAATATAGACGCCAGTCTTTGTCGCCTGATCTTCGGTATACCTTTCGGCGCCGTTGCCCATATTCTTCAACGACGAGTATAAAAGATACGGTATGGGGTTTGAGGTGTGCGTCTTCAATGCGCAGGGGGTGGGATGATCGGGGCAGATTAGCATTGCAAAGTCTTGGCCCGCTTCCTTAAACCTTTTTATAAGCGTGCCTATAACTATTTTGTCGATCAGTTCTATGGATCTGATTTTATTTTTATAGTCGCCGTGATGTCCGCATTCGTCGGGGGCTTCCATATGAATATATACAAAGTCCAGTCCGTTAATAAGTTCGTCTGCGGCGGCGTTTGCCTTACCTTCGAAGTTAGTGTCGAAATTGCCGGTTATACCTTCTACGTCGATAAGTTTAAGTCCTGCAAGTATGCCTATGCCCTTAACGAGATCAACTGCAGAGATAACCCCGCCTTTGAGCCCCCTAAGTTTTTCAAAATCTTCCAGCGCGGGTTTTGTGCCCTCGCCCCACAGCCAAATGCTGTTTGCAGGTTTCTTGCCTTCTTTAATCCGCTTGACGTTAACGGGATGATCTTTTAAAAGCTCGTAGCTTTCTTTCATCATATTCAGATACGTTTCCGCATTTACACCTTGAGGGAGACTGTCCTTTACGCATTTATCCGATATGTCGTGAGGAGGCGTAAGTTTTGCGCCCGTTGCGCCGTTTTTGAGTACAAGGCAATGTCTGTATTGCATTCCGGGATATAATGTGAGTTCGTCGTTATCGAACTTTTCTTTCAAAAAGCTTATAAGCTCGTTTGCTTCCTCCGTGGTAATTTCTCCCGCGGAATAGTCGAGCATAATCTTATCTTCATAATTTTCGCAATCGGAAAGGGTGACAAGGTTACAGCGCAATGTCACGTCCGTGGAGGAGAGCTTTATCCCGAGCGAAACTGCTTCGAGCGGGGAACGCCCGGTATAATAAACGCTTGGATTGAATCCGAGTACTGACATATTGGCAACGTCGGAACCCGGTTTGTATCCTTGCGGAACTGTCTTGCAGAGCCCCGCTTCGGAAATTGGCGCAAGTTTGTCTAAATTGGGAGTATCGGCATATTCGAGGCAGGTTTTGCCCCCGAGGACGTCGAGTTTTTCACCCGCCATTCCGTCCCCCAAAACAATTACATATTTCATAAATTCAGTCCTTTAAATCCCAGTTTACAGGGGATTTACCGTGAGATATAAGATATTCGTTGGTTTTCGAAAAAGGTTTCGAACCGAAAAATCCGTTGAACGCCGAAAGCGGAGAGGGGTGCGCGGATTGAAGAATCAAATGTTTGTTCCTGTCTATGAGCGGAGCTTTACTCCGCGCATTCCCGCCCCATAGAATGAACACCACGTTTTCTGTGTGTTCGGAAATCAGTTTTATTACGCTGTCGGTAAACCACGCCCAGCCGCAGCCCGAATGTGAGTTTGCGCTGTGTTCGCGTACGGTCAGAGTAGTGTTTAATAAAAGTACTCCGTCCTTGGCCCATTTGGAAAGATCGCCGCAGTTCGGCTCGGTAATGCCCAAATCGTCCTTTATCTCTTTATATATATTCACGAGCGAGGGAGGAAGTTTAACTCCCTTTTTTACCGAAAAACACAGTCCGTGAGCCTGTCCCTCATTGTGATAGGGATCCTGTCCGAGTATAACCGCCTTGATACTGTCGAGAGGCGTATACCTGAAACAGTTGTACAGGTCGTACATATCGGGATATATAATATGGTGTGAATACTCGTATTTGAGAAATTCGCGTATTTTAAGGTATCTTTCGTCCGAGAAAAGGGGCGCGAGAAGTTCGTCCCAGCCGCCGTTTAAAGGTTTCATAAGTTTTTTAAGAGATTTAAATATTGGGCGCATTCTCTTTTTGCGCCGTCCAGATCGTGTTCAAGGTAATTGCCGCATTCCTCGCGCTTGTTTCCCGGAACGGAGTCGAAAGTGAGCGCGAGCGAAAAACAATCAGAAAGCAGTTTTTTTACTTCTTCATAATCGAGGTCGACCGTAAGCAAATAAAATCCCGTTCTGCAACCCATAGGGCCAAAATATATAACGCAGTCCTTTTTTTCGGAATTGCGCAGAACGGTCGCTATAAGGTGTTCTATTGTGTGTATTGCGGGAACGGCCAGATAGTCGCCGCCGTTCGGCCGTTTAAACCGCAAGTCCCAGGTAGTTACGTCGTGAGAAATTCCGCAAAGGTGAAGCCCCGTAGACAATTCGTCGTGATTTTTGGAAAACGAAGGTATCCTTTCCATAATATTATTGTACCTCGTTGAAAATTTTTGCAAGATTATCCTTTAAAGATAAAAAGCACTTGTCAAGATTTTGAAAGTATTGTTCAGGCGTGCTTCCGCTGCCCGCAATGTCGGAGATGATTTTATATGAGTAAAATTCCGTGTTTGAGTGTGCGCATACCTGTGCAATCGCGCCGCCCTCCATATCGCGTATGTCGGCGCGGAGAACGTCTGTAAGCAGCTTGTAATCTTCTTTGCTGTCGTTAAATCTGTCGCCTGTGGCAAGCCTCTTGCGCGGAAAGGAGGAGTTTATCGAAAGGGAAAGCCAGTTTTCTTCAAACTCGTCCAAAGTGCCTATTTCAGTGCCGTTTATCTGCGTTAAATCGAAATCGTATTGTACAGCGTGAGTTATCGAGTAAACTCCGCCGACGTTCATATCGCCGTTTAGCGCGCCTGCAACTCCCAAATTAATAATTTTATCGGCGCGGAGAACGTCTATCGCGTATTGCGCGCTACTGGCGGCGTTTACTTTACCTACCCCGCATATTATCACGCTTACATTTTTACCGAAAAGTTCGCCCGTAACGACTGTCTTTCCGTAAACTGTTTTTTCGGTTTTCTTCGCCATAGCTTCTATTACGGGACGAGCCTCTTTTTCCATTGCAATTACAAAGCAAATCATTTTTATGTCGCTCTCTTTAATCTATTAATTTTATTTCCGCTTTTTGAGCCAATCGTTGGTACGATCTGTCATATGCGCATATACAGCAAATGCCGTTATTATTCGTTTTTTTGTGCGCTAACGCGCAATTTGTCTTTTCTCTGTCAAAATAAAGTACTCCGTTTGCAAATTCAAGTCTTTTAAGCCAGCTTGCAAGCGTGCCGCCAAGCATCTTAATATAAGCTTCTTTGGCTGTCCAGTTCATAAAAAACCTTTCGCTATCGCCGTTTATCCAAAGTTTTTCCCTGTCTGTAAAGCGGGAGAGTACGTGATAATATCGTCTGCTATCGTTTATAAATTCAAGATCTATCCCTACAGGCGCGTCGCATAGGGCGATCATCGCACGGTCAAAGCTGTGGGTAACCGAAAAATAGAACGGATTGCCTACTATATAAGGCTTGCCCGACGGCGTCGTGGCTATCTGAAAATTTTTTGCGTAATTTGCCGACAATATCTCGATCTTTTTGCGAATATATGAGTTTTGCGTCAAATAAATTTCCAGCATATAATAATTATAACGGAAATTAACTTAATTTGCAATAATTTGAATTGATTAAACCGTTTCCGAAGTCAAAAAAACGGATTTCATATGAAATCCGTTTATAGCATTAGAGATTCGACGTATTCGATTTGCGCTCTGTTTGCAAGGTTCTTTGTAAACGCGCACGCACTGCCGGCCGCAGTTGCGAAATTGAGCGCGGAAAAGTAGTTGCCGGAGTTGATATATTCGTGGATAAATCCCGCGATCATACTGTCGCCCGCGCCTACGGAATTTACCAGTTGTCCCTTCGCCGCGCGCACGTACAGGGCCTGCTTTGTTTCGGTAACCATTGCCGCGCCGGACGATCCCATAGAAACTATTACGTTGCGCGCGCCCTGGTTTTGAAGAGCTCTGGCGCAAGCGTAAATTCCCTCTATGTCGGGAATGGCGTTCAATCCGAATATTTCGCACATTTCATAGATGTTGGGTTTAATCAGAAAAGGGCGGTATTTTAAAGTGTTAGTAAGAAGCTTGCCGCATGCGTCTACGACAATATTAACACCCTCGATAGCTTTTAGTTTTTTAAAAAGCTCCGCATAAGCGGTGTCGTCCAAAGAGGAGGGGACGCTTCCCGAAACTATCAGCCAATCGCCCGCTTTAAGTAAAGTTTTGAGCTTGCGGATAAGCTTGTTGACGTCGCTTTGCGTTACGTCCGCGCCTATGCCGTTTATATCCGTCTCGTTATTGGATTTTATTTTAACGTTTATGCGGCTTTTGCCCTTGACTTCTATAAAGAAGTGTTCAAGACCTAGTTCTGCAACCTTCTCGCGGATATAATCACCCGTAAAGCCTGCGACGAAACCGAGCGCCAAAGTCTGTTCGTCAAGTTCCTTCAAGGCGAGGGAGACGTTAATTCCCTTGCCGCCTACCGAAAACCTTTCCGAGGCGGTGCGGTTAACTATTCCGCTCTTGATGTTATTTACTTGAACGTAATAATCCAAGGACGGATTAAACGTAACCGTGTAAATCATAGTTAAACTTTAATTCATTTTCAAAAATTTGTCAATAGAAAATTATTTAAACGCTTGATTTTTTAGTCCGTCAAGGGTTATAATTTTATTGACATATCTTTAATTCGGGCTAGTTTTAGATTCGATTGCGGATAGAGAAAGAGAAAAGCATACCAAAGGCTCGGCTTTGTAAAAACGGAAACTTAAATTTAAATGCAGAATCAAAAGATTCGAAAGTCGTAGCTTTCCCTTCGTTCAGAACGGCAGGCTTGGCTTGCGCCGCTTAACTTAATGCGGTCCGTCGCACCTTTTTCACCGTCGGAAAGACTGCGGCGTTAATCAGACGGTAAACCTTTAAGCACGATACCCTGCGCATAAAGGTAATTTAACGGGTATGCTCCGGTAATTCCCCGTTCGTCGGGATTTATCGGCTAAGATTAAAGGCGGAATAAGTATGTAGAAAGCTCTGACGAAATTCGTAAGACTCGGGTGCAAGTCCCGACTGGTCCACCATAAAGGGAGTATACGCACACTTTGTTTGGTGTGCGTATTTCTTTTAAATTATTTTGCCTTTTAATTAAGTGGTAATTTATTCAAAGATTAAAGAGGTAGACTATGGAAGAGTTGACGAAAGGCGAAATAAAGCACCGTCAAAAATGTGCGGAATGGTATGCCGATATTATGCGGTCGTAAAAGTGCCGTTGTCGACTTTTCCGGCAAGCGCGGTTTTTACCGCTTTTTGCGACATAACAGTGCTTTCGCTGTCGCCGATTGTCTGAACGATATGCCCTTTTTGAAGCAACGAGTTCATATCTTCGACGGTCAAAGCTACTTTATCATTAAATTCTTTAACTGCCATAAATTGAAATTTCTCCTTTTTTCTTTTATTTTTTTAATTTTAGGTATTTACTTATCTTACGTTTAATGTTACAATACATATATTAATATTGATTTATCCGACACGGAGGTTTTATTATGAAAAAAATTATAAAGGTTATTGCCTGCGCCGCATTGGCGGGCTGTATGCTTGTTCCATTTGCGGGCTGTGCAGACAGCAATTACCAAAGCGAAATAGATAGCTTGCAAGCGCAAATAAAGGAGCTTGAAAGCAAACTGGATAATAACAGCGGTACGTCTTCGGATAATTCGGAATTGCTTGAAATGCTGTCCGATTTACAGTCCGAAGTTTCGGCTTTAAAAAGCCAGATCAGCGAACTGAAAGGTACCAATTCGGGCTTGAATACCGAAATTACCGCCTTAAAAAGCAAAATCGAGGAGCTGAAAAGCACCAATTCGGACTTGAATACCGAAATTACTTCTTTGCAGAGTAAAATCGAAGAGCTGAAAAGCACCAATTCGGACTTGAATACCGATATAACAGCTTTACAGAACAAAATCAACGAGCTTAAAAGCGTTAATTCGCAATTAGAAGCCGAAATTGCTTCCTTGCAGGGCGTAATCGACGAATTACAGCAATCGGACGATTTGTTTACGGGCAGTCCCAAATTCAATTACGAAATTGACGAAACTATCCCCTACTACATTAACGGAACAAAGATTTTTGATTTTAAGATTACTGCTTTGGAATACTATTCAAATGATGATGTCACAATAGCTAGGTATTCCGTTTCTTTTATACCGTCTTTTTAATGTAACACCTAATACAGCATTTACAGTTAAAATGTATCATAGTACAGAAAATAATATTTCGGATTCGTATGTCTTTAACGATAATGGAATAGCTTTCAGTGACTATTCGGGTACGCAAAAAACATTAATTTTGTTTTATTATGGCAATCCATTCGCCAGTATAACCGCTACACCCTCACAAGCAGATTAAACTACTTTAAATTTTTTTCTTATCCCCTCATTTATGAGGGGATTTTTCTTGCTTTAGTTGTCACCTTTAATCCGCCGTCGTAGGTAAATTCTTTTGGAACGTAAAGAAAAATAAGGTTATGTATTACGAAGTCTATATGGGAACTCAAGTTTGGTACTTCGGAGGTAACGTATGAAAAGGTATTATTTATGTGCGCTTTTTGACTAACGACATTTTCGTTTGGTTTAACGGCTTGCGGTACTACTTATGAAAAAATAGTGGGAATAATGACGGGCGTTGTAGCAGAGCAAGGTCATTCTTATTCTTATGCCAACCCTTTGTCCGATAATGAAACGCTTGTTGAAACGAAAATAAAGCCTTATAACAGATAAAATTTTATGGAAATTAAAGAATCGAGTGTGCGAAAATAAGGTCAAAATAACTTTCCGTGAGCAGTAAACGGCGCACTCGATTATTTTTTATTTTTATGTTGACAATATCGGTTATAAATGTTACTATTAGTAATATAAAGGAGCGATATGGAAAACATAATTTTGGGGTTATTGATGTTGCGATCCCGAACAATTTATCAGCTTAGGAAACGCATAGACGAAGGCCTGAATTTAATGTACAGTTGCAGTACGGGAAGCATACAGGCCGCTATTAAAAAATTATTGCAAAACGGACATATTACTTTTAGCGAAATAACGGAGAAAGGCAAGCTTAAAAAAATTTACAGTATAACCGATAGCGGCAGGAGCAGTTTTAACGCCTGGTTGGAAAGTCCCGTCGATAGCGGCGCGGCTAAAAACCCGGAGTTGGCTAAAATATATTTTTTGGGCTTTGCGGAAAAAGAAATCCGTGTAAGACTGATTGCAGGACACATTGCCGATTTGAAAAAAATGCACTCGGATTTGGAAAAAATCTGTGAAGCAGGTGCAGCGTATTCGGCAGAAAATAAGGGTAACGATATCTTATATTTTCAACTGCAAACGGCGGCTTACGGACGGGATTTGATGAAGTTCAACGTCGAATGGTACAACCGCTTATTAAAAAATATCAAGGAGCAACTGTAATGGAAAAATTATATCTCGATAATTCGCCGATAGCTTATTATATCGAAGAAACGGCAAGCAAGGAATGGCTCGTATTTGTACACGCCGCGTTTGTCGATCATAGAATGTTTGAAAAACAATTCGATTACTTTTCCGGTAAATACAATTTACTGGCCGTTGATATTTTGGGACACGGCAATTCTATTCGCGCGCGGAAGGGCGACAGCGTCGAAAAAATGTCTTATTGGATAGACTTGATTTTTCAAAAACACGATATATCCGCCGCTCATTTTGTAGGGGTTTCTTTGGGTGCTGTATTTATACAGGACTTTGCCAACAAATATGAAAACAAAGTTTTATCGTTGTCATGTTTCGGCGGTTACGATATCAATAATTTTGATATTAATAAGCAAAAAGCCAATTCGAAAAATCAGATGAAGATGATGATAAAGGCATTATTTTCTATCAAGTGGTTTTCAAAAGCAAATAAAAAAATTTCCGCATATACAGACGAAGCGCAAAAGGCTTTTTATGATCTCAATATTCGGTTCAGGAAAAGTTCGTTTAAGTATCTGGCGGGGTTGCAAAAACTTGTAAACAGATATCCTGAAAAGCAACGCCGATATGCGTTGTCTGTCGGTTGCGGCGAACACGATATACCTATGGAAATAGAAATCGTGAACGAATGGGCGGAGTATGAAAATTGCGAAAAAGTAATTTTCAAAGGTGCGGGACACTGCGTGAATATGGACGTCCCGCAGGAGTTCAATATTTATCTTGAAAATTTTTTACAAGAGATCGGTAGCTGAAAATTATGATCTGCCGCGCTCGGGTTTAAAAGCTTTAGATAAAAGGCAGTTGGCGTAACCTTAAAGGTTGCGCTATTCTTTTTTAATTTGCCGTCTAATTATATATGCGTTTGCGCATAATATTATCAAACTCCGTATTCTTGCCCGAATTAAAGTTATTAATAATACTTGATTTTTAACAGGTCTGATGATATAATGTAAAATATTGGTAATACTGTCGAATTTTAGTAATGTCGTTTCGGGGGGATTTACAAAAAGCTATGAAAGGAATAATATTGGCAGGAGGCAGCGGAACGCGCCTTTACCCGCTTACAAGAGTGACAAGCAAACAACTTTTGCCTGTTTACGATAAACCTATGATTTACTATCCGTTGTCGGTATTGATGAACGCGGGGATACGCGACATACTCATAATATCGACGCCGCAGGACACTTCGAGATTTGAAGAGTTGCTCGGCAATGGAAGCGAACTCGGCTTAAACCTTCAATACGAAGTTCAGGCTTCGCCCGACGGACTCGCGCAGGCGTTCATAATCGGTGAAAAGTTTATAGGGAACGATTGCGTGGCAATGGTTCTCGGCGATAATATCTTTGCTGGACACGGACTTAACAAGCGTTTGAGAAAGGCCGTTAAGACTGCGGAGGAAGACGGTCAGGCTACGATTTTCGGATATTACGTGGACGAGCCCGAGAGGTTCGGCATAGTGGAGTTTGACAGTGCGGGCAGGGCGGTTTCCATAGAGGAAAAACCTCATCCCGCCAAGAGCAATTATTGCGTTACGGGACTGTATTTTTATCCCAACAGCGTAGTGGAAATCGCAAAGCGAATGAAGCCTTCCGAACGCGGCGAGCTTGAAATAACCGACCTCAACAGAGTCTATCTTGAAAATTCCGAGTTGCAGGTGGAAATTCTCGGTCAGGGATTTACCTGGCTGGACACGGGAACAATGGAAAGCTTGCTGGACGCGGGTATGTTCATAAAGACTATCGAAACTCATCAGCACAGAAAAGTGGGCTGCATAGAGGAAATAGCCTATCTCAACAAATGGATAGACAAGGAACAGCTTTCAAAGCTTGCGGAACCTCTTTTGAAGAACGAATACGGTCAATATCTTGAAGACGTATTGAAAGGCAAATTTATTAACGGGCTATTTTAAGGAGATAAAAAATGACAATAATTGTTACGGGCGGAGCGGGATTTATTGGCAGCAACTTTATTTTTCATATGCTTCAGGCTCATCCCGATTACAGGATTATTTGTCTCGATAAACTGACTTACGCGGGCAATCTCTCTACACTTGAAAGCGTAATGGACAATCCCCGTTTCCGTTTTGTAAAAGCGGACATATGCGACAGAGGCGCGGTATTCGGATTGTTCGGAGAAGAAAAACCCGATATAGTCGTGAATTTTGCGGCCGAGAGCCACGTCGACAGAAGTATAGAAGAACCCGGTATATTCTTACAGACCAACATAATGGGCACTGCTACGCTTATGGACGCGTGCAGGGAATTCGGCGTTAAACGTTATCATCAGGTATCCACCGATGAAGTTTACGGCGATCTTCCCCTTGACAGACCCGATCTGTTTTTTACCGAGACCACACCCCTGCATACGAGCAGTCCGTATTCAAGCTCCAAAGCTTCCGCGGATCTGCTTGTTTTGGCTTATTACAGAACTTACGGTTTACCCGTTTCGATATCCAGGTGCTCTAACAATTACGGCCCCTATCATTTTCCCGAAAAGCTTATACCTCTTATGATCATCAACGCTTTGGACGATAAGGCTTTGCCCGTTTACGGCGAGGGGCTCAACGTCAGGGATTGGCTTTACGTAGAGGATCATTGCAAGGCTATCGACCTCATTATCCACAGCGGTAGGGTAGGGGAAGTTTACAACGTCGGCGGTCATAACGAGATGAAAAATATCGACATCGTTAAGATCATTTGCCGCGAGTTGGGCAAGCCGGAAAGTCTCATAACTTACGTCAAGGACAGAAAGGGCCACGATATGCGTTACGCTATCGATCCCACTAAGATACATTCGGAGCTGGGCTGGCTTCCCGAAACTTCCTTTTCCGACGGAATCAAGAAGACCATAAAGTGGTACCTCGATAACGAGGATTGGTGGAAGCCTATAGTTTCCGGCGAATATAAAAATTATTATGAAAAAATGTATGGAAACCGTAAATAAATGAAAGTATTGGTGACAGGCAGTAAAGGCCAGCTTGGCAGCGACCTGATAAACGAACTTACCGCCAGAGGACACGTCGCCGTCGGGGTTGACGTCGAAGAAATGGACGTTACCGACAGCGCCGCAGTAAAAAAAGTTATTAATTCCGTCAAACCGGACGTCGTGATACATTGCGCCGCATGGACGGCCGTGGACGCGGCGGAGGAAGAGGAAAACGTAAAAAAAGTCCGCGCGATCAACGCGTACGGCACTGCTTACATTGCCGAAGAATGCAAAAATATAGACTGTAAGCTGATATATATTTCCACCGATTACGTTTTTGACGGACGCGGAACTAAGCCCTGGGATCCCGACTGCAAGGATTACAAGCCGCTCAACGTATACGGCGAGACCAAGCTGGAAGGGGAAAAAGCCGTAGAAAAGGCGCTTGAAAAATTTTTCATCGTCCGCATAGCCTGGGTATTCGGACTGATGGGTAAAAACTTCATAAAGACTATGCTCGCGCTCGGTAAAAAATACGACAGTCTGCGGGTGGTAAACGATCAGGTTGGCACGCCCACTTACACCTACGATCTTGCAAGGCTGCTCGTCGATATGGCGGAAACCGATAAATACGGTTATTACCACGTCACCAACGAGGGCGGCTATATAAGCTGGTATGAGTTCGCTAAGGAAATATTCAGACAGGCCGGTTACAATACGGAAGTCAAACCCGTTACGACGGCCGAATACGGACTTTCCAAAGCGGTACGTCCCTTCAATTCCAGGCTTGACAAGAGTAAGCTATCGGAAAACGGATTTAAGCCGCTTCCTACGTGGCAGGACGCGCTTGAAAGATATCTCAAGGAAATAAATTATGGGGCAGATTAAAGTTACGAAAGCTCCCATCGAGGGGCTATATATAATCGAACCAAGCGTACACGGCGACGAGCGCGGTTATTTTATGGAAACGTACAATAAGCGCGATATGGAAGAGGCGGGGCTTAACCTGAATTTCGTTCAGGACAATCAGAGTATGTCCGTAAAGGGCGTGCTTCGCGGCCTTCATTTTCAGAAGCAGTACCCGCAGGGGAAACTCGTACGCGTCATTAAAGGGCGGGTGTTCGACGTTGCCGTAGATCTGAGAAAGGACAGCGCAACGTTCGGCAAATGGTTCGGCGTGGAGCTTACGGAAGAGAATAAGAAACAGTTCTACATTTCGGAAGGCTTTGCGCACGGATTTCTCGTTCTCAGCGACACCGCCGAGTTTTGTTATAAAGTTACCGACTTCTATCATCCCGGCGACGAGGGCGGTCTTGCCTGGAACGATCCGTCTATCGGAATAGATTGGGGAGTAACGGGCGTTTACGACGGAACGGCTTCGTCCGACGGGTATGCGCTTAACGACGGGACAAAACTTACTCTTTCCGAAAAAGATCGGAAATGGCTCAATTTAAAGGATACGTTTACTTTTTGATATGTTGACAGTCGACGTCGTCTGCTTGCTTTATCACGCGGATAATTATATAGATAATTTAATTTTGGGTTTAAAGTCTCAGCAGGGCGTAACTTACGGCCGCGTTGTTTTTGCTATAACCGAGGACGGCGATACTTCTGCCGTAAAAAGTAAGATAACCGAAAACGGTTTTACGTATTTCGGGGTGGAGAAAAAGGACTTTTCCCATTCCCTCACGCGCGAAAGGGCAATTTTCGACTATTGCGTTAGCGAAGTGGTCATAATGCTTTCGCAGGACGTAAATTTGGTGAACTCCAATTCCTTTTACGAGCTTACCAAGTTTGTGAGCGACAGCGTCGTATACGTCTACGGCAAACAGATTTGCAGAAAAAAATCTCTTGAATATTACGTGCGTAAAAAAAATTACGGTGTTGAGAACGAGTATCTCACTTCGGCGGACGTCGAAAAATTGCAGTTGAAAACGTTTTTTGCCTCCGATGCGTTTGCGGCGTATTACCGCCCCGCATTCGTCGCATTGAACGGCTACGACAACAAGCATATGATGATGAGCGAGGATATGTATTACGCAAAAAAAATCATCGATCTCGGCTACACCAAAGGGTATATCGCCGCCGCCGTCGTCGAGCATTCGCATAAATTCACTTTGAAGCAGTTATACGATAGATATTACGAAACGGGCAAGTGGTTTGCACAACATCCCGAGTTTAACGCATATAAGACTACGGACGCGGGATTAAAACTTGCTTTTTCCGTTTTGGGACAGGCATTGAAAGATTTCAATATACCCGTAATTTTCCGTTGGTTGCCTGATATGGCCGCAAGGTATCTGGGTTTGAGAAAGGGTAAAAAATTCAACAAAAAGTTATGATTGAAAATGTTATCGTTGTTTGCGACTACGGATATATAGAGGGGGGCGCCGCAAGAATTGCCCACGAAACAGCCGTCGCCTTAAAAGGGGCGGGACTTAACGTGACGTTTTTCTGCGCCGTGGGACCTGTAAGCGGCGAGCTGCTGTTTTCGGGAGTAAACGTCGTATGCCTCGACCAGGCAGATATTTTACACGAAAAAAACAGGCTTAAAGGCGTTTTTCGCGGTCTTAACAATAAAAAAGCAAAAAAACGGTTTTCCGCTGTTTTGAAAGATTATAAACCCGAAAACACCGTGGTGCACGTTCACACCTGGACCAAGGCGCTTTCGAGTTCGGTATTCAAAGCTGCAAAAAAGCGCGGGTTCAAAGTACTTATAACCGTTCATGATTATTTTCTCGTATGTCCTAACGGGGGGCTGTTTAACTACCGCACCCGTGAGATATGCAAATTGAAACCTATGTCCTCGCGCTGCGTCGCCTGCAACTGCGATTCGAGAAGCTATCTTCAAAAGCTGTTCAGGGTTTGGAGACAGCGCGTTCAGAACAGGAATATAAGGCGAAACAAAAATATTTCCTATGCGTTTATTTCGGAATTTTCCAAACGCGAGTTTTTAAAAAGATTTGATAAAATCCCTGCAGACAAGCAGTATTTTCTGCCCAATATGGTCGGGTTCGAAAAAGAGGGCAGAGCGCGTGTAGAGTGTGAAAATAACGAGCTGTACCTGTTTATCGGCGGAGTTACCGAAGTCAAGGGAATAAGAATTTTCTGCGAAGCCGTCAACAGGGCAAACGTGCCTGCGGTTGTAATAGGGGACGGTATATTGAGAAAGGAGCTCGAGGAAAAGTATCCGGATATAGAGTTCGTCGGTTGGAAATCGAAACAGGAAATGACGCCGTACCTGCTTCGTGCAAGGTGTATGATATTTTCATCCATATGGTACGAAACAATGGGCTTGACTCCGCTTGAAGTTATGCTTTACGGAATTCCCGTAATATGTTCCGAACTCAACGCCGCAAGCGAGTATATCTTTAAGGAAATGCAGTACGACGGATCGGTCGACGGCCTGGTAAATAAAATTAAAGAACTTTCAGACGATAATCTTGTAAAAGACGTCGGCGAAAGAATTTTTAAGGATTTCGATTTCAACGTTTATTCAAAGGATAATTATTTAAACGGTCTCATAAATCTTTATAACGATATAATATAAAATTTATCTAAATTTCAGCGTATAATTGCTATGGAAAGAACTTCGGCTATAAATATTAAATCGGCAAAAGAACAAACAAACTTCGCGGAAGTATTGTTTGTTTTTATTGCGCTATTTTTCTCTTCCATGGTCGGCGCAAAGATATTCGGAGTATCTTTGAACAAAGCCGCATTGTTACCGCTGGAATTATTTTTGTTTTATAAAGTTGTATCGTCAAACAAGGTAATAGAGATAAAGTCCAGCACCAGATTTCTGCTTTTATTTTACGTATTGCAGATTTTAAACTCGACGGTAGCGCTGATATTCAATTCGGGATACAATATCAAGTACGACAATTATTCGTCTACCTTGATGAATAACGTTATACAGAATATCTTCATCTATATACCCATAGTTATTTTGTTATCCAACTATCCCGATAAAGAGCGTATCTTTAAAACCGCTTTGAAGTGTTTGGTTGCGGTATGCAGAATACACGCTTTTTGGGCGTTGGCGCAATTCATCCTGTGGCAGGTCGAATTTGATTTAAACGGTTTCGTATTTACCGATATTTTAAACGGCGCATTGGGTGAAAATTATCAGTCCAACCTTGCGAATATCGGCGGCTCGATAGTACTCAGGGTTACCGGTCTTAACTTCGATCCCGCTTATTTGTCTACTTTAATGATAATAGGCAGTTGTTTCGACCGTAGAAAGCTTTTCAATTTATTGTATCTGCTCTGCTGCACGCTTGCAATGTCAAGGGTGGGTATGGTCGTACTCGTGCTTCTCTTGGTGATCCGCTATGCAATGGCAAAGAAGGAACACGGTTTTGATATGAGTACTGACAATATCCTTAAAACCTTGTCGGTTGCCGTTCTTATAGTTATGGCGTTTTTGGTCATGTATTTTTCGTTGGACGCGTTTAAAGTGCAGGTGGACAAAGCCATTCAAAGGTTTGCCGGCGTTTTCTCTCCTTCGGAAAGTAAGGACGGCACTTCGAGGCACGTTTTATATCCCATTTACGCTATTTACTGTTGGATTTTCGATTTGAATTTCCTGCAAAAGTTAATAGGCGCAGGGGCGCGTATTTCGGGCGTAGTTTTTACCAACAGCGATTTCGTAAAAGACAATATGACGTTTAACTCCACAATGTTAAACAGCGCGTGGGAGATAGAGTGCGATTATGCCGAACTGCTTTTAGGCGACGGCCTGATAGGAATAGTTTTGTTTCTTCTTATACTGCTTGCGCTGTTCCGCAGTAAGGACAAGAGGTTTAAGCTGTTTGGCATAGTATTGTTCTTCTATTGCGTTATGTACGATACTTTCGCCGTAACCGTGCTGCAAGTTTGTCTTATATTCTATTTCAGTTGCTATAATAAGTACGCTTATAAGAAGAAAAGCGGTCAGGGCGTTGCAGACGTTGATAAAACAAAAAAAGATAATACAGTACCCGTATAATGGCTGCCAAAAAAGTTAAACTTGCGAAAAACTTAATACTTTCCGTAACCGCGCAGGTTATTTCTTTGATCGTCAGTTTCGTGTTGGGTTTTATAGTTCCCAAGTTTATAGACGAATACCAATACTCATACTGGCAGACTTACGTTTTATACGTAGGATACGTCGGCGTACTGCACTTCGGGTTGTTGGACGGAATAGTCTTGCGCTATTCGCAGTACGATTACGACGAGTTGGAAAAAAACCGCATAAGATCTCAGTTTCAGATCCTGCTTGCGTTTACAAGCATACTGTCGGCGTTGACGTGCGGAATTTCCTGCATATTTCTCGAAAGCACGTCGCTTTGGATAGTAATTCTCGTTTCAGTCGGCATTATAACAAAAAACATTTTTACTTATACTTCTTACAGCTTTCAGATAACAAACAGAATACACAAATACGCGTTCTTGGTTATTGCCCAGCGCGCGGCTTACGCAGTTGTGGTCGTAATTCTGCTTGCGTTGAAAGTAAACGATTTCTATTGGTATTGCATTGCCGAGCTGTTCGGCGATATATGCGCTATTTTTATCGGCGCGTTTTTAAACAGGGGACTGTATTTCGGTAAGGCGTTGCCTATTAAGGAAGCCTTTAAAGAGAGTTGGATAAACGTATCGGCCGGGCTGTTTTTAATGATAGCCAACCTGTCGTCGGCGTTGATCGTCGGCGCGGCGAAAATGATTATCCAATGGCGGTGGGACGAGCTGGTATTCGGTAAAATTGCATTCAGTTTCAGCGTTTCCAATTTATTTTTAACGTTTGTTACGGCAATCAGCGTCGTTTTGTTTCCTTCTATGAAGCGTATGGACCAAAGCGAGTTGCCCGATCTTTACGACAAGATAAGGCAAATCATATCGCCCATTCTGTTTGTATCGCTTCTGTTCTATTTCCCCGTTTGCAAAATACTTAATTTGTGGTTGCCTAAATATAACGCGAGCCTGCCCTATTTAGGGATATTGTTGCCTATAATCATTTTCTCTTCCAAAGTGAGCTTGCTTACAAACAATTATCTCAAAGCTTACAGGAAAGAAAAACAGATGCTTTTAATAAACTTGCTGTCGATAGCGCTGGGTATAGTTCTGTTTTCCGTATTCGCTTTCGCCGCGTCAAACCTTGAACTTGTTCTGTATTCTGTTGTATTAGTTGTTGTGGTGAGGTCGGTAGTTTCCGAAGTTTACGCAATGAAGTTAATAGGCAAGCTCAATAAAAAAAGCATTCTGGATTTTGCCGTTGAAATAGTTATGACGGCGATATTCATTGCTTCCGCCCGAATGGCGGGATTGCTGTACGGCGCGTTGATCTATCTCGGCGCCGCTGTCGTTTATCTGATCATTTACAGAAAAAGCCTTGTCGCAATTTTTAAAAAAATTGCCGCAAAGTTCAGGAGAGGAAATGAAAATTAGTTTGTCCGTGATCATAGTATCCTTTAAAAATATAGGGATATTGCGCGACTGCCTCGATTCCGTTGAAAAGTTCAACGATATAGGCGACGGACTCGAAGTAATAGTTTCGGATAACAGCCCCGACAATACTCTGTACGATACGATCGGAAGCGAGTATGAATGGGTAAAAATAATCAAAAACGAAAATATCGGTTTCGGCGCGGGGAATAACAGAGGTTACGAAATCTCTTCTGGAGAAGTACTTTTGTTCCTCAATCCCGATACCGTGCTTGTCGAACCCGTTTTCGGCTTTGCGCTGGAAAAATTCGAAAGCGATAAAAATTTGGCAATGTTCGGAGTACAACTCATAGACCGTAACTATGAGAACAACGATTCGTTCTTTATAATGGACAAGTACGGGATATTTTCCACTATGCGTTCCCACTATGCGAGGAGGACGGGTAAATACAGGGACGGTAAAATGTTTTTGTGCGGGGCGAACCTGTTTGTCAGAAGAAGTTCTTTCGAGCAGGCCGGTCGCTTTGACGAAAACATATTTATGTATAAGGAAGAGGCCGACCTCATAAAACGCATAAAACTGCATTCGTCGGCCAAGAAAACTGCCTTTTTCAAAGACAAGCGAATAATTCATCTGGAAGGCGGAACGGAAGATGCGGACAGTTCAAAGGCTATAACCCAACTTTCAAGGCTTACGGAAGCCGACCGCTATTACGCGGAAAAATGGAATTTGAGCTACTTGAAAATTTTGAAACAGCGGCGCAGATTTCATAGGTTCAAGTTGTTTGTTTTAAGATGTCTTTTCAAAAGAAAAAGAGCGGTCGATACAAAGAAAATTATAAACTTTCTGAATAGTAAAATAGAGGATGCAAAACGGAAAAATGGTTGAATTGAATTTGGAAGAGATGAAGAAAATACAGCTCGGCATTCTCGACGCCGTCGCTGATTTCTGCGATAAAAATCAAATAAATTACTGGTTGGACAGCGGCACGCTTATAGGCGCGGTAAGGCATAAGGGGTATATCCCTTGGGACGACGATATAGATCTTGGAATGTTGCGTCCCGATTACGACAGATTTCTGGAATTGTTCAATAAAGAAAATCCTGTTTATAAAGCTTATTCGGTTGAAAATAATCCCGACTTTTTATATCCTTTCGCCAAGGTGTTGGATACGCGTACCGTGCTGTACGAACCGGACGAAAAGGGAGTAAAATCCTGCGTAAATATAGATATTTTCGTTTACGATAACGCTCCCGACGACGACAGAAAAGTTGCAAAAATGTACAAAAAAAGGGATAAATACGTCTCCTTGCACAACGTGCGCGTAAGACTGTATTTATCAAAAAACAGACCTTTGGTTCATTTGATAAAGAAATTGATTTATCCGTTTTTGCTTGTATTCCCCAAAAATTATTTTGCAAAAAAGATTGTAAAAAATTCCACGAAATTCAAACGTAAGGATACAAAGCGTATCGGCAATTTTACGTCGATCACCAAAGTCTGTTGCGATAAGGAATTGTTTGCAGGTTCAGTGCCAGTGGAATTCGAAGGTAAAATTTATAAAGCGCCTCAGGGATACGACGCATGGCTTACGGCGTTCTACGGCGACTATATGAAGCTTCCGCCCGAAGAAAAACGCGTCCCTCACCACAGTTTCAAAGCATACCGTATCGAAGGAGATAAAGATGACTAACAGCGGTAAAAAATATAAAACGGGATACACCTGCGGAGTTTTCGATCTCTTTCACGTGGGACACTTGAACTTGTTGGAACGCTGCAAGGAAATGTGCGAAGTTCTGATCGTCGGTGTTTGCGACGACGATTACGTTCGTAACATAAAAAAGAAAGAGCCCGTTTTCAAGGAGGACGAAAGAGTCAGAATCATAGGCGCTTTAAGGTGCGTGGACAGCGCCGTTCTCGTGGATACGGAAACTACAAACGACAAAATGCTCGCCATAGAAAAGCTTCATTTCGACGTGTTGTTCTCGGGCGACGATTGGAAAGGTTCTGAACGTTATAAAAAAACGGAGGAACAATTTGCGAAAATAGGCGCAGCGATCGAATATCTTCCGTATACAACGGGAATATCTACAACAGAGTTAAAAAGCAAGATCAAGGGTTAATTTATGAAAAAGGTTTTGACTTTCGGGGTTTTCGATTATTTTCATTACGGACATCTAAAGCTGTTTGAAAGGTGTAAAAAGTACGGCGATTTTCTGATTGTGGCCGTTCAGCGCGGGGAAGAGATTTTGAAAAATAAACCCGACGCTCACGTGCTTTATACCACGGAACAGAGGAAGGAAATCGTTTCGGCGGTAAAATACGTAGACAGCGTAATCGAGTACCGCCAAGTGGACGAGGATATAGTAAATATTGACTTCGACGTATTGATACTGGGCGGAGATCAAACCCACGCGGGAATTATGCGCGCCGTCAAGTGGAGTGAAGAACACGGCAAAGAAGTGGTACGTCTTGAAAGAACGCCGGGAATATGTTCGTCCGATATAAAAAAGTCATTATCTTAAAAAAAATGAAAATATATCGAGAGAATAATAAACGAGCTTATCTCCATTTGTTATTGCTTGCTGACGAACAGGAAAGTTTGATCAACAGGTATCTCGATAACGGTACGATGTATGTGCTTGACGATAACGGCGTCAAGGCAATAATCGTGGTCTGCGACGCGGGCGACGGAGTTCTGGAAATAAAAAATCTTGCCGTAGAACCGCAGTTCAGACGGTATGGTTACGGCAGAAAGCTGATAGAGTTCGTCTGTACTCATTACAGGGGGAAATATCATACCGTTCAAGCGGGTACCGGCGACAGCCCGCTTACCGTTCCGTTTTATGAAAAGTGCGGCTTTAAGCGTTCGTGCGTTGTTAAAAACTTTTTTACCGACAATTACGACCATCCGATTTTCGAGTGCGGGAAACAGCTTGCGGATATGATTTATTTAGTAAAAAAACTAACTTAAAAATTCGATGTTAAAAAATACAGTCCGCTATAATTCGGTTGCGAAGATAGCGGGCTATTATTTTGCACGATAATTGACAAACGGCGGCGGTTTTGCTATAATATTTTTTATGAAAATGTATGATTATCTTGTAGTAGGCGCAGGGCTCTTCGGCGCGGTGTTTGCACGCGAAGCGGCGGATTGCGGTAAAAAAGTACTTGTCATCGATAAGCGTCCAAACGTTGCGGGGAATATTTATACCGAGAATTCAGAGGGAATAAACGTGCATAAATACGGCGCGCATATTTTCCATACTAACAATAGGAAAGTCTGGTCGTATATCAACAGGTTTGCGGAATTTAACCGATACACGAATTCGCCCGTCGCCAATTACAAAGGCGAGCTATATTCGCTACCCTTCAATATGTACACGTTCAATAAGATGTGGGGCGTCGTCACTCCCGACGAGGCGGCTGCCGAAATCGAACGCCAACGTAAAGCCGCTGGAATTGCGGAACCGCGAAACCTCGAAGAGCAGGCCATTTCCCTCGTCGGTACCGATATTTACGAAAAACTCATTAAAGGTTATACGCAAAAGCAATGGGGACGTCCTTGCAGCGAACTGCCGTCTTTTATAATAAAGAGACTGCCTGTGAGACTGACGTTCGACAACAATTATTTCAACGCTCTCTATCAGGGTATACCTATGGGCGGTTATACTGCTATGATAGAAAAAATGCTCGACGGGATAGAAGTAAGGCTCAATAGCGATTATCTGCAAAATAAAGCGGAATACGACGGTATAGCGCACAAAGTAGTCTATACGGGAGCGATAGACGCATACTTCGGTTTTAAGTACGGCGCACTCGAATACAGAAGCGTCCGCTTCGAGACGGAGGTTTTGGATAAGTCCAACTATCAGGGCAACGCGGTTGTGAACTATACGGATGCGGAAACGCCGTTTACGAGAATAATAGAACACAAATTTTTCGAATTCGGCAATCAGCCGAAAACGGTCATAAGCAGGGAGTACAGCTCGGAATGGAAGCCGGGCGACGAGCCCTATTATCCCGTCAACGACGAAAAGAACGGCGCGCTTTATCTCAGATACAGAGAGTTGGCTGAGCGTGAAAATGGAGTCATATTCGGCGGAAGGCTTGGCGAATATAAATATTACGATATGGATAAGGTCATAGAATCGGCTTTTGATCTCTGCAAAAAAGAACTTTCCGATTAAATGATGAAAAGGGGTTGGAAAGGATTATTTAAGTCGGGCGTGATGAATAGGGGCAAGATGTTGTCCTGCGGGTTGATCGAAAATTTTAAAGAGGCGGGGTGCGGTCGGACGGCCGACGTTTCGGATGGCAAAGTTTACACCGCGTTCGTGTCCGACGACTATTTGAGTATGTCCTGTTCCTGCGGGGAATATCGCTGCGCTCATACGGCGGCGGTTCTCTGCTATGCCGCCAAACTCGACAGGCTTTTAATTTATAACGAAAGTAAAATAACTCAAAAAGCTAAAAGGGAAGTTTTGCGCGCAAGATTTATCAAATCGTTGGCGGCTATGAACGAGCGCAACAAGTTCAGCGTAAATCGCTGTCTGCTTTACGGCTCTTCGTCATTTTACAAGTGGAAAGAGCGCATATGCGAGCTGGAAACGGGCGTATGGCGCAAGGACGGTACGATTACGGAAGAGGGTATGGAAAAACTCGTGACCGCTTTGGTGCCGTTCTTTTACGAAATATATTCTAATATAGATTTGACGATCGACGACATCGCTTCAGATATGATCATATGGCTATATAATAAAGTGTCGTCGCTTAAAACCAAAGCGGCTGTTTCACTTTCCGCAGATTGGTTTTTAAATGAAACGGAGGATATATTCGACGAAATAATATCTTACGGCGAAAAACCCAGGGACGTAGCGTTTGACGAACTTTTGTATTATGCGGAGATGGGGTACGATTTACAACTTTTCTTTGCAAAATTCAAGGATGAGAAATATCTAATAAAGTTGCAGAATTTCTATACCTTGCAGGCGGAAATACAGAATTGAATTTGCCTGTCTTAATAAAATCGACTTAGGCTATTGACAATTTTTTGTTTTTGATATATAATTCCTTTATGGCGGTCTATCAAAAAATATCCGAAATTTTCGATCTTGTTGTCGAATATCTTATTCTGCTGGTCGAATTCGTTGGTATAGTAATTTTAATATACGCGGTCGTTTCGGCCGTTATCGGGCTCATAAAGCGCCAACCGCATACAAGGCTTAAACTTGCGGAGGGTATCGCGCTTGCCTTGGAGTTCAAGATGGGCGGAGAGCTTTTGCGTACCGTTATAGTTCGGGAGTGGAACGAGCTTCTCATTTTGGGAGCCATAATCCTTTTAAGAGCGGCGTTGACCTTCCTCATTCAGTGGGAAATTAAGATAGAGCGCAAAAACGGCAGTATGACCGATTCCCAACTTTTTGATATAAAGACGCCTCTTTCTCAAGATCTGAACGGTAAAAAACCGAGCGGAGACGAGGAAAAGAAAGACTGATCTGAAAGATAAATATGTTTAAATACTTTTTATTCGATCTCGACGGAACGCTTACCGATCCGTTTGAAGGTATTACAAATTCGATAGTTTACGCTCTCGGTAAGTTCGGTATTACAGTCGACGATAAAAAGGATTTGATAGATTTTATAGGTCCCCCGCTTGTAGACTCGTTCGGCAAGTTTTACGGCTTCGATAGTGAAAAGTCGGTTAAAGCGGTTGAATATTACAGGGAATACTTTTCAGTAAAAGGGATTTATGAAAATTCCGTTTACGAAGATGTTGTTTTGGTACTGTCAAAGCTTAAAAGCGACGGAAAGATTTTAGTGCTTGCCACGTCTAAGCCGGAAGAATACGCAGTAAGAATACTTGAAAAATTCGATCTTGGAAAGTATTTCGATTTTGTCGCAGGAGCGACTATGGATAATACGCGCTCCTACAAAGCCGACGTCATAGCTTATGCCATTGAAAGTTGCGGTATCGAGGATAAAACGGAAGCATTAATGATAGGCGACAGGAAGTACGACGTAGAGGGCGCAAAAATCAACGGGTTAAAATCCGCTGGGGTAACTTACGGTTACGGAAGCCGTGCAGAACTTGTTTCGTCGTCGGCAGATTATATTCTCGATTCGCCTTTGGAAATATTAAATATAAAGTAATGCGTGGTTATGGCGCAGTTGGTAGCGCGTCTGTGCGAGGGCAAGCCCGAAGCTTTGAGGCGAAGCCTCAAAATCGCATTCGGAATGGAGAAGTACCTTCGACAGTCCGTAATGCCATTCACAACGATAAAGGAAAAGCAAATTAAAACTAAATAAATGGGGTTATGGCGCAGTTGGTAGCGCGTCTGCGCGAGGGTGAAACCGAAGCTTTGAGGCAGAAGCCTCAAAATCGCATTCGGAATGGAGAAGTACCTTCGACAGTCCGTAATGCC
>CAJUOY010000019.1:25104-27175 GCA_910588645.1 uncultured Christensenellaceae bacterium
AAAAGCAAATTAAAACTAAATAAATGGGGTTATGGCGCAGTTGGTAGCGCGTCTGAATGGCATTCAGAAGGTCATCGGTTCGAACCCGATTAGCTCCACCATTAACGACCTAAATCGAACCACATTCGGTTAGGTCGTTATTATTTTAATCTGTTCCGCGCCGCAGCACGGCGCGTTTGTTAAATAAAGCCTCCGCCGTAGTGGCACAAGTCCTATGATATGTCTGATATTTGTTTCAAATTCGCTGTTTATGGGCAATGCTTTTCTTTATTTGTATGCTATAATAGTGCTACCAGTAAGGAGATTTTCATTATGGATATGCAAAAAATCGGTGTCTTTTTAGCCGAATTGCGGAAAGAAAAAAATCTTACGCAAGATGAATTGGGCGAACATATCGGTGTAACGAATAAAACCGTTTCACGTTGGGAAAACGGAAATTATTTACCGCCTGTTGAAATGCTGCAAATTTTAAGCAAATTTTATGATGTGAGCATAAATGAAATATTAAACGGTGAGCGGGTAAAAGATAGCGATTATAAAAATGTTTCGGAAGAAAATGTAAAATGCGCACTAAACAGAAGTAACGCCATAATGCGTAAGCACAAAAAAATTATGAATTGGATTATTGCTGTTGTTGTGGCTTTACTATATATTATAATTAGTTTAATATCGCAAAAATGGCATTACACTTGGATTATTTGGATTGTGTATTGCGCATATCGCACAGCCGAAAGTATTGTCAATCATTTTTTGAATATTCAATTTAAGTCTAAATAAAAATACATTTTAGTTTTTCACCAGTTAAAGTCCTAAACGCATAATTGTTTGGGGCTTTATTTTATATCTGAAAAGTAGAGTAGTATCTAAATTTTTCATTAATTTTGTTGCTTAAATGACTTGACAAAAAAGTTTAGAAATATTATAATTAGAATAATTCTAAATTTAATAACTATGACTAAGTACGCAAATAAAATTTTGAATTTAATAAACGAGTCCACCGCGCATATGACGGCCGAGCAGATTTTCTTTGAGCTTAAAAATACCGAGCCTGGGATAGTGCTTGCAACGGTATACAACAACCTTAACGCTTTAAGCGCAAAAAATATGATTCGCAAAATCAGCTTGGAGGGGCAGCCCGACAGGTATGATAAATTGGATAAGCACGATCATCTCATATGCAAAACTTGCGGCAGACTGTTGGATTTTTCCTTTTCGGACTTGACGGAAAGTCTTAAAGTTCAACTCGATACGGAGATTTTCAAATATGATTTAAAGGTCTATTTCGAATGTCCGGAGTGCAGGAGCAATGCTCGTCGCGCGCAATAAAATAAATTCAATTAAAGGAGATATATATGGATAACAAATACAAGGGCACGCAGACCGAAAAAAATCTCGAAGCCGCTTTTGCGGGTGAATCTCAGGCAAGAAACAAATACACTTATTTTGCTTCCGTCGCTAAAAAAGAGGGATACGAGCAGATCGCTTCTCTGTTTTTAAAGACCGCGGATAACGAAAAGGAACACGCAAAGATGTGGTTTAAGGAGTTGCAGGGTATCGGCAATACTGCGCAGAACCTTGCCGCGGCTGCAGAGGGCGAGAACTATGAGTGGACGGATATGTACGAGGCGTTTGCAAAAACCGCCGAAGCGGAGGGCTTTACGGCGTTGGCGGCTAAATTTCGTTTGGTGGGAGCTATAGAAAAACGTCACGAAGAAATGTACCGCGCGCTTTTAAATAACGTGGAGACGGCTGCTGTATTCGAGAAGAGCGAAGTCAAGGTATGGGAATGCCGTAACTGCGGACACGTTGTCGTGGGAACCAAGGCTCCCGAAGTGTGCCCCGTATGCAATCATCCCAAGAGCTATTTCGAAGTTCACGCGGAAAATTATTGATTTTAATAAAAAAGTACGGCTTAAAGGTTGTCTTTTATAAAAATTTTTTATGAACAAACAATAGCCCGCTAACTTCTCAAGCGAAGTTAGCGGGCTATACTTTTTCGGTTTAGACGGTAAATTCAAATTTAATTCAAGTTTGATTAGCGCAACTAAAAGTATAAATGTAACTATTAAAA
>CAJUOY010000020.1 GCA_910588645.1 uncultured Christensenellaceae bacterium
ATACGATGTAATAAAAAATAATAAAAAATATTAAAAAACGCTTGACAAACTAACAATATTTTGTGTTTTTTCTGTTGACAAACTCTATTTGTGCTGTTATAATGTAATTCCAAAACTTAAAAACCGCACGGCAACTGACGAATATATGCGAATTAACGCAAGGAAACCGCGCGGCGTACAACGTCGTTCGTCTGGGCTATTTTAAAAATAGCCCGTATTTTTTTAGATAAAGGACTTCGGCGTGCGGAGGAAAAGTGGTAAAAGGATTTGTACATTCGATAGAAAGCTTCGGTACGGTAGACGGGCCGGGAATAAGGTTCGTAGCGTTTATGCAGGGCTGTCCTATGCGGTGCAAGTATTGTCACAATCCCGATACCTGGGATTTTTGCAGCGGGCAGGAATTTTCGGCGTCCGATCTTGCAAAAACAACGTTAAAATACAAAAACTATATTTTGAACGGCGGCGTGACGGTATCAGGCGGTGAACCGCTTATGCAGATTGAATTTGTAACCGAGTTTTTCAAGCAACTGAAAATGAACGGCATTCATACTGCGATAGATACGTCGGGTATAACGTTTGATCGTGAAGACGGTGAATGCGTAAGGCGGCACGCCGAACTTCTTAAATTTACCGATCTCGTTCTTTTGGATATAAAGCATATCGACGACGGAGAACACAGAAAGCTTACCGGCCGCTCCAATAAAAATACTCTTGCGTTTGCGGAATATCTTTCTGATACCGGCAAGGATATTTGGATAAGACACGTTTTGGTTCCGGGTATAACCGATAACGACGAATATCTGAACGAACTCAATAAATTTATAAGCGGATTGAGGACGGTAAAAAAGGTCGAAGTCTTGCCCTATCATACGATGGGGGAAGTTAAATATGAAAAATTAGGGTTTGCGTATTCCTTGAAGGGGACTTTACCTCCTACGGAAGAACGTGTTACAAATGCAAAAAAGATTTTAATGAAGAGGTGAATATATGCAATTCGAGGCTTGGAAAGGATTTACCCACGGCAAGTGGAGCGAAGAAGTAGACGTAAGGGATTTCATACAGCGCAATTATACACCGTACGAGGGTGACGGCACGTTTCTTGCTCCCCCTACGGATGCCACTTTAAGACTTTGGAAGGAAATATGCGATCTCTCCGCAAAAGAGCGCGAGGCGGGCGGAGTTCTCAACGCCGATACTAAAATCGTGTCTACGCTCTTGTCTCACGGGGCGGGTTATATAGATAAAGAGCTTGAACAGATCGTCGGTTTACAGACCGACGAACCCTTTAAGCGCGCCCTTCAACCTTTCGGCGGAATTAAAATGGCTGAGCAGGCTTTAAATATGTACGGCTATGAGCTCGATCCGGAAGTAAAAAATATCTTTACTAAATACCGTAAAACTCACAATGACGGAGTCTACGACGCTTATACTGTAGAAATGCGCCGCGCCCGCCGCGCTCATATAATTACGGGTTTGCCCGATACCTACGGCCGCGGACGAATAGTGGGCGATTACCGCCGCGTGGCTCTGTACGGCGTTGACTGTCTAATAGCTTTCAAAGAGCGTGACAAAATGCTTATGGACGGCGATATGACTCCAGATAAGATACGCGACAGGGAAGAACTCTCCGAACAGATAAAAGCGCTCAAAGCATTGAAAAATCTTGCCGCTATATACGGGCTTGACATCTCGAAGCCTTCGGAAACCGCCAAGGAAGCCGTACAGGCTCTTTATCTCGGCTATCTTGCGGCGGTCAAAGATCAGAACGGCGCGGCAATGTCCATAGGCAGGAATTCGACTTTCCTCGATATATATATCAAGCGCGACATAGATCGCGGAATTCTCACCGAAGAGAGCGCACAGGAACTCGTCGATCACTTCGTAATGAAGCTTAGAATTATCAAGTTTATGCGCATTAAGGAGTACAACGAGCTCTTCTCAGGCGATCCCACCTGGGTTACGGAATCCATAGGCGGTATGGGAGTAGACGGCAGAACGCTTGTAACACAGACTTCTTTCAGGGTTTTGCACACTCTTACAAATCTCGGTCCCGCGCCCGAACCCAACCTTACGGTGCTTTGGAGTACGCGGCTTCCCGAGGGATTTAAATCTTTCTGTGCGGATCTTTCCATAAAGACTTCGGCAATTCAGTATGAAAGCGACGACTTAATGCGTCCCGAAATGGGGGACGACTACTGTATCGCCTGCTGTGTTAGCTGTATGCGCGTGGGCAAAGATATGCAGTTCTTCGGCGCGCGCGCCAACCTTGCAAAGTGCCTGCTGTACGCTATAAACGGCGGACGTGACGAATTAATGCTCGATAAAAATACGGGTAAACCCTTTCAGGTTGCTCCCGAATTTGCGCCCGTTGCAGGCGACGGCCCGCTCGATTTCTGCGAGGTAAAGGAAAAGTACGAACAGATGATGGAGTGGCTTGCAAGACTGTACGTCAACACGCTTAACCTCATACACTATATGCACGACAAATACAGCTACGAAGCGTTGGAGATGTCTCTTCACGACACAGACGTTAGGCGTTTTTTCGCTACGGGCATAGCAGGCTTTTCTTGCGCGGTGGATTCGCTTTCCGCAATTAAGTATGCCAAAGTTTATCCCGTACGCAATTCCGAGGGCATAGTAGTGGATTTCAGAACGGAGGGTGATTATCCCAAATACGGCAACAACGACGACAGGGCGGACGATATAGCCGTATGGCTCTTAAAAACCTTTATGGGTAAGGTCAAAAACTGCAATACCTACCGTAAAGGCGTACCCACGACTTCAATTCTTACGATTACCAGTAACGTTGTTTACGGCAAAAATACGGGCAATACTCCCGACGGAAGAAGGGCTGGTACGCCCCTTGCGCCCGGAGCAAATCCTATGCACGGCAGAGATATCAACGGCGCGCTTGCTTCGCTTGAATCGGTCGCAAAACTTCCCTATGAGTACGCCCGCGACGGGATTTCGAATACTTTTTCGATTACTCCCGGTTCGCTCGGCAAGGATGAAAATTCCCGCATAGACAATCTTGTCAATATGCTGGACGGGTATGTAAAGGACGGCGGACATCATCTAAACGTAAACGTTTTCAGTCGCGATCTGTTGTTGGACGCTCAGGCTCATCCCGAAAAATATCCTCAGCTTACAATAAGGGTTTCCGGATATGCCGTCAACTTCAACAAATTGACGCGCGAACAGCAAAACGACGTTATTTCAAGAACTATTCATACATGCTTTTAAGCGATTGAAAATAAAGCCCGTTGCGGATAATTTCCGCAACGGGCTTTTAAATAAAATTATATTTAACTGTAATAGCTTACCGCGCCTTTAAAAATTGCGTAGGCGATTTTATTTTGATATTCTTCCGACGTGAGTAATTTTTCGTCTTCGCCGTTTGACAAAAATCCGCATTCAACTATAACCGAGGGGTTATTTGTACATTTCAGCATATAATAATCCCCTGCCAAGGCTTCGTTTTTTTTGGCGCCTTCCTGCATATCGTTCAAACTTTTCTGTATCTGTCTTGCGAGTTCGGTACCGCATTCGCTCGATTTATCGAAGAATACCGTAGCTCCGCGCTTAGAAGGAATGGGGCAAAAATTTTGATGTACGGATATGACCATATCTGCCTTGTTGGTTTCGATAATTTCCTTGCGTTTTTTCATATCCCGCATTTTAAAACCGCTTGTCGGCATACCGTAGAGGCCGCCGTTATTCTTTCTTGTCATAACCACGGTGAATCCCGCGCCCGCAAAATAACCTCTCAACTGCTTGGCAATGGAAAGGTTTATGTCGCTCTCTCGGACGTCGGTGTTTATGCCGTGAACGCCCGCGTCGATGCCGCCGTGCCCTGCGTCTATAACGATTACTCTCTCGCCCGCGGCATAGACGTTTTTTGCGGATAAACCGAAACCGAGTCCCAAAACGGCGCCGAGAGCGATCACTACCGCAACAGCAATAAAAATACTCTTTTTTATAAACATTATTTTCACGCTATATACTATGGAATAATTGCATTTTTTATGATTAAGTGGTATAATTTAAACGTATTATGTTCGGAATTTTTACTACCGTCAACGAGACGGAGGCAAGGAATATCAATCCTGTAACGCTCGCGTTTGTGGGCGACGCTGTGTTTACTTTATACGTGCGTGAAAAACTTGTTTTAAACCACACATATTCCACCGGCACTTTGCAAAAGCTCTCCGCAGAGGAGGTTTCCGCGCACGGGCAAAACGCATTGCTGGAAAAGATTTTACCTGAACTTACGGAAGATGAAATAGCGGTCTTTAAACGCGGAAGGAATGCAAAAAAACCCACGCGTTCAAAAAATGCCACTGTTACGGAATATAACAACTCCACGGGACTGGAAGCTCTCATAGGTTATTTATATCTTACGGGGCAATACGACAGGCTTGAAAAATTATTGGGAGCAGAAAAATGAAAACAGAGGGAAGAAACGCCGTTTTTGAGCTTTTGAAAGCGGAAAAAACAGTCGATAAAATTCTTATGATAAAAAATCCTCAGGGTAGTCTCAAAGCGATATTCGCCGAGGCGAGAAAGAGGGGGATCAAAGTTCAGTTTGCGGACAAAATCGTTCTCGATAAGGAAAGTCCCGAGGGCAGACATCAGGGCGTAATTGCTTATTCGTCGGATTTCGTTTATGCCGGGCTTGGCGATATTATACAGTCTGCAGGTCAAAACTCCGTCGTTATATTGTGCGACGGTATAGAGGATGTTCACAACCTCGGCTCTATTATTAGGGTTTCCGAGTGCGCGGGCGCGGACGGCGTAATAATACCCGCAAACAACTCCGCAAGCGTTACGGAGGCGGTTGTCAGAATTTCCGCGGGCGCGGCTGAGCATATCAAAGTCGCAAAGGTAAATTCTCTCGGCTTTGCAATAGACGAGCTTAAAAGGGCAGGCTATTGGCTATATGCGCTCGAAGCCGACGGCGAAGATATTTACAAGACGGAATTTTCGGGTAAAATCGCGCTCGTAATCGGCGGAGAAGACAGAGGTGTAAGGCGGCTCACGCGTGAAAAGTGCGACTGTTGCGTATCTCTGCCGTTAAAGGGCAAAGTAAATTCACTCAACGCTTCGGTAGCTTTGGGTATCGCCGTTTACGAAGTGATAAAAAGACTATGACCGACATCGAACTCGTGATCGCTGCGCGAACGGATAAGGGCGCGCAGGAAAAGCTTATAAGCGAATATACGCCGCTCGTCAAGGCCGTGGCCGCAAGGTTTTTTATCCGCGGCGGCGAGCCTGAGGATCTCGAACAGGAAGGTATGTTCGGGCTAATATCCGCTATAAACACTTTTACGGGCGGCGGCGCGAACTTTTCTTCCTACGTTTACGCCTGTGTAAGAAACGCAATTCTCGACGCCGTTAAAAAGAGTGTCGGCGCAAAACATTCCGCGCTGAACGACTTCGTGCCGATAATTGAAATAGGCGACGAGACTGTTCCCGATACACCCGAAGACGAGTTGATAATGCGTGAACAGCGGCGCGAGTTTTTACAGAAAATATCAAAGGAATTGTCGGCGCTCGAATTTAAAGCTACGGTAATGAGACTCGACGGTATGGGCAGCGGCGAGATTGCGGAAGCTCTCGGAAAACCCTTGAAGTCAATTTCCAACGCGCTTGCAAGAGCAAAGGCAAAACTTGAAAAATTATATAGGGAGGGCTGATTATGGCTTATCTCGCATATTACAGAATGTTCCGACCTTCTACGTTTGACCAAGTCGTAAGACAGGAACATATAGTAAGAATATTGAAAAACCAAATCGCGGGCGATAAAGTCGGTCACGCATATCTCTTCTGCGGTCCACGCGGAACGGGCAAGACCACTCTCGCAAAGATTTTTGCAAGGGCAATTAATTGCGAAAAACCCAAGGACTCGTCCCCTTGCGGCAAGTGCGCAACGTGTAAAGCGTTGGCGGACGGCGCAAATTTGGATATATCCGAAATCGACGCCGCATCCAATAACGGCGTAGACGAAATGCGCGATCTGCGTGAAAAAGTGCAATATCCTCCCGTTGCGGGCAAATACAAAGTCTATATCATAGACGAAGTTCATATGCTCACCCAGTCGGCTTTTAACGCCGTATTAAAGACGTTGGAGGAGCCTCCCCGTCACGCGGTGTTTATACTTGCGACGACGGAACCTCAAAAAATCCCCGCGACTATTCTTTCGCGGTGTATGCGGTTCGACTTCAAGCTGATACCGCAATCGGACTTGGAAGAACTTATAAAGTCCGTCTTCGAAAAGACGGGTAAAGAGTATGAACCGTCCGCTGTTTCCGCAATAGCGAGAGCGGGCGCGGGAAGCGCGCGCGACAGTCTCTCGATAGCCGATATGTGTGCGTCTTATTCTAAGGGCAAACTCACGTACGACGACGTAAACGCGGTTTTGGGCAGTACGGAATGGTCTAAAATAGCCGATGTATGCAAAAAAATCCTCGAAGAGGACGCGGGCGGAGCTATTGCCGCCACCGAGAAAATACTTTCTACCGGCAAGGGCGTAGGCGTGCTCGTAAAGGATATGCTCTCCTTTTTAAGCGACTGCACGATAGTAAAAGTCTGTAAAAACGCAAGGGAGATAATTAATCTTCCCGATGAAACTTATAATAAAATTTCGGAAGCGGCCGCGGTGGCGGACGGCCACAAACTTTTGCGGGTGACGGAGATTTTATCTAAGGCGGAAACGGATATGCGCTATTCGACCGCCGCGAGAATTACTTTGGAGACAGCAGTATTCAAAGCGTCAATGCCTCAGGCGGACTATGATTTGGACGCTCTTATCGGCAAAATAAACGCAATAGAGCGCAAACTGACTGAGGGAGTTAAACCTGTTGTTCCCGAAGTTAAAGAACCCGCGACAGAACCTAACATAAATAAAATTCCCGATAGAGTTCCGCCCATAAGAAAAAAGGCGGTAATCGCGGACTACGAGAGAAGTCCTTTCGAGGAAAAAGCAGTCAATGAAAAGACCACGGAAGCCGTTCAGTCGGATTTGTTCGACGGTTACGGCGGAAAGCCTTCGGTAAGCGGTATAGCCGACAAGCGCTCCGTATTTGCAAAATTTATTAAAAGTTTGAGGACGACGCACAAGAACGCCGTGCTGTTTACCCTGTGTATGGATTTGGACCATACGTTCGAGGGAGATAAAATAATATTTCTTACGGACAGCGAAGCGGTGTTTAAATCGCTTACCCGTCCCGACAACTCCAAATTCGTAGCGGAAGTGCTTGCAGAACTTGGAGTATTGGATCACGAGGTAAAATTTAAACAGCGCGGTGAAACGGAATACGAAAAGGCTATACGCGAGCTAAAAGATAATTTCGGCGGCACCGATATTAAGATCGATTGAGACAATAGGGGGAATAATGATAACGGCAGAAAATCTTGAAATATCGGGAACTAAACTCGTACACTGTTTCGGTAAAATAGAAAAAGTTATTATACCCGACGGCATTACGGAAATAAGTAAGAGGGCGTTTTCTTCGCACGAATACGTTAAAGAAATAGTTATACCCGATACGGTTACCGTGATAGAAGAAAAGGCTTTTGCTTGTTGCGGAAATCTTATTAAAATCAATATACCCGACAGCGTGATAAGCATAGGCGAGCGCGCCTTTATCGATTGCGGTATGTTGAAAGAAATCAAATTGGGTAAGAATGTCGAACAAATCGGCGCTTATGCTTTTCGGCGTTGTTCCAACCTCGATAACGTTGTTTTACCCGAAAAAGTAACGGCAATCAGCGAAGGCCTTTTCAAGGACTGTATAAGGCTTTCGTCCGTGGAACTGGGCTCGAACGTAACCTCGATCGGTCCGTTTGCCTTTGAGGAATGTGATATAGACAGTCTCGAATTGGGTGATAAACTTGTTTCTATCGGAGAGAGGGCTTTTAAAAACAGTAGTTTATTCTGTCTTGATATTCCCGAGAGCGTAAAAACCGTCGGGAGCAGAATTTTCGAGGGGTGTGAAGTTCATAAGGTGGAGTGTTATGCTTCGAGCAAGCCTGCTGGATGGAGCGGTGATTGGGCGGACGGGTGCGAGGAAGAAGTATTCATCGTCTGGGACTGCGCGAACACAAACGGCGTTGTGGACAAATTCGATCGTGCCAGTATCTATATCGAAGGCAGCGTGGTTACAGGGTGTAATAAGGATATTGAAGAAGCTGTATTGCCCGAAGGGGTAACGCGCATAGGCGAAAAGGCATTCGAGGGCTGTAACAAATTGAAAAAGATCACTTTGCCGAAATCGCTTAAATGTTTTGACGAAGGGGCGTTTTCCGGTTGCAAGTGCATAATAACGGTAAACTATAACGGTACGCTCGACGACTGGTTTAAAATCGCGTTCTATGATTTTGAATGCAACCCCTTGCAGTATGCACTTGAATTTTATGCGGACGGTAAACTTGTTGAGGAAATAATAGTTCCGGATAATATTGAACGGGTAAGTCAATATATTTTTCAATGCAAGCATATAAAATTCAAGAGATTGGTAATCCCCGATTCTGTAAAAATAATAGGTTACAGGGCGTTTTGCGATTGCACGTTCGATAAAATAGAACTTGGAAAAGGAATAGAAGTGATAGAAGCCTGCGCTTTTGCTTACGGAATGGGCTTGGACAGAAATCTGATTTTCGGTAAATCGCTAAAAGTTATAGAAGAATACGCGTTTTCGCTGTGCGGGGAAATTGAGAGCATAACTTTGCCTCGATCCGCGAAAGTAGACGAAGATGCTTTTCAGAACGTGTACACGGAAATGGAAATAAAATATTTAGATTGACAGGAGTTTAATTATTATGGCAGGATTTAAAGGCGGAATGGGCAATATGCAGAACCTTATGCGCGAAGCGCAGAAGATGCAGGAGCAAATGCAGGAGGCCGATAAGGAGCTTGAAGAACTCGAAGTCGTGGGGCTTTCCGGCGGCGGCGAAGAGGGCGACGAGACTGTTGTCGTATATATGAACGGCAAGAAAATAATAAACGGCGTGGAATTCGGCAGTAAGCTGTCGGAAATAATCGACATTACGGATGAAGACGACGTTGAAATGTTGGAAGACCTTATTATGGCGGCTATAAACGACGGCTATAAAAAGGCGGACGCTCTGTATGAAGAAAAAATGGGGCCGTTTGCAAAAGCGGGCAAGGGACTTCTTTAATGGAAGTGTTTATTGAACCGATAGGCAGGCTTATAAATCAGTTTTCGAAATTGCCCGGCGTAGGCAAAAAGACTGCGCAACGGTATGCGTATAAGATCATCGGGATGACCGACGCCGAAGCAGCCGAATTTGCCGCAGCTGTTACGGACTGTAAGAGACGGGTGAAGTACTGCAAGGTCTGCGGAAATTTTACCGAGGACGAAACCTGTGATATTTGCAAAAACCGTCAGGCGGTTTCCATATGCGTGGTAAAAGAGCCCAAAGACGTAATCGCAATGGAAAAACTTCACGAATTTAAGGGCGTGTATCACGTCTTGCACGGGGTAATCAGTCCTATGGACGGAATAGGCCCGAACGATATTCGCATTAAGGAATTGCTTGCGCGTATAGACGGCGGTGTGGAGGAAGTCATTATGGCCACAAATCCCGACGTCGAGGGCGAGGCTACGGCAATGTATATTGCAAAGCTTTTAAAGCCGTTAGGCGTCAACGTAACCCGCTTGGCGCACGGAATACCCGTAGGCGGCGAATTGGAATATACGGATGAGGTCACCTTGTCGCGCGCGTTTTCCGAAAGAAAGAGTATCTGATCAAATAATTGCGAAAAGGAGTCAAAATGAAAATTTCCGTTTTGGGTTGCGGCCGTTGGGGTTCGTTTATCGCCTGGTATCAGGCCACAGTGCTTGGCAACAGAGTTATAAACTGGGGCCCGGAAGGCGATTATTCATACGAAATATTAAAAAATACAGGCAAAAACGACTACGTCGAACTTGATAAATCCATAGAACTTACCTGTGATTTGGAGCGTGCGGTAACGGAAAGTGAAGTTATAATAATTTCTATTTCGTCGCAAGGTCTGCGCGGCTTTTTGAAAAAGATTACAAAGTTCAACGTGGACGGAAAGGTCTTTGTACTTTGTATGAAAGGTATAGAAGTGGATACGGGCAAACGTCTTTCCGAAGTCCTTATTGAGAGCGGCATTGATAAAAATAACATTGCCGTTTGGGTTGGTCCCGGACATATTCAGGCGTTCACGCAGGGTATTCCCAACTGTATGGTAATAGACAGTTATTCGGAAGAGCTGAAAGTTAAACTTGCAAACGCATTCAAGAGTAACCTCATACGCTTCTATTACGGAAACGACATAATAGGATCGGAAATAGGCGCGGCGGCTAAAAATGTTCTCGGAATAGCCGCGGGGATTTTAGACGGTTGCGGCTACGTCAGCTTAAAGGGCCCTCTTATGGCTCGCGGAGCTTACGAAGTGGGTAAACTTATACAGGCGCTCGGCGGAGAATTCGGTTCGGCTTACGGTCTTGCACATCTCGGCGACTATGAAACGACGCTTTTTTCGGAGTATTCGCACAACAGAAGTTACGGCGAATTGATGAGCCGCGGTATAAAATTCGATAAACTTGCCGAAGGCGTTATGACGGCAAAGGCAATGAAAGAGCTTGGCGATAGGTGCGGCATTGAACTGCCTATAACCAATGCGGTATACGAGGTGTGCTTCGATAATAACGCCTTTGACGGAGAAAACGGCGCAAAGACTTGTCTTGAAATCATTTTAAAACTTTTCGAACGCCAGACGAAGAGTGAGTTCTGATTGTAAAGTTATAAATTAAGAAAAATTGTTTGCCGTTTTAAAAGGTTGACGGCTATCAACAAAGTATAAAAATTGTGTTACGGCATATAAATACGGTTGCGTTTTTTACGCAACCGTATTACAATAATACGGATAAATACGAGGATAAAATATGTTAAGAGAAGATTTAAGAAACGTCGCAATAATAGCGCACGTCGACCACGGCAAGACTACGCTTGTAGACGCTATGTTGAAACAAAGCCACACTTTCCGCGATAATCAGACCGTTGAAGACCGCGTAATGGACAGCAACGCAATAGAACGGGAACGCGGCATTACCATTCTTGCAAAAAACACTTCGCTCAACTACAAGGGCGTTAAGGTAAACGTAGTGGATACTCCCGGTCACGCCGACTTTTCGGGCGAGGTTGAGCGCGTAATGATGATGGTCAACGGCGTGCTCGTATTGGTAGATGCTGCGGAAGGGCCTATGCCTCAGACGAGATTCGTCGTACAAAAGGCGTTGGAAATGGGGCACCGCCTTATTATAGTCGTAAACAAGATCGATCGTCCCGATGCCCGTCTCAACGAAGTTCAGGATGAAATTTTGGAATTGCTTCTCGAACTTGATGCTTCCGACGATCAGTTGATGAGCCCTGTTGTATGGTGTTCCGGCAGAGACGGTACGGCTACTTTGGATTTAAACGTTCAGGGGAAGGATCTTACGCCCCTTTTTGAAACGATTTTGACGCATATCAAGCCTATGGAGGCCGATACCGAGGGCCCCGCGCAGTTGTTGGTTTCTTCAATCGATTACAATGATTACGTCGGGCGCATAGGTATAGGCAGAATAGAGAGGGGTGAAATAAAACAGGGACAAGCGGTAACTGTCTGCAATTACAATAACCTGCAGCTTAAAAATCCCGGTAAAATAGTCAATCTCTATCAGATAGAGGGTTTGAATCGTACGTCTTGTGAAAGCGCAAAGGCGGGCGATATAGTATGTTTTTCAGGTCTTGAAAAAATAAACATAGGCGATACGGTCTGTACTCCCGATTGCGTCGAACCCCATAAGTTCGTAAAAATTACCGAGCCTACGGTGGAAATGACTTTTTCGGTAAACGACAGTCCGTTTGCGGGTAAGGAAGGTAAACTCGTAACTACCAGGCATATACGCGACAGACTTTTCCGTGAGCTTTTGAAAGACGTTTCTTTGCGCGTGGAAGAGACAGGCTCCGCAGACAGTTATCGCGTTTGCGGCAGGGGAGAAATGCACCTTTCGATCCTCATTGAAAATATGCGCCGCGAGGGCTATGAATTTCAGGTATCCACGCCCAGAGTTATGTTTAAAGACATCGACGGGGTTAAATGCGAACCTATGGAAAGACTTATCGTAGACGTTCCCGACGATGCGACGGGCGCGGTTTTCCAGAGTATGGGCAACCGCAAGGGCGAGCTTCTCCATATGAGCGCTGTAGGCACGAGAACGAGGTTGGAATTTATTGTTCCCGCCCGCGGATTATTCGGATACAAATCAGAATTTCTGACGTCAACCAAGGGCGAAGGAGTAATGAGCAGCGTATTCTTTGAATATCAGCCGTACAAAGGCGAACTTCAAAGGCGCAACACGGGATCGCTCATAGCGTTTGAAACGGGAGAGGCTGTCACATACGGACTTTTCAACGCGCAGGGCAGGGGAACTCTGTTTATCGGCGCAGGCACTCCCGTGTACGAGGGAATGATTGTGGGAGAGTCTCCCAAGAGCGAAGATATAAACGTAAACGTGTGCAAGACTAAGCACCTTACGAATACCCGTTCGAGTTCCAGCGACGACGCACTCAGGTTGATTACCCCCAAGAAGATGAGTCTTGAAGAATGCCTTGAATTTATAGGCGACGACGAACTTTTGGAAGTAACTCCCAAGAGTATACGCATAAGAAAGAGAATACTCGACAGCGAGCTCAGGGCCAAGGCAAGAGCCAAGGAAAAGAAAGGCGAGTAATAATTTTCATCTTTACGGCATATATATTTACCACCCGGACAGGGTGGTATTTTTTGTGAGGTCGGTATCAATGGAAGAAGGACATAATTTAAGCGTTGAACAGTGCAAAAGAATAATGGCTACGGCAATAACGGAAGTTGACGCGTTTTCGGATAAGCAGATAGTTTTAAGCTATCAGGGCGGCAAGATCGCGGTAAGCGGCAGTGGTATGAAGATAGTCAATTTCTCGAAAACGGGAGGTTCGTTCTGCGCAACGGGAAATATCAGCGGCGTAAAATATTTACAGAAAGGCGGAAGTTTAAAGCAAAGATTGTTTAAATAATGAGATTTTTCATATTTATGATATGCATATTCTGCGGCGTTGTCAGCGGCGTGTTATACGACGTACTCTACGTGGCGCGCGCCTGCCTTTGCGGTATAGATAAAAAATCTTATACCGTGAAAGACCGTATTTTTATCGTCGCGGCAGACGTTTTATACTGTCTTACCTTTGCCGCAGGTTTTATTTTTACTTCGGTTATGTTCGATTTCGAGGGGCTTAGGCTGTATATGCTTTTAGGATGTGCTCTCGGCGCAATACTGTATTTAAAAAGTTTTCACGTAATTGTTGCTTTTTTCGTAAGAAAAGTATATAATAAATTCAGTATTATCAGGGAGAACAAACGTGGAAGAGCTAAAGAAAAACCGCGTCGCGGCCGCAATCACGGTAAACGTAATAATTCTGGCCGTCATTCTCGTCGCCGTACTCGTGTATCAGCTGGTTAATATTATAGGTATGTCCAGACAGCGCGACAGACTCAAACAGGAAATTTCTTCGATGCAACAGCAAATCGAGAATAAGGAAAAGGACTTGGAATATCTTCAGTCCGAAGATTATATGTTAAAGCTGGCGTTCCAGCTCGGTTATTACTTTCCGAAAAAATGATATGAAAATATCCGCAATAGATATAGGATCGAACTCCGTCCGCCTGGCAACGTTTGCGGACGGAAAAACTTTATATAAACTTATTGAGACTACCCGTTTGGGCGAAGGTCTTGTATTTACGGGGGTAATGAAGGAAGAGGCCATAGAGCGCAGTGCGCAGGCTGTGGCTCGTTTTTATGCCCGCGCAAAATCGGAGGGCACATCTTGCGTCTATGCCTTTGCTACGGCGGCGGTACGTTCGGCTTCAAACGGCGGGCTTTTTGTAAAAAGAGTGTTTGAATTGTGCGGTCTTAACGTTGAAGTTATAAGCGGCGAGACCGAGGCTGAAATTGCGCTATTGGGCGCGCTTGGCAAGAGCGACGGGGGAATAATCGATCTCGGCGGCGCAAGTACGGAAATAACCGTACGCCAAAGCGGGAAACGGATATTTTCAAAGAGCGTAGATATAGGCGCCGTTCGTCTTTATGACGTCGCGGGCAGAAACAGGGACAAGCTTGAAAAATTTATTTCCGAAAAAATTTCGGAATACGGCCCTTTTACTGCTGAAAATTATAATATGTACGGTGTAAGCGGAACCGCAACTACGCTTGCCGCTCTCAAATGCGGGCTTAAAGAATATGTCGGTAACGTCGTTCAGGGTACTCAGCTTACCGTTTCGGAAACGGAGCAGTATGCGGAATACCTTTTGAATTTGTCCGTGGAAGAGATTTGCGGACTTCTTACGGTAGATACGCGCCGCGCGGATATAATAGGCGGCGGAGCGTTGCTCCTTGCAAGAATTATGCAAAAGATAAAAATCAAAAGTATCACCGTTTCGGACAGGGACAATCTGGAAGGGTTTGCGATACTTAAAGAAGGTACACTTTGAAGATATTTTCCATTGTTTTAAGTTGCGTGCTTTCGGTATGCGTCGCCGCAATTCTAGGAGTATATTTTTGGTTGGATTACGGGTTGTGGTCTATTGCCGTTGACGTTGCGATGGTTTTTGCGCTTCCGGTGGCTAGTTTGCTTCACGAAGCGGGGCATATGCTTTTCGGGGCGTTCGTCAAGATAAAGGCCGTTCCAAACTTTAAAATTTGGGGCTCGTCGAGTTGCAAACTGATACCTAAAACGGATAAAAATTTGGGGAGCAAAGTGGTCTTTACTGCGTTCGGCGGCGCGACTATGAATCTCTTGTTCATTATCCTTGCGGTAGTCGCGGTGTACGTCGATGCCTTACCGATATGTCTTGCGCTCTTCGCGCCGGCTTC
Organism: uncultured Christensenellaceae bacterium; assembly: GCA_910588645.1. Taxonomy (GTDB): domain Bacteria; phylum Bacillota; class Clostridia; order Christensenellales; family Borkfalkiaceae; genus Coproplasma. Next base: position 14,943 of record CAJUOY010000020.1, read on the forward strand.
GCTTTATCTCTTTATATTCAATACAATTCCCGTTCAGCTTGACGAGGGTAAAACGGACGGTCTTGTTATTGCGGATATCTTGAGCGACGACGACGAAGCTAAGGTAATGCTTGCAGTTCTCGGCGTACAGGCAAAGCTATTAAAGGAAGTTAAGATAGAGGAGATAGAAAAATCAGAGCTTTTCGATCTTCCGCAGATAAGAGAAGACGATCCTGCTTTTATTGCCGTTACGGAGCTGAGATACAAGTATTTGGAAGCTGTCGGGGAAAGCGAGGACGCAGAAAAATATAAGAAAAGATTTGAAGAACTCAAAGAAGAATATTTATAAAAAGAAAGCGCCCTAATGGAGTAAATCCAAAGGGCGCTTTCTTTTTGTAATTCAGCATATTCTGTACAGTTTGCCAAAGCAATGCGGGCACATTCTGCCCCATATTTCGGCCTGATATTTGCATATGTGATTTCCGCAGTTGGCGCATTCGAACCATTCGTTTATAAGGGAAAAATCTTTCCCGCAGGAGGTTAAATTTTTCATAAAAAAAGTATATGGAATTTTGCTTAAAATAATGCCTTTAAAATAATTTTTTCGTTAATTTCTTGCTTTTGATTATATAATATGGTATAATAAAAATATAAAAAACACCAGTGCGGGAAAGGCGGAAAAACGCCCTGTTACCGTGCGTCTTATTAAAGGAGTAAATATGCCTGAAAAGATAGAAAACAGTTATAATGCCGACTCGTTGCGCGCGTTAAAGGGCTTAGAGCCGGTGCGCGAACATCCCGGAATGTATATCGGACCTACGGACGAAAAAGGTTTGCACTGCCTTGTCAGAGAAGTTATAGATAACTCCATAGACGAAGCTCTTGCCGGTTACTGCGATACCGTAAACGTAGTAATAACTGCGGACGGTTCCTGCTCGATCAGCGACAACGGAAGAGGCATTCCTACGGGCATAAATTCGGAAACGGGTATAAGCGGCGTAGAACTTGCGCTAACAAACCTCAATGCCGGCGGTAAATTCGGCGGTGGGAACAAGGCGGGCGGTTACAAGATTTCGTCGGGACTGCACGGCGTAGGCGTTTCGTGCGTAAACGCGCTTTCCGATACTCTTGTTGCGGAAGTTTGTCAAAGAGGACATAAATTCCGCCAGGTATATCACTGCGGTATACCCGAAGAGCCCCTCAAAATAGTAGGCGATACGACGGAAACCGGCACGACAATTACGTTCCACCCCGACGCGACTATTCTCGAAACGGTCGACTTCAATTACGATACTTTAAAAACTCTTTTGAGGGAGCTTTCCTATCTCAATAAGGGGCTTACGCTTACTCTTACCGATCTTCGAGGCGAGAAGGAGCGTCACGATAGCTTTTGTTATGAGGGCGGTGTCGTACACTTTATAGAGGATATAAACAGGGGCAAACAGGTTCTTTTCGAAAAGCCCGTATATTTTGAAGAACAGGAGGGCGACGATAAATTCTTGGAAGTCGCTATTCAGTACAACGACAGCTATTCTGAACAGATTTTCCCTTTCTCGAACAATATACGCCAGCCTGACGGCGGCACACATTTGGACGGATTTAAGGCCGCTTTGACAAAGGTTATAAACGACGCGGCAAAACGTCTTAACATCATTAAAGAAAACGAAAAGCTTTCGGGCGACGATGTGCGCGAAGGCATAACCGCGGTAGTATCCGTAAAGATTGCCGACGCGCAATACGAAAGTCAGACAAAGTCGAAGCTTTGCTCGACTTATGTAAGAAGCTTTGTTCATAAAGCCGTAGTCGATAAATTCGGCACTTATCTTGAAGAACATCCCGCGGAAACAAAGGAACTTATTATGCGCTGTCTCACCGCACAGCGCGCAAGAGAGGCCGCAAGGCTCGCAAGAGAGGAGACTCACCGTAAGGGCGTACTTGAAAGCACAAAGCTTCCCGGCAAGTTGTCGGATTGTTCCGATAAGCGTTCTGAACTCTGCGAGATTTACATTGTCGAGGGAGATTCCGCAGGCGGTACTGCCAAACAGGGACGCGACAGACGCTTTCAGGCCATATTGCCTTTGAGAGGAAAAATACTCAACGTAGAAAAGGTAAGAATAAACCGCGTACTGGAAAACGAAGAAATAAAAGCAATGATAACGGCATTCGGTTGCGGTATACAGGAAAATTTCGACGAAAGCAAGCTTCGTTACGATCGTATCATAATTATGACCGATGCGGACGTAGACGGTTCTCATATAAGAATTTTACTTTTGACTTTCTTTTTCCGATATATGCGCCCGCTTGTTGAAAACGGTCACGTGTACGCGGCTCAACCGCCGCTTTACAAGGTGTCAGGCAAAGGTATACCCGAAACGTATCTGTACGACGACAAGGCCTTGGAAGAGTTTAAATCCAAATACAACGGCAAATTCGAATTGCAGCGTTATAAAGGTTTGGGCGAGATGAACAAAGAACAGCTTTGGGAAACTACTATGGATCCCGCAAGGCGCACTTTGGTCAGAATTAACGTAGAGGATGCCGTTGAGGCCGATAGATTGTTCTCTCTTTTAATGGGCGAACAACCCGAGCTCAGAAGGCAGTTTATAGAAGAAAACGCCAAGTTGGTTGAAGAACTGGATATTTAAGGAGTGAATTATGGCTAAAAGAGAAACCAGCCCCGAGTTGACGGAAGAATTTAAACGAACTCTCGAAATGACTAAAATGCTCGACCGCGAGGTGGACGAGGAACTTAAAAAGTCATTCATAGCATACGCAATGGCGGTCAACGTTTCGCGCGCCATTCCCGACGTAAGGGACGGCCTTAAACCCGTTCATCGCAGAATCTTATATTCGATGCACGAGCTCGGCCTTACCTATGATAAAGCGTTCAGAAAGTGCGCCCGTATCGTCGGTGACTGTCTCGGTAAATATCATCCCCACGGCGACAGCTCCGTATATGATGCCCTCGTTAGACTTGCGCAGGACTTTTCAATTAATTTCCCGTTAGTTGAAGGACACGGAAACTTCGGTTCGGTCGACGGCGATCCCGCCGCGGCAATGAGATATACCGAGGCAAGACTTGCCAAACTTTCGTCGGAAATGCTCCGTGATCTCGATAAGGAGACTGTAGATTTCTATCCTACTTTTGACGATACGGGAATGCAACCTTCGGTTCTTCCGTCGCGTTTCCCCAATATGCTTGTAAACGGTTCCGACGGTATAGCCGTAGGTATGGCAACGAACATTCCCCCGCACAACCTTTCGGAAGTTATCGACGGCGTTATAGCGCTTATCGATAATCCCGATATAGAGGTTGAGGGATTAATGGAATATATCCCTGCGCCTGACTTTCCTACGGGGGCTCTCATTATGGGGCGCAGCGGTATTAAAAAGGCGTACAGAACGGGGCGCGGAAGCATTATAATCCGTTCCCGCTGTGAAATAGAGGAGTACCAGAGCGGAAATACTACGCGTACCCGCATCATTGTTACGGAGATACCTTATCAGGTAAACAAGGCCAAGCTTGTAGAAAATATTGCGGACCTTGTAAAGAACAAGAAAATAGAAGGTATTTCAGATATACGCGAAGAGAGCGACCGCGACGGAATGCGCATCGTCATTGAAATCAAGAAGGATGCAAATGCGCAGGTAGTTCTTAATTTGCTCTATAAGCATACCAGCTTGCAAATTTCCGACGGAATAATTATGCTGGCCTTGGTAGACGGCACTCCTAAGGTTTTAAATTTGAAGGAATGTCTCTATTATTACCTCGAACACCAAAAGGAAGTTATTGTCCGCCGCACCAAATACGATTTGAATAAGACCGAGGAACGCGCTCATATTCTGCGCGGTTTGGTTATAGCGCAGGCAAGCATTAACGAGGTAGTTGAAGTCTGTAAAAATGCGAGAGACAAGACCGACTGCGTCCAAAAGCTTACGGCAAATTTCCTTTTGGATGAAAAACAGGCGACGGCTGTTGCGGAACTCAGACTTTTCCGTATTTCGCATCTCGAAGTGGACAAGCTCAATGAGGAGCTTTCCGACCTCGAAGCGGATATTGCGGATTACAAGGACATTCTTGCAAACGAGAACCGCGTACTCGAAATAATAAGAAACGATCTGCTTGAAATAAAACGCAAGTATCCTTCCGAAAGGAAAACGGAAATTGCTGTGGATTTCAGCGGCGAAATTGTTGACGAAGATCTAATACCTGTAGAACAGGTCGTTGTTTCTATGACGCATACCGGCTATGTTAAGAGGTTGCCCGTAAACGAGTATCACGCTCAGAACCGCGGTGGCAAGGGTATAACGGCGCACAGACCTAAGGAAGAGGACTTCGTCGAAAGAATGTTCGTATGTTCCTCTCACGATTCTCTGCTGTTATTCTCTGACAAGGGCAGGGTTTACAGAATTAAAGCCTATGAAATTCCGGAGGCCGCCAGAACGGCAAGAGGCCGCGCCGTCGTAAATCTCGTACAAATAGAGCAGGACGAGAAAATTACTACTATTATTCCCGTTAAGAGCGACGCTGTCGGATTTATAGCTTTTGCTACGAAGTTCGGACTGATTAAAAAGACTAAGCTTAGGGAATTTAACCGTATCAACAAAAACGGAAAGATAGCTTTGAAACTTAACGAGGGCGACAGCCTTATATCCGTACAGTTTACCACGGGCGACAGCGAACTTATGATCGCGTCCAAGGGCGGCAAGTGCATACGTTTCCACGAGAATAATGTACGCTCTATGGGCCGCGACACTGCCGGTGTAAGGGCAATGAAGCTCGGCAAAGACGATGCGCTTGTAGATATGCTTGTCGTTGACGAAAGCAAGACCGTTCTTACGGTAACTACGGGCGGTTACGGCAAGCGCAGCAATATCGACGATTATCGCATACAGGGCAGAGCAGGAAAGGGCATAAAGGCAGGTACGTTCAACGAGATTACGGGCAGCCTTATAAACCTCAAGCAAGTCACGGACGACGACGATATTATGATAATTTCAGACGGCGGCACAATAATAAGAATGCATTGCTCGTCAATTTCTACGATCGGCAGAGCCGCGCGCGGCGTAAGACTTATGAGGCTTAAAGACGGGCTTGTAGCCACTGTCGCTGTTACCGAAAGGGACGACGAGGCGGAGGCTGCGGCGCCCGAAGAGGCCCTTCCCGAAGATCTTCGGGAAGACGACACGGAAACGGATGATAACGAATAATCACTGGCGCAAATACGGCAATTTAAAAGCCCCGACGGAACCCGTCGGGGCTTTTATTATTGCTGTTTGTTTATTTCTTTTTTCTTTTTTGTGGATGGCATAATTATCTGCATCAGTTCTATAAGCCAACCCGAAATAGGGAACGCAGCCTCTATTACCACAACGATTATAAGCACTTTAGCATAATCCCAGGTAATAGAACTCCAACCGCTGAACAGCAGTTTGTCTGTTATAAACGGCACTGCATAACCTGTAACGCACATTGCAAATACCGCTGCGCACAGTACGGCCCTGTAAACGTTGAATGGCTGGCATATTCTGAATACCATTACAAATCCGGAGAACGTGAGCGCGATCATACACATTGCAAGATAGTGCGAGCCGAATTCCTGCGGATCTATGACGTTGGTCAAGAACATTGCCATTACGCAAATTATCATTAACGTTGCGCCTGAAACAGCGCCGCTTAGCACGTGCGAAATAAATTTACCCTGAACTCTTTCTTTATTGGGTTGTAACGAAATAAAGAATGAGGGAGCCGCTATAATCGCCACTTCGAGCAGTAACATATTCTGCGGCATAAACAGGTAAGGCTGCCCCATACAGATACAAATGAAAGCTAGTATTGCAGTAAACAGCGTTTTCATCAGGTACAGCGAAGACGAGTTTTTGATGTTGTTTATAACCCGCCTGCCTTCGGCTACAACTTTCGGCATTGAATTAAAGTTGTTGTCCATAAGTACAAGGTGACTTACGTTTCTTGCCGCTTCGCTACCGGAAGCCACTGATATAGCGCAGTCGGCCTCTTTAAGCGCCAATATGTCGTTTACGCCGTCGCCAGTCATCGCGACTGTATTTCCGTGTGATTTTATGGAGCGGACAAGTATCGCCTTTTGTTCGGGTGAAACCCTTCCGAATACTGTATATTTGTTTGCAACGTTTTCAACTTCGCTGTCGTTCAGTCCGTCAAGGGAAATAAACTTTTCCGCATTTGCAATGCCTGCGCGCTTGGCAACTTCCGAAACGGTCACGGGATTATCGCCCGAAATGACCTTTACATCAACGTCGTTTTCTTTAAACCATTTTATTGTATCAACCGCGTCCTCGCGTACGTTGTCTGCAATAGATATTATAGCTAACGGTTTCATTACCGCGGGCAGTTTATCGCCGACTATAGGTGAAGGGGAGTGCGCCAAAACTATAACTCTCAGGCCCATCTGCGCATATTGCTTTACAAGTTTTTCGACTTTTGCGGGATAGGGCTTGAGGACAAACTCGGGCGCGCCCATTGCGAAGGTGCCGCCTTCGTCAAACGTAACTGCGGATAATTTGCGCTTTGAAGAGAAAGGGATTTTTGCCGTTGCCGAAAATTTATCGTTAAACCCGAAGTGATTGTATAATGCAATAGACGTTTGATTGTTGCCGTCAAGCTCCCGCAACATACTTCCCATTAAATCATTTAGCGAGTAATCGCCTACGGTGTTGAGAATTACGGTATCGTTTACTCGCATTCTGCCGTCAGTGATTGTTCCGGTTTTATCCAAGCAAAGTACGTTCACTCGCGCCAGCATTTCCAATGAGTACATATCCTGAACAAGCGTCTGCGATTTTGCAAGCCTGACTATTCCCAAAGCAAGCGCAAGGCTTGTGAGCAGCAGCATTCCAGAAGGTATCATTCCTATTACGACCGTACAGGTTCGCTGAATTGCGTAACTGACTTCCTGACTGAAAATTCCAGCAATTACCTTTTGGAAAGCTTCGTCCGCATGGTTTATATTGTGCAGAGTGGTGAGGAATGTGCCTATGGCTATTGGTATTATCAATAAGGAAACGCACTTTATTATGAATTTAGTGGAATTCATAAGTTCGGAATTGGGGCGTTTATATTTTTTTGCTTTTGAGGTAAGTTTTTCGAGATAAGTCTCTTTGCCGACTTTTTCAACCCTGAACTTTCCGCTTCCGCTTGCAATAAAGCTTCCTGCGTAGAGAAGATCGCCTATTTCCTTTTTAATTGCAACCGATTCGCCCGTAAGCAGACTCTCGTTAACCTCTACCGAGCCTTCGGCCAAAATCACGTCCGCAGGTACCTGACTGCCGAGTTCAAGGATAATAACGTCGTCTAAAACTATTTCCTGTACGGGAATTTCCACTGTCTCACCGTCGCGTATGGCTTTGACGGTATTATTTGCAAGGATAGACAGTTTGTCTATTGCCAGTTTTGAACGGATTTCCTGAATAATGCCTATAACTATGTTAGCGGTAGTAATTACCAAAACAAGATAGTTTGAAAGTCCCTGCGTGTTGGCTAAAAGCAGCGCAATCGCGGCAAAGAGGCATAGAAGATTGAAAAACGTACAGATGTTTCCGATAAAGATACTTGCATACGAGCGCGAGTATTTTTTATTGGTATCGTTAAACAAAAACTGGGTAAATCTGGTCTGAACCTGATTGGCGGTAAGACCTTTATTCAGTTTGGGAGAAAATCTTTCGACCTTCGTGTTTACGGACTTCTTTGGATGGCTCTTGAAGTATTTAACAAGTTTATCCTTGTCAAATTCTCCCTTGGGAGCTTCGCTTTTGTCCGTATTTTCGGGCTTGGTCGTCTCTTCGTCTCCTGGGAAAAGAGCGATCTGCACGGCGTCGTCTGCGGCTGCGGCGGTTTCCTCGACCGTCTCGGGCGCAGTTTTGACTTCGGGCGGAGTCTCTTCTGTTTTCTTGTTGTTATTTACTTTAAAAAATATTTTACTCATAACACCTCTCGCAATAAGCGGTAAAGGATATTTTATTCACTATACAAAGTCATTATAACATATTTTTGTTTTATTTTCAAGAAAATAAAAGCTATTTATTTGCTTTTGGAATTTATTTTCAGTATAATGATTTAAGAAAAGAAATAAGAGGCTTAAATATGATAGATATTAATCTTATTCGCGAAAATCCCGAGCTTGTAAAAGAAAACATTAGAAAGAAGTTTCAGGATTATAAACTTGCGCTTGTCGACGAAGTTTTAGCGCTGGATATAAAAAAGCGCGAGCTTCAACAGGAGGGCGATAATCTCCGCGCAAGACGAAATACGCTCGCCAAACAGATAGGCGCATTTATGAAAGAGGGCAAAAGGGAGGAAGCCGAAAAGGCAAAGGCTGAATCCAAGGCTGATAACGAGCGCATTGCCGAAATCGACGGTGAGATGATCGGTGTTGAGGCTATGCTTAAAAAGAATATGATGGCTATACCCAATATCATCGCTTCCGACGTACCTTTGGGTAAGGACGACGGTTGCAATGTTGAGGGTAAAATATTTTTAAAGCACGAGCCCAAAGATTTTGAAGTGCCCTATCATCTCGATATTTTGGAAAACCTCGGCGGCATCGATCTCGACAGTGCAAGGCGTACCAGCGGCAACGGCTTTTACTATCTGACGGGCGACATTGCAAGACTGCATTCCGCAGTATTATCATATGCCCGCGATTTTATGATAGATAAGGGATTTACTTACTGTATACCTCCCTATATGATAAGAAGCGACGTCGTATCAGGTGTAATGTCCTTTGAAGAAATGGAAGGGATGATGTATAAAATAGAGGGCGAGGATCTGTATCTTATCGGCACTTCCGAGCATTCTATGATAGGCAGATTTATGAATACCATACTGGCCGAAAATTCTCTTCCCCAGACGCTTACGTCATATTCGCCCTGTTTCAGAAAGGAGAAGGGTGCGCACGGCATAGAGGAGAGGGGCATTTATCGCATTCATCAGTTTGAAAAGCAGGAGATGATAGTTCTCTGTAAACCCGAAGAAAGTGATTTCTGGTATGAGAAACTTTGGAATTATACGGTAGAGCTCTTCGTATCAATGGAAATACCCGTAAGACAGCTCATTTGCTGTTCGGGCGATTTGGCCGATCTCAAATATAAGAGTTGCGATATCGAGGCGTGGAGCCCCCGTCAGCGCAAATACTTCGAAGTCGGCAGTTGTTCCAATCTTACAGACGCTCAGGCAAGGAGACTTGGAATAAGGTATAAATCTTCTAACGGTAAAAACGAATACGTTCATACATTGAATAACACCGTAGTTGCGCCGCCGAGAATGCTTATAGCTTTTCTTGAAAATCATTTGCGTGAGGACGGAAGCGTATATATTCCTCCCGTGCTTCGCCCCTATATGGGCGGTAAGGACAAAATCCTTCCCAAAAACAAATAATTCAAAAAATTTAACCGCGGAGAGATCAAATCTCTCCGCGGTCTGTTTATCTGAGTTTTTTAATTTTTCTGTAATCCCAAAACCCTATTTTAAAGCCGCAAGCGCGCAGTTTTTTGAGGTCAAGGGCGGTAAAACGTTTTTCCATAGTCAGATACAGTACTATATTTTCTTTCAGTTTAAGATCGAATTCCTTTATTTCCGTGACGTCGGCATTGCCGTCTTTTATCGCAAAGAGGGCGGAAAGGTAAAAATCACAAAGTCTTGCGCATATTATTTCCGCGGTGAAAGCATAAACGTCCTTTGCAAGTTTGCTTTTTACCTTTTTAAATTCATCCAAGGAGGCTGTAATTTTAACCGCCTCGTCCTTTGAGTACTCCGTGCGGTCCTTTTTTATTGTAAACGGCGCGGTTTTTAATTTTATTATGCTCTTTGCGTCCATTACGGCGTAAACTTCCGCGCAATATCCGTCAAAACAAAGTCTGGACGGCACGCCCTTAATCAGAGCGGTTTTTATCAGATAGCCGTTATCGAAGGATACAATATCGGCGTTTATTTTATCGAGTTCGGCGAAAAAGTCTGTAAGATTATCGCACGTTATTTCACCGCTTGCAATGAGAGAATATTTGCTCTTGGCGCGCTTTACCGCGCCGTTAAGCGGCTCTTCGGTACCGAAATTCAAAATTTCTATTTCTTCGGGTATGTTGTCGGTTTCTGAAATTTTAACGTCGTTTACAAAAAACGTAATAAGTTTTTTCATAGTATATAAAATTATATTACAAATCGTCTCGAAAGTCAATATGTGTTTGATATTTGCATAGGTCTGTGATATAATTATCCGGTAAGTTATGAAATTTATATTTTTTGACATTGAGTG
>CAJUOY010000021.1 GCA_910588645.1 uncultured Christensenellaceae bacterium
GCTGAGGAAGCATCCAGAACGCGGGCCACATACCGTTGCCGGTAGGCGTTTTCATCTTTGCTTCAAAGTAACCGAACGTCCAACTCGCCTTATCGCGCGTTACTATTCTTCCCGACGAATAAGGTCTGTCGCCCGTCTGTTTTCTCGAAGCGGTTATTTTAAGCGCGCCGTTTTCAACCGCGACGGCGTCCTTTGTGTAATATTGAAGTTCGTTATTGCCCCAGTATGCGGGACCGTTTGAATTACCGTAACTGTCCTGCGTGCCGAGCTGGTAAGCCCACTTGGCTTCGTCGAGCGTATTTCCGTTAAACTCGTCGCGCCATACAAGGTTGTAACCGTCCTTGCTCGCATCCTCGTCGTTATCTCCTTCATCGCCGCCGACGGGGGGCTTATCGACAACCGTAACCGTACATTTTGCAGAAACCTTACCGGTGCTAGCCGTGATAACGGCGACGCCGGCCGTACGGGCCGTTACAACACCGTTGTTAACTAACGCTACGGACGTATTTGACGACGACCAGGCAACCGCGCTTCCGAGAGAGGAAACCGCCTTAAACGTTGCCGTCTCACCCACCGTAAGCTTTACTGAATCGAGGTAAAGTGTAAAAATTTCGGGATCGGCGGGTTGTTCGGGTTCCGAAGGCACGTCGGGAACGTCGGGCTTATCGGGATCTTCGGGTTCCGACTGTGTTTCCTTGACGACTATGGTACATGACGCCATTGCGGAAGAAGATACCGCGGTGATCAGCGACTCACCTGCGGAAACGCCCGTAACGGTTCCTTCGCCGTCAACCGTTGCAACTTCCTCCGATTCGGACACCCAGCTTATCTCCTTATCGTCGGTAGAAACTGCTTGAAGCTTTACGCTTTGACCTTTTTCGATCTCTATACGGCTTTGAGAAATGTAGACCGCAGGTTCCTGAGATACGCCAAAAAGGCCGCACCCGCTGAATGTAAGTACAAGTGCCGCCGTAAGAAAAACAACTATTAAGTTCTTTATAATTTTTGATTTAATATTTAACATACAAACAATCATTGATTGTTATTGCTTGCGTGCAAGCAATAAAGGGATATCCCTTTAATTTTTTATTAAACTTTTATTAAATTTTTATGATATTTTATATCACTTCTTGTAACAGTATATCACTACAATTTTCACAATGCAACAATTTTTAAAAAATTTTTGATATTTTTTATCTATATTAAGATTGCGTAAACGCGCAAAAATAATACGCTAGGAGAAAACAGGCTTACAAACTGAAATATTTTACGTATTCTTGGGGGATTAGTTTGACGTATCTTGAACATTCGCTCTCGCGGTTGTCCGTATTTAAAGCATAGGTCAAAATAAGTTTTTCCTTAGCTCTTGAAATAGCCACGTAAAACACACGCATCTCCTCGTCATCGTTGCCATTTTTTACTGCGGCATAGCTTGGAAAGTTAAAGTCGTCCGCGCCGGCTATAATTACTGTATTGAACTCGCATCCCTTTGACTGATGAACTGTGATTATGGGAATTTTATCGAGCTTTTTAATGAGTATATCCATCTGACTGCCCGAAAGCGCAGCATCGTTTTTAAGGCTTCTTATGCCCGTAATCACGCCGCACTGCTTTGTGTATGCGGATAAAATTTCTTTGAAATCTTCGACGGCTTCCCTTTCCGTCGCGCCCCTGTAAAAATCGAACAAATTGAAATTCTTAACGGCAAAATCCGTCGCCGTCAAGGCGCCGTCGCTTTCGAGAATGCTTTTAATACTAATATAATCTTTATAAAAACCGATAAATTTTGCGCGATACTTTTGTTTAAGTTTAATGCGGTCGGCGCGCGTGGGAACTATGTAATCCTTTAAAAGTCTGCTCAACACCGCGCAGGTTGCGTTGACGTCCGCAAATGCGTCATGCGCCCGCTCGTTTACTATTCCGAATTTTTCGCACAGCGTTTCCAGCTTATAATTTTTTAGTCCATGGCAGAACATTTTGGCCAGCGCGAGGGTATCATATTCTGCCGAAGCGGCTATTGAAGGAAGTCCTTCCTCCGCCAGCTGTCTTTCCACTACGGCGTGGTCAAACGCCGCGCTGTTGTGACCTATGAGCGCCGCGCCGGAGGCAAAGCGGGAAAATTTTATCAAAGCTTCCCTTGCGCTCACCGCGCCGTGCCCCTTTAAATACTCCAAAGAAAATCCGTGAGTTTTAAGCGCGCCTTCCGAAATTTCTTTTTTCGGAAGCACGAAACAGTTGAACTCTTCAAGTATTTTACCGTCCGCGTCCGCGCGTACCGCGGCTATCTGCACAATTTCGTCCGAGCCGACGTCCAGTCCCGTAGTCTCGGTATCGTAGACGACTATATTGCCCTTGGCTCCAGCTTCAATCAAAACGTCGAAGTTATCTTCCTTATTATAACAGTCCTCTTCCAGAAAAGAAGAAACGGAAAGTCCGTATCTGCCCGCGCGCCGCAAAGCCGAAAGCGTGCCCACGCCCACTCCCTTGACGTGCCGTTCGCAAACGCGCTCCGCAGAGACGATGTCGCAGCAATCTGTCGCAAGCGACAAAATAGCCAACAGATCCTTTATAATCGGTTTTTTATAGAAACGCTGATCTTCGTCTACGGTAAAAAATCTTAACCGTTCATCTGGCGGATAACTGCGACCGAAAGACCTTAGCTTTTCACAGAGTTTAGCTATATAGCGGTTGGCGCGGGACATTATGCATACGCCCGAGGCCACAACTTCCGCGTGCTTTTTTAAATATTTGTATATAAAGGCGGCCTCGTCCCTTTCGGTTGAACATTCCACAACGCGTATAGGATCTCCCTCGTTGCCATTGAACACGCGTATTTCCGGAGGGAAACATTCGCCGACAAGTTGCGGCAACGATTGACTAATATACCCGAACGCCGCGTTTGCAAGGGTTTTTGTGGAACGGTAATTTTCCGACAGCATATAAGTGCGCGCGTTGAAATTACTTTTAAAATCGCCTAAAATTTTAAACGGCTCCGAGCCACGCCAACCATAAATGGTCTGCGATATGTCTCCGCACAGCATAACCCTGCCACCGAAAAGATTTTTCAATACCGAGTATTCGAGATCGCTGGTATCCTGCATTTCGTCGACGATTATAAATTTGTACTTATTTTTCCACCTGTTTAAAACTTCCTTGTCCTTCAAAAGACGCTTTGCACCGATTATCAGGTCGTCGAAATCCAACTTGTCCGCGGATACAAGCTGCTTGTTGTATTGGCTTACCGTCGCCCCGCCGTATAGGGAAAAATCTTGTGAGAACTGCTCGTCCACTCCGTAACCGCCGTTTTTGCGGCAGGATAAGAGAGCTTCATATTTATCAAGCTTATCCGTCTTTAATCTTTCGATAGTAGCGCAAAAGCCCCTCTCTTCGTCGCCCGAATACAGTCCGTAAATTTCCCTGTGCCTTTTGACTTCGCTCACAAGATTGCGGAAGTGCTTCAAAGCATAATTAACGGGCTTTATGTACGAGCGGAAATCAAACCCGCAATGCTCGCAAAAATTTGACTTTTCCTTCTGCCGTCTGCCGCAGTCGGGGCAGACAATGCGATAGGGCGGCGTCGCAGCTGACAATCTTTCCCCATCGCTCTCCGTTAAAATTTTTCCTTCCGAATTGATAAAGATAGTTTTTCCGTCTTTTTCAACCCGACTGAAAAAGCCATCCGGATAGATATAAGTTACATCCGTATTTGCAAGATTGTCCAAGCCGTCCAAAAAAGAGTTGTCCTTAATAAAATGCAAAAATTTTTTTGAAGTCAAAACTTCCGGAACGAGTTTTTGTAAAATTTCCTCCCCGTCAACCTCGTCAATTACCGCGGGACGGGAATACAACGAACCCGAACGTATCGCCTCTTCCGTGATCAAACTAAGACAAAAACCGTGAATTGTTTTGACCGTGACTCCGCCGCATCCCGCAAAACGTTCTATATCTTCCGCTATTTCGCCGCACGCTTTTATGGTAAACGTCAGGCACAGTATTTCATCGGGGCGGGCAAGTCCTTCCTTCAAAATTTTGCTGACCTTGTTTGCGACGGTAAACGTTTTGCCCGTACCCGCGCCCGCAAACAATATAATATTGTCTTTTGAATTATCTATGACGGCAAGCTGTTCGGAATTGGGTGTCGACATTGTCCGCCTCCTTTATATTTATATAAATTATATCATTTATACTTTCATATTTCAATAATGAAAGAACAAAAAAAGAGCCTGCCGCGCAGGCTCTTTTATCTTAGACTCAATACTTTTAAAGTTTATCTGATTTTTGCAACTCCCGTATCCCTCGCCGCTTTTGCAACCGCTCTTGCAACGCACTCGTGCGCGGTCTTGTCGTATGCGTAAGGTAAAATGTAATCGGGTGAAAGCTGTTGATCCGACACGCATGAAGCAATACCTTCGGCCGCCGCTATCATCATTTCTCGGTTTACGGTCGTAGCCCTTACGTCCAACGCGCCGCGGAACAGACCGGGGAATACCAAGACGTTGTTTATCTGATTGGGATGTTCGGACGAACCCGTACCTACTATGTACGCGCCCGCAGCCAACGCGTCCGCGCGCTGAATTTCCGGTATGGGATTTGCGCAGGTAAATACTATTGCCTTATCCGCCATAGAGGAAACCATATCTTTGGAAACGCAGTCGGGCGCGGAAACGCCGATAAATACGTCCGCTCCCTTCATAGCGTCCGAAAGCTTGCCTTTAATCCGCGATCTGTTGGTTACTTTCGAAATTTCCTCGTGAGCGCTGTTTAGTCCCTCGTCCCCTTGGCAAATAATTCCGAAGCGGTCGACCATCGTCACGTCCTTTACGCCGTACGCAAGTAGCATTTTGCCTATCGCTATGCCCGCGGCGCCCGCCCCGTTGATTACAACCTTTATATCTTCCTTGTTCTTTTTTACAAGTTTAAGGGAATTGATTAGCGCGGCAAGCGACACTACAGCCGTACCGTGCTGGTCGTCATGAAAAACGGGTATCCCGAGTCTTTCTTTTAAGGCGGTCTCGATACCGAAACAGCGTGGAGCCGAAATGTCCTCCAAATTTATTCCGCCGAACGAACCCGATATAATTTCTATTGTCTTTATAATTTCCTCGGGATCTTTGGTTTTAAGGCAAACGGGGAACGCGTCCACGTCCGCGTAAGCTTTGAACAGCGCGCACTTGCCCTCCATTACGGGCATACCCGCTTCCGGCCCGATATCACCCAGTCCGAGTATGGCGGTGCCGTCCGTTATGACAGCAACGGTATTCCAGCGGCGCGTGAGTTCGAAACTCTTTTCAATATCCTTTTGTATTGCAAGACAGGGCTCTGCTACGCCCGGCGTGTATGCAAGCGACAGTGCCTCGCGGCTGTCCGTAGGAACGCGGCACACCGTTTCGATTTTACCCTTCCACTCCCCGTGCTTTTTAAGCGACTCTTCTCTGTAATTCATAAATTTATCCTCTGAATTTATCGTTTATATTATATACCCGAAAGTTAAAAAAGTAAAATGATAAAATACGGTTTACAAAATTATAATGTACAAACGCCTTATTTTTAAAATTCACGGCGTTTTTTTATTATGTTAAATTTAACATAAATATGCGCGGCTATTTCAAAAGGACTTGGAGAGTATAAATCATTATAATGCCGAGGAAGTTCAAGGAACCGGAGCGCTCCTTATAACTATAAAGAGTTCTGCCACAGACGGGCAGAGCTATCTTTTTTATCGGCTTTATAATTTTATCTGACCAACTCCAGAGGAATTCTTATGCCAAAGCTGAAAGAAAAAGAATCCGTAATTTTCGATTTACTGGATAATTCGGACATAATTGCCTCCGCCGCGTTTGAAAAGTTATATGAAAGATTTTATGATGACGACGCTATGGGCGGTACGGCAAAATCGGTATTGCTGAAAGCAATATACATAAACCGTTACGACGACAGCGCGTTGTGGAAACTTGCCGTCAAAGCAAACATATCCGACCGAACTTTATATCGTTACCGACATATGTATATATTATGGTTTTACTATTATTACACGAAGCTATCTTCCGGCACGTTAGTTGCAGCTTAACGGACAAAAGTTTCAAAAACATAAAAAGCGCGGTCGCTGCCGCGCTTTATTTATTTTCCGAATGTTATTATAGTCTTTGCTTATTACTTACAGACTACATAGGTTTAAGGTTTTTATTCAATCTGTCCACTATCCAAGCAATGCGCTTTTTTCTGCCCGCGTCCGTCTTGGCGTCGAAATACGCCCGCGCGTAAGTTTTTTTTGAGGAAAGCGTCATATTGCAAAAATTTGCGTGCGCCTCGTCGTAATCTTTTAAAAGTTCTTCCAATACGGCCACTTCGTCCTCGCCCACGCGCATTAAATCGGGCGCGTCCCAAAGTCCGTTATTCTTAGCTTCCGCTATCTTAGCCCTTCCGCAGTCGGTCATAAGTCCCCTTTCTTCAAGACTTTTTACGATAGACTTATTTTTGTCCGACCATTTGCTGTTCGGCCTGCGCAACGAGAAATATTTTTTATAAGTATAGTCGTCTATTTTTTGCATTTGTCCGTCAATCCAGCCGAAGCAGAGAGCTTCTTCCAACGCCTCGTCCGCTTTGACCGTTTTAATACCGCCCGCCTTACCGAATTTAAGCCATACGCCCGCGCTCTTTAAACAATTAACTTCGAGCCAGCGTCTGAACTCCTTTCTGTCTGAAAACGTAAGCGTATCGGCCATAAAAAATCCCCTTGCACAAAATTTTTATCAAGACTATTATAATTATCCAGCACGCGGTTGTCAATGGCGTATTAAAACCTAAAATTGAAAGTACAAAAACCCGGATGAACTTTGTGAAGCCAACAACATAAACCAAAAAACCGCTATTGAAAAAATCACATAAAAATACACCGATACCTTCTGCGAATATGCAGATTTTTCCGCCGCGGGAAGAAGCGCGGGTTTATCAGTCGGCTGAGCGCCTTCCGCAAATTTCCACAGCATACACATACCCGCCGTTATAAGAGTAATGAGCAAAAGCCTTATAGGCGTCAATCCCAAACAAGTTACCGCGCCCGAAAAATAATTATCGAACTTAGTAAACAGTACTGAGTACGCTTCGCCCAACTGATTTACGGATACGGAGCGGAAAATTATGGACGCGAGCGCAAGCGATACCCACATGAGCAATCGGCGGGCGAGAACGAACATCGTTCCGTCAACATTTATCTTATGTTTTTCACAGAGATTTTTAAGCGGCTTTTTTAAAAGACTTTCCAAACTTATGAGACAGGCAATCCAAAGCCCCCATATCACGTAAGTCCAGTTTGCGCCGTGCCAAAGTCCGCATAAAAAGAATACGATAAAAGTATTAAAAATCCTGCGCGCTTTTCCCTTGCGGCTGCCGCCCAGCGGTATATAGAGATAATCTGTAAACCAGCGGGTAAGCGTGATGTGCCAGCGGTGAAAAAAGTCTGTATAACTTGTGGCAAGATAAGGTCTGTCAAAATTGCGGGAAAGCTTTACCCTCATCATTCGCGCCGTTCCCGTCGCTATCAGCGAATAGCCCGCAAAATCGCCGAACATCTGCAACACGAACAGCAGTCCCGCCGAAAATACCGCAAGAGAATTTGCCTTGTCGAGGTTGCCGAATACGTTGTTTACGAATATACCGAAAAAATCCGCGAGAACGCACTTTAAAAAGAAACCGTAAAGCATTATTCTCAGCCCTGCCGCCATATCGTCCGAGCTGAATTTATGCTCTTTTTTTAGTTGCGGAAGCAGATCGCCCGGGCGTTCGATAGGCCCTGCGACGAGCTGAGGGAAATAACACACGAAAAGCGCGTAATAGCCGAAGTGCTTTTCTGCCTCGAACTTCCCCGCGTACACGTCTATTACGTACGACAGCGTCTGAAACGTATAGAAAGAAATGCCGACGGGCAGTATCAGGTTCAGGGCAAAATCGTCTAAATTCATTGAAAAGAGATTTAAAAAATCTATGACGCTGCCCAAAAGAAAATCGAAATATTTAAAAAAGAACAGGACACCCAGGCAGACAACAAGCGTTGTAATGAGATAAAATTTTTTCAACGCGCCGTTATTCGTCTTGGAGATGAGTATTCCCGCGCCGTATGAAACTATTGTAGTCCCCAGTATCAGAAAGACAAGCCATACGTTCCAACTCATATAAAAATAATAACTTGCAACAAGCAGTAACGCCCAGCGCATTCTGTGCGGCAGCAACCAATACAATAAAAGAACGACTATGAGAAATATAAGAAAATGCAGGGAATTGAAATTCATTATTTGTCCCCTTTTTTGCGGGCGCAGGCGCCGAGATTGAGCAGCAAAAATACGAGAGTTATAAGCCCTACTTCCTCATATCCCGCGCCGAGAATAAACGCGTAAACGGTAGTTCCCGTAAAAATCATTGCCGAAAGTATGGGGAAAACATACCCCGAGGCCCGTTTTATTATATCGAATAGACATAGCCCTATCGCAATTCCGTAGAGAACCAATAAAATTGTGGATGAAAAAATTACGCCGTCCATATTTTGCAAAAATTTTTTAAATCACACCGAAATGCTCTTGAAATTTTCTATAAACAGTTGGGTGTAGTAACGCGAGCCCTCGGTATTCAGCCTGTAAGGGTAATCGCAGAAGTACTTCGAGGAAAGCACCGAGGAATACAACTCCGCAACGAGAGTTGCTGGGACTTCTTTTGCCGCAAACTCCGAATAGAACAGCTCATTGACTTCTTCCACATGTTCGCGCGTTATGACGGCCTCGTCAATCGTGCCGAAAGCACAGTAAATATCTATACCGATTACGGTAAATTCGCGGAAAGCCGACTTCATTTTGTCGAAGATCTCCCACTGGCGCATTTCCAACGCGGTTGCCGCCGTGTACCTAAGTTCGTAGTCCACTTTTACGCGCTCCTTTTCCATATCGCCGTACTCCGACATATAGTCGAGATGGTCTTCGTAAGTTCCCGCTTTACCGAGTTCCAACGCGTTGCGTTTTGTCACCAAATATTCGTTGAGGGACGGTATTACTTTTTCGTATCTCGTAAGGTCAACAAAAGCGAGCAAGTCGTAGTTAAATTCAACCAGCCTGTAAGTGCGCTGATCTAATGAAAGGTCGCAAAGCATTAAAAAGGGCGAACCGATATCGCATACGTAAACCAAAGTGTCCCCGTCGCGCATATACCGCTTGATAAGATCGAGCTGAAACAGCACGCAGGTATCCCCCTCGACGCCCATATTGAAAGTAAGACGTCCCGTTTCTTCCCCAAAGGTTTTTGCGTGAATGCCGTACCAAGATGAACAACTGCCGAAAATTACCGTCTTTTCTTCGTCCTCGTTCCGCATTAAAAATTCGAGTTTATTGGCAAGCTGTGCCGATTCGTTTTCACCGTAAATCGGAGGCAGCTTTGCATTGATATGCATTGTTTTTATGTTGCTGTAAGTTCCGAAAGCGTTGTAGTCCACATAGTTTAAGCTGTCGTACAGATAAATTTCAGTAAAATTAGAACAATTAATAAACGCCTGTTCCATTATGTAATAAGTCGACGAGGGGAAAATAACAGTCTGTAAATCTTTGTCGGCTGCGCATGCGCCCGATGAAATCACTTCTACGGGGAAGCCGTCGACTTCGGCAGGAATTACCATTTTTTTCAACCCGCCGCGATAACCCGTTATAACGGCGGAAAGTTCTTTGTCGCTGTCGGCGGCGGCAACAAGCTGTGAAAGCTTACCCTGCTTATCCTTTTTTTCCATATACAGCTCGCGCGCATTATCCGAATTTATAAGAACATATTCGAACAGGGCGGGCTCAGACCACTTTTCCCATTCGGCGTATAAACTTAAAATTTGATTTTTTCCAACCGGCGCCCTACTGCCCAAACCTATGTGTTCGCCGCTTCCGTCCGCAAGAGTATTCCAACCGACAAGAGTATATCCGTCCCTTTTAATTACGTCCGTACCGACCGAAACGTTGGGACGCGGATAGTGCCCGAGAGCATAGCTCCTTGTGTAATAGCTACCTGAATCGCCGTTCAGATACTCGCCTCCGTTTAAAAAATAACCGATTACGGCAGCGTCTTCAATAGGTTCGAGAGTGCCGTCCGCATTCTTTGCAATCACCGTAACATTTGCGGACGATCTGACGTTTTCAACCGTGAACGTAACCCTACGCTCGCCGTTTTCATCCGCGTCGCCGTCCGCGCCGGTCACGTTATAGTTGATAATGCCACCGTCGCCCGACGCGCTTTTAAAAGTATAATTATCTTTAAAGAACAACTCGAAGGTTACGCCCGCCCCGTTTTCAACCGCTTTAACCCGCTCTTCGCAACGGAACTTGTCCGATTGGTTTAAAGCTAAAACGTGCGCTTCCGCCAGCTCCGGGCTAACGTATACGGGATACCTCACGTTGCGAAGAATAAGCGAAGAGGTCACTCTGCCCTCGCCGTCGCAAGGAGAATTTTTTATCTCGCAATCAACGTAATCCGCGCTTTTAAGAAGATAACCCCTTTCGAGATTTACGGTAAACTCAACGTCCCCGCCCCGTTTAATTTCCTTTACGTATTCCGTACTCGAATAATGTCTGCTTTCGGCAAGCACTACCCTGCACGTTCCGTCTTTCCCGTTTTCGCCGCCCTGCGGCGAGCACCCCGTAAGCAACGCGACGGCGGCAAGGGATACGGACAATAAAATTTTAAACAACCTTTTCATTTTATCTGTAACCCTTTAAATATGCCGCGTAACGCGCCCAAAAATAATCGTTAGCATATTCGGAAAGTAATTCTTCGGGCACGTAGACCATACAATCGGGCGCGCCCTCCAACAGGGCGAAGTAAGCCGCGCACTTGGACGGCCGGTTGCCCTGCGGCATATATAGTCTTTTAAGATTGGTACATCCCAAAAAAGACCTGTCCTCGATTCCGTAAACGTATCTCCCCACGCGTATTTCTTCTATAGCGGTATTGCCGCCGAATACCGACGGCGAAAAAGACAGCACCCGCTTGCCCTTATAAAAATCGGGAATTTCAATGGAAGAAACCCGCGCGCCCTCTTCCGTCAAAGACACTATTTTCCAGCCCGCTCCCTCGCTCTCGTAATTAAAAAGCGCGGCGTCCTTTCCGTCCTCGCCCGTCTGATCTTCATCGGGCGCCTGCGGTTTTTCGGGAAGTTCTATTTCCACGGGCGAGCTGTCGCCGAGGAATACTTTCAGATCCCTTACGAGACGATCGGTATAGACAGCCGCCCCCGCAGTATTCATATGTACGTTCGAATCGTAAAACCAATCGCCGTCGAAGATATAGCCGTGAGGACTGCCCAAAATCTCGCAGTTAAGAAGTTTGTCCGCATAATCGTAAAAGGCGTCTATATCCTCAACTTGCGTTCCCGGCTCTATGCCACGGGCGTTGACGGGCGCAAAACCGAATAAAAGCTTTGCTCCTCGGCTTGTTACGAAATCGTTGTATTCGTTTATATAATCCGCAAACTCGCGGCCGAAAGTTTCCGTGCTGTATGAAATTCTTCCTATCGGATCGTAACCCAATGGAAGTTTATTGTACGGTCTTTCAAAAATCATTTTCAGATCGTCGTCAAATGAGGACGAGGCGTAGACGTCCGTAGGAGACGGTGCGGAATTTTTGCTGTAATAGCCGTACTTCCTGCCCACGTAACCTAAGAAACTGCCCGTCATCTGCCCGCCGTTTTTCAAATATTTAAGCATTCCGAAATCGCCGTCCGCGGCGTTCCAGAGGTATTCGCCGTTAAAGTACGTCGACATCGATTGAGACATCTGCTCGGGCGCGAGAATAACTATATCTCCCTCCCCGATATTGACGCGGGACAAATCCATCATAGCTTTCGTGCCTATCGCGCCGTACAGCCCGAACGGGCACACGGAGAATCCGTCGAGTTCGCTTTCCGCCAGCTTGGGATCAAGCCCGAAAGCCACCGCGCTGTTCCCCACCACGACTATTTTTTTGCCGGTGGTTTTTTTCAATTTATCAAACATTTTAGGCAGCACCGCGTAGTAAGTTTTACCGTACTGCGCAGGCAAACAAAACCCGACGCAAATAATGCTGACGGGTATCGAAATCAATAATATTAATGTTATTAAAATGGCTAAAACGTTGCGTTTTATTTTCATAATACGACTTTTGGAAATTACCCGATACGGGGCATCGGCTGCGGGACTTGCCCGCAGCCGAACCTTGTATCCGGTTTAATTTTATTAGTTTTCGACTGCGTTTACTTCATTTCCGTTTTTTCTGTTTTTAAGAAACTTTTTCACCGCAAAGAAACCCCATACTCCGAGTCCGACAACGGCGAGACAGTCAACCACGATAGTGGCTACTATCCACCACTCGGACGAGTAGCCCAAAATTTTGACCTGTATCGAGTTGCTGTTTGCAACCGTGTAAAGAATATTCTTTGTCGCGTCGCGCAAGACGGTCACGTCCTGAACACTGTCGGCTTTTGCGTCGCCCCAATAATACTGGGGAAGGGAAGTAAGCAACAGATCGTTGCCCGCGTAGAGCATCTGACGGGAATTCATATGCAAATTACTCGTCTTATAGTCGCAAATTACAAGGCCTCTGAAACCCCACTCGTCGCGGAGAATTGTCGTAAGCAACCGGTAATCGCCGCCCGTGAATTTGTTGCCTATACGGTTGAACGAGGACATAACGCCTATCGCGCCTTCGTACTTGTCTACAACCTTATCTTCAACGTTGTCACCGAACATTTTTACCGTTCTGGGAGCTTCGTCGCCCTTGACCGCAAGCTCGAAAGGTTTCAAATAGAGTTCTCTTAAAGCCTGTTCTGTGAGGAAAGTAGATACGCCGCCGCGGTTGGTTTCCTGATCGTTGACCGCAAAGTGCTTCAAGTCGCTGTAAACGCCCTTGGTTCTCGCCGCGCCGACTACGTTGACCGCCATTTTACCTGTGAGAATAGGATCTTCCGAATAGTACTCGAAGTTTCTGCCGGAGAAAGGCGAACGGTGAAGATTGATGCCGGGAGCATACCAGCCCGAATAGGGCAGAGAGTTGTTGCCGCTCTGATCGCCCCAAAGTCCGTTTTCGCCTACTATAAGGCCCATTTGATAGGCAAGGTCTTTGTTCCAGGTGGAACCTATTACTATCTGTGTTGCGAAGTTATTGTTGCCTTCGAATATAGCCGACACAACGCCGCCCATAAAGTTTACGAAGCCGATAGGTCCGTCCGAATCGTTGGTAAGGTTTTTACCGATAGACTCGATTGCAACCGTCTGGAACGCGCCGTTGTTGACGAGGTTGAGCATTTCTTCAAAAGTAATTTTGCTTAAAAGCTCCTCCCACTTTGCGTCGATGTCTCCGCCGCTGAAAGCCGCCCTGCCGTCCTCGCCGAGAAGATCGTGGAGAACCATTTCGCTTCCCGTTTTGCCCATTTCGGGAATTTCCTTGTCCTTGGTGGCTTCCTCTATTTTAATATTGTTGTGATCGTAGCTTTCGAGCTTGGTCTGTTCGGTATAGCCCTTCTTTTCGTCATCGAGATTTAAAAGACGCTCTTTCACCGTGAGAGGCGTGGGGAACGTATCAGCAAAATTGGTACGGGACATACCCTTGCGGCGCTCAGAGCCTACTCTCACGTCCGAAAGACGGTATTGCAGATCGTCGTAATCGTCGAATACATAGCTCGTTCCCTGATATTCGCCGAATGTGTAGAGATTTTCTACGGGAGTTTGAGTTACCGGATCGACCTTAAAAGTCACGCCGTTTTCGAGTTTTACGACAGCCTTTTCGTAATCGGCCGCGTCCGCCCAAACGTGCGAACTGCCTCCCACGTAGAAGGTATAATCGCCGGGATCGAGTTCATAGCCCTTATGTCCGTTTTTATTCGCGTCCATATAGTCGTAAGAAGCAAGATCGTAAGCGTCTACTTTGAACGAAAACTCGTTGTGACCGTCCTTTGCAAGCAAATCGGTCTTAGCAAAATCGACAAGTTCGATATGCGATTTTTCGATGCCGTTTTCAATGTAGGGCTTGGAAACGTAGAGCTGAGCGACGTCCTTTCCCGCGGGGCCGGAAACGTTGGTTATTTTAACGTTGACCGTAATAGATCCGCCGTTTTCAAGGCTGCCCTCTACGCTTGTAATCTCGCGCTTAAAGGTCGAATAGGAAAGTCCGTAGCCGAAAGGGAACATAACGTTTTTGGAATACCAGTCGGGATCTTCCTCAACGAACGCGCGGGTTTCGTAATAGCGGTAACCGAGGTAAACGCCCTCTTCGTAAGTTACCATATTGTAAACGCCGCCGCTGAGAGAATCCGTTTCCGTACTCATAAACGCGGTATTGGGATTTCCGCCCGCAACCTGCGAGTTATCGCCGAAGTTAACCCAGGTGGGATCCTTTGTGAAATCTTTTGCATAGATGTCCACCGTCTTGCCGGAAGGGTTTACTTCTCCGTTCAGAATTGCGCCGAACGCTTCCGCGCCGTTTTTACCGGGACCGCCTATCCAGAGAACCGCGTCGATACGCTTGTCGGTCAAGGTGTTGTTGTACTCCTCGATGAAGTCGCACTGGAAAGAGGTGAGAGTATTCAATACCACTATAACTTTATCGAAACGGGACGTAACCATATCCAAAAGGCCGTACTCGTTGTCGTCCAGCTGCAGATAGTGTCTGCTGTCTCCCGCTCCGCCGTTTCCCTTTTCCTGAACGCGGGGAAGATCCCAGCTTTCACCGCCTATACGGGAAATAACCACTATCGCCGCATCGCTGTATTTAGCAAAGCTGTTGCGCACGGACGCAGGATAATCCGCCACCGGGGTTTCGCCTATCGACAGCGCGCCTACCGCGGTATTTTCTGAAAGCTTGGGACTGTTCGAACGGCCTTTACCCGAAGCCGAACTCTCGTAAAAGCTTTTTAAGTCGGGGTTGAATTCCAATCCGCCCGAAGCAAGTCCGTCGTAAAGCGTCTTTGTCTGATCTGCGTTTCCGCCACCCGAGCCCGAACCGCCCAATACAAGATTGACGGAGTTTTTGCCGAACACGCTGACTTTGCTTCCCTTTGCAATGGGAAGGGCGTTGTCCTCGTTGACAAGGAGGGTTGCGCCCTCCTTTTCTATTTCGAGGTTAAGTCTTTCTCCCGCGGCGACGGAATCTTCTTTGGACTTGTAGTCGGATTTGTAAATTTTGGCATAGCCCGACGATTCGTCCGCAAGAATAGGTTTTTTGCCGCCTAAGATTGTTGTGAATATGGGATTTAGCATTCCCTGTTCCAAAATGGTTAAAACCATCAGGAATATGAGGAGAAACGCAGTAACCGATCCCCAGGTTATTAACCCGACCTTGCCGTTGCTTTTCTTATTTTTACTCATTTATTTCACTTCTCCTTAATTCTTCCTGTAAAGGTTGTCGTACTCGGGTATCCAGGACAACGTGGCCGACGTATCAAACCTTATGTAGTCGATCATAGGCGCCCACGCCTCGGTAACGCCGCCGATGGAGTTGGCGTTGTTAACCCTGAGAAGTATGACGTTGTCGCCCGCCTGCAATGAAACGCTTCCTATATAGTACTCTTCGAACGCGCCCATATAGTTGCCGCCCGACTGTACGCTGTCGCCGCCGTCAATATATATCGAACCGTAATCGATCGCCTTGCCGTTTACTATAAACGAGAAACCGTATTCGCCTTCCGGCGTCATATCGATTTCGTTTCTCATCTCGACGGAAAGCATTGCGTAGAGGTCTACGTTATCCACGGCCTTATCACTGTAAATGTTATAAGTGATAGTCGCACCGTAACTGTACAAACAGTAAACGTAATGTCCTGTATGCTCCGTTCCGTTGAGTATGGGATAAGTCTGCGAAGTGGACTTCTGTCCCGAATCCTGCTGAATGCATTCCGTACCCATAACGGAGTTGGAATATCCGGGATATTTAGCCGTGGGATCTATGGGAGTAAACTCCGCGTCGAAGATCTTGGTCTCTATTCGGGGAGCTTTCCACTGTGCGTACAGCGAAGTGGATTTCGAGAACGCGTGAGGGAACTCTATCTTTGTTCCTCCGACAGCGGCGGTATACCAACCGTCGAACGTGAATTCGACGCCGTCCTGAACTCGGGTGATCGCTTCGGGAGCGTCAACCTCGACGTCGGTTATGGCGTTTTGTCTTAAATACAAGCCGTTATCGGTAATTTGCGTGGGGTTGCCCTCGTAGTTGTAATAATATCTGACGGTATTGCCCTTCTTTTCCCATACTGCGTACAGTATTATTTCCTTGTCGGCGTTGGCCTGTTCTGCCGTGGGCGAATAAGGATATTCGATAGTTTCATCCTTGGACGCCGCGGCGGGGTTCAAAGACCAGCCTACGAAGACCTGACCGTCTCTTTCCGGATCTTCGGGGATATCGTTTATTGTTATGGAATCGCCTTCTACTACTTCCATTGAGTGTATGACGCCGCCGTCGGGCGCGCCCTCGTAGTTGACGTTGAATTTAAGATTATAGATGGAAATGTCGTCGGCAATCCAGCAGGCGTAGAAAGTTACGTCCTTTCTTACCGTGTAGCCGTTTTCCCAGTTTACACCGACGCCGGAGTCGGCCTTAGTAGCCCAGTGACGGAAGTTATACCCGGAATACGCAGGTATCTGAATTGCGTCCACTTCCGCTTTGGTAACTTGCTGATCGTATTTCTTTTTAATTACTTTGTTTTCCGTGCCGCTCATACAGTAATCGAAAGTCACGGTGCAGTCCTTTGCTTCCCACTGCGCATAGATAGTTACGTCTCCCTTAGGAGTATAAGGGAAAGTTATCTCGTTTCCGCCCGTTTCCGCGTCCGTCCACTTGGCGATCTGATATCCTTCTCGGGTAGGTACGGCGGGGGTGGAAAGTGAACTTTCTTTTTCGACGTAAGCTATGCGCGGCCTGGATATGCCGTCGTTATAACTCAAAGTAACCGCATATTCGTCGATCTGTGTTTCTACCGGCGTACAGGCCGTAGTCATAACTACGCCCGCAAACATAGCAACCGACAGAACCGCCGCAAAAGCTTTTGTTGCTTTCTTCATTTAAATTCTCCTTATATTGATAATGTCCGATATAAAAAGCCGAATAAGCTTCGGCGAACAGCCGTTCACCGAAGCTTTCGGTTTGATGTGTACGTTAATTACTTAGCGGAGCGCCTGCGTCTGAAAATGATGAATCCGCCGAGTAAAACGAGGGGAACTACCGCCGCTGCGCCGAGGCCGACTACGCTTCCGCAACCGCCTTCTCCGTTAGCGCCGGCAGGTCCCTCGGGACCGGTGGGGCCTGCCGGACCTGCGGGGCCTTCGGGACCGGTTGCACCGGGAGCGCCGTCTGCACCGGGAGCGCCCTTAAGGGATTCAAGCCATTCTTCAACAGTGCCTTCGAATCCGTGTTCGAGAGCGATTTCGTATGCGGATTTACCGTTCAATACGCCCTGCTCTTCGAGTTCTTTGATCTTAGCTTCGAGTTCCGCTATCTTGGCAAGGAGCTCTGCCTTTTCTTTAAGATAAAGCTCGCCGCCGTCAAGGAACGTATAGTTGAGAGTTACGCTGCAACCGATGTTTTCTTTATCGGTATTTGCACTACCCTTAATGGTAACGGTAACTTTTGCTACGCCGTGGGTTGATTCCTTGGGAGTTCCCTGAATTCTGTTGTTACGCGAATTGTAGGAAAGTCCGCTGGGAAGTCCCTCTACTGTTACGGTATATTTGTCCTTTCCGTAGAACTGATCGAGGTAAGTCTTATTTACAACCGTCTGATTGGGTATCGCCGTACCAACAACGCCTTCGAGTGTGGTAGCCGCCGAAACCGCCTGCGCAGGGATAAATCCGTCCATAAACGCCGCGCTGTTTACGTGAACGTAAAGGATACGTTTAGCGGTTTCACGCGCCCAGTACCACTGGGTATAGCTTGCAGTGTCGCCGACCTTCAATACGTTTGCATCTGCATCCCATTCGCCTTCGAGTTTAGCGGACGCGTTGTTGCTGCTGGTTCCGAGGGGGAACTGCAAACCGCGAACCATATTGTAGCCGTTCCAACCGGAAGCGCCTGCCGACCAGAAATCGGTTACGGTTGCGCCCTTATAACCGAACTCATTGGTGTAGAGCTGGATGTTGGTAGCATAGCTTGCCGAAGTTGTGAGACCGATGAGGTTGAAGGAAGACATCAAGCCGTTGGCCTTGCCCTCTCTTATTCCAAGCTCGAAAGGTTTAAGGTAAATTTCACGTATAGCCTGTTCGTTACAGAACGTTGCAAGTCCCGTACGGTCGGTTTCCTGATCGTTAAGGAACGTGTGCTTGAGGTATACTCTGCCGCCGTTTTCTACGCATCCGCGTACAACTGCCGCAACGATCTTACCGCCCTGAACGCCGTCCTGCGAGTAATACTCGAAGTTACGTCCGGAAAGCGTGTTACGGTGAGTGTTGGCTGCGGGGCCGTACCAGCCTGCACCTTCGTTGAGCTGGGATTCCCAACCTACCAACTCGCCGTGTCTCTCTGCAAGTTCAACGTTCCAGGTCGAGGAGATGACGCCTGCGCCAACCCAAGCCCAACCGGGTTTGCCGTTTGCCTTAGTCTGCTGAGGGCCGTCCTGATCGGTAACCTGAAGCTTGCCGATCGAAGGAAGAGCCGCGGTGAGATATCCGCCCTTGCTTACGAAGTCGGAAAGTTCTTTCCAGGTAAGCTGGTCGAGGAGCTGATCCCACTTTTCGCTGTCGTAATCCGCAAGAGGATTGCCCTCTGCGTCTTTCATATTTGCAAGAGTTATGGGATAGAGTCCGGTCTTTTCGTCCGCTACGCCCGTTCCCTGAGTCTTGCCTTCCATATCTTTTGCTGTTTTAAGCCAGATATTCTGATAATCGGTTTCCTTTTCCAAGGTAGCCGCATTGTCATCATCCCAACCGGTTGCAACGTTTCCGGTACGCGCGTTAAGTACGTTGAACGCTTCGTCCTTGAACTTGTTGTCTTCCGTTATAAGCCAGGAGAGATTGGTAAGATTAGAAGGACCTGTCTTATCCGCATTGAGCAACGTTGCACGGGTAAGCGTATGATCGCTTATGTCGTTTACCGTCCAGTGGTTGGCGTCGGTGTTGAACATTTCCCAAGCGCCGCTTGTCTGCGAATAGATATTGTTGGGAGTATTGGGATCGTCGTCCTCTTCATAGTTGATCTGTGCAGCCGCGTTGAGCGTTTTAGCGCCGTCCGCACCTTCTGCCGCAAGGGTGTGCGAATCCTTTCTTATAGAAAGAATATAATCGCCCTTTTCGACTTCATATCCCGCGTGCTTGTCGTCATTTGCGTCGTTCCAGTCGAAGGAAGCAAGATCCTTAACCTTAATGGTTACGGTAACGTCCTCACTCTGGTTTGCCGCAAGAAGTTTGGTCTTGCCGAAGCCTACGAGGTTGACTGCCGCCTTTTCAATGCCGCCGGGAGTATATGTAGGAGTGCTGTAAAGCTGAACTACGTCCTTACCCGCCGTGTCACCCGTGTTGGTAACGGTAACGACTACTTTTATTTCGCCGTCCTTATTGCCCGAGGACAGATCCCCTGTTACGCTCTTGATCTTCTGCGTGAACGAGGTGTAAGAAAGTCCGTATCCGAAAGGATAGGTTGTTACGCTGTCATACCAGGTATCGCCCGAACCTGCTTTTGCCTTATTGAGGTCTGCCGCAACCGTCTCATAGTATCTGTAACCCATATAAATGCCTTCAGCATAATGGATCGCACGGTTTGTAACGCTTGCAAACTCGGTATCGTCGATATGTCCCATATTGGGAGCGTTGCCTACGCCCTTGTCACCTTTGCCGCCGCCCCTTGCCATACGGCTGTCGGGATCAGCATATTCCCAGGAACCGTTGAGTTCGAAAGAAGCGCCCGAATAGTCGGAAAGGTTGTAATAAGTGGGATCGGACTTGACGCTCTGCATCCAGAAATCAACCGTCTTACCGGAAGGATTTACCTTACCTGTGAGGATATCGCCCATAACGGCCATACCGTTCCAGCCGGTCGTGCCGATCTGAAGAAGCGCATCTATTGCGTCGTCCGACTGAATATCCTGAACTTCCATATTGGAAGGGGTATTTAAAACGATGACTATTTTATCGAGTTTTCCCAAAGCCTTCTGATGCTTTGCGTAAGCGATGAGCTGTCTTTCATTGTCGTTGAGAGTGAAATAATGCTCGTTAACGTCCGCGTGCTGAGGTCTGTTGTGCGTGGAGTTATCTACGAATTCCGAACCGGAACGCATAATGTTGATTATTGCTGCCGAGCCATATTCGTCGTAGGTATTTTCAACGTCTTTGAGGAAGTTATTAGCGCCGGCGGTATTGTACTTCTTTTTACCGAACGTTACCACGCCTTCGCCGTCGCCTTCGACAAGAGTCATATACGTTTTGTTTTCGCCGTTTGCAGCCAAGCCGTCACCATACAGGCTCTGAACGGTGGGGTTAACTATTAAATTGGGATCTTCCGCATTGTCTCCGATCATTCCGTCGTCGAAGTTAACGGCCGTTCCCGCTTTCTCGCCCTCAGGAGTGCTCAAAGCGCCCGAACCGCCGCCGCCAGTCTGGGCCTGATACGAGTTGCCGCCCAAGAGGGTGACCTTAGCGCCGTGCGCAAGGGGTAGCGCCTTGTTTTCGTTCTTCAAAAGAACGACGCCTTCGGCCGCGATCTCTTTGTTGAGATCTCTTTCAGCTTCGACTACCTGACGGTGAGTGGTGAAGCGAAGGCCGGGATCGCCTTCCGCAGCAAATGCGAAAGAAGTAGCCCCCACGCCGGTAACCATTACCGCCGCAACCGCAAGCGCGCCGAGTTTTGCAAATTTTTTCTTTGCTTGTCTCATTATTTTCTCCTTGAAAATTTTTAGTTTCCTTCCGCACGCCGAAAAACGCACGGAAAATAACTTTTGCTGATTTATTCTATCACGAAAAGAAAAATACTAACTATATTTGTCCCAAAGGAACAAAAAAATGACTTGTAATGATTTTTTCTATAAAAAACGGCATAAAAAAAGAGGCTTTCGGCCTCTTTTACAAAAATTTTATTTAATTTTTTTAAATTTTTCAGAATCCTTAACTGCAACGGTCAAATAATATCGGGGACGTGGTCTTTTAACGCCGGTATAAAATTCTTTTTGCGGAAACGGGAAATGAGAAGCTCCTCCTCGCCTATGTAGACGGAATTTACGGTCACTTTGTCAACGTAACTCAAATTTACGAGATAGCACTTGTAAATCCTGAAAAAGCCGCAATTTTTGAGCTCATCTTCCTTTTCGTCAAGCTTCCCGCGGGAGATCAATATTTCGTTTGTCAGATGATACTTTAAAAAATGCCCGTTTACTTCTATATACTTTATTTTATTTAACGACACGCGGTGTAAAACGCCGTCCACATTTATCGTAATCCTTTTTGTATGGGCATTGGCTTTCAAATAATTTTCGGCGCGGCAAAGGCTCTCTTCCGTCCTTTGCGGATTTATCGGCTTTAACAAATAGTCCTTTGCCTCTACCGAATATGCGTCGACGGCGTACTTGTCGGTCGCATTCATCATAATAAGAAAATACCCGTCGTCCGTATCTTTTAGTTTTTTAGCCGCCGCAAATCCGTCAAGATGCGGGAAATCCGCCTCCAAAAATACAATATCGTAAAAAGCGTATTTTTTGCGTAATAAAACCTCCCCGTTGCTTCCCTCTGTCTCTTTACCAGATCGGAAGAGCGTCGTGTAGGGAAAGAGTGTAGA
>CAJUOY010000022.1 GCA_910588645.1 uncultured Christensenellaceae bacterium
ACCTCGCATATATTATAATTCATTACGCGGCGTAACAAGCAAGCATTTTTAAGTAATTTTCTCAAAATAATTTCTATTAGAATAAAAGACCGATAAGACAGTTACGCCTTATCGGTCTATCTCCGTTAAATTATTGTTTATCGTACAATTATTATATCACGAAAAATGAAAGAACGCAACCGATTGAATTTTGCGGGAAATATAAAACATATCTATATCTCACTAGGCTACGAGTAGCCTAATTCGTCCACGAAAAAAAGTACAGAAAAGGCACAGCTTAACGCTATGCCTAAACCTTTTTATTTGCGTTTTATTAAATTCCCTGTGGGAATTACGGTAACTGTCGGGGCTGTTTTTATTTGTTATTTTTTGCTCTTAATAACTTTTTCTGCTATTTGAGGCGGAACTTCCTCGTATCTTAAAAACTCGGTTGTGAATTTACCCTGTCCGCGCGTAAGCCCGCGCAGGTCGGTTGCGTACTTTGTTATTTCAGAAAGGGGTACTTCGGCTATTACGGTAGTTGATGCGCCTTCGGACGCGCTCTCGGAAATTCTTCCTCTGCGCTTTGAAATGTCCCCCATAACGCTTCCCAGATATTCGCCCGCGACGGCGACTTTAAGTTTTACTATCGGTTCCAAAAGAATGGGCTTGGCGTTCTTGATTCCTTCCTTGAATGCCAGCGCGGCGGCAGCCTTAAATGCCATTTCCGACGAATCCACGTCATGATAACTGCCGTCGTAAAGCACAGCCTTTACGCCTATAACGGGATATTCGGCAAGCACGCCCTTTGAAAGGCACTCTCTCAAGCCCTTTTCGACTGCGGGAATGTATTGCTTCGGAACGGCTCCGCCGACGACTTCGTCTCCGAATACGAAGTCGTCCTCACAGGGTTCGAAGCGGACTTTGCAGTGTCCGTACTGTCCGTGTCCTCCCGACTGTTTTTTGTGCTTGCCTTCGGCTGTCGAAACAGCTCTTATAGTCTCGCGGTATGGAATGGCGGGATCGGTGAGGACAACGTCTATTCCGTAACGCGATTTCAGTTTTTTTGCAAGTATTTCAAGGTGAACTTCGCCCTGTCCGCTCAGTACCAGTTCTCCTGTGTCGGCGCGCTTTTCTACGGTGAAAGTGTAATCTTCCTCACGCATCTTGTTAAAGCCCGCAAACATCTTGTCTTCGTCGCCCTTATTGACGGTTTTTACCGCAAGCGAAAGAGCGGGGCGGGGGAATCTTATGGGATCGAATTGAATATTTGTGCCCAATGCGCAAAGCGTGTGGTTTGTATCCGTGGAAGTAAGTTTATTGACCGCGCCTATGTCGCCCGCCGTAAGCTCGTTTACAAGTTCGGCTTTCTTGCCTTTGAGTACAAACAGTTGTCCGATTCGCTCCTCGGTTTCTGTATTTGAGTTGTATACCGTCATTCCGGATTTGAGCTTGCCGCGGAAGATCTTTATATAGTTCATCTTGCCCGAATAGGAATCGTATACCGTCTTGAACACCTGCGCGGCAAACGGACCGTCCTCCTCGCAGGAGATGTTTATTACCTCGTCCGCCGCAATATCGGTTGCAAGCGAATTTTTTCTCTCGTTGGCGGTAGGCATATAGCGCACGATCTCGTCTAACAGATTTATCACGCCGCGGTTTTGAAGCGCGCTTCCCGCCATAACGGGAATAACGCCGCCCGTGGCGATTCCCTTGCGGATCCCGTGTACGGTGTCGTCCTTGGAAAGTTTGCCTTCGTCAAAATATTTATCCAATAAAATTTCGTCGTTTTCCGCCGCCGCTTCCATAAGGCTGGACTGCATCTCTTCCATATAGCTCGTAAGATCGGCGGGAACGGGAATTTCCTGAGGTCCCTGGGTGGAGAATTTGTACGCCTTTTCCTGTATTGCGTTTACGTATCCCGTCATCTTTCCGTCGGAAATTATCGGCAGTTGAATGGGGGCAAGCTTGCCCGCGTACTTTTCTTTAAGCGCGGTTAAAGTGCCCGCGTACTCCGCGTTTGCTTTGTCCATTCCGTTGATGAAAATAATCAGCGGTTTTCCTAATTTCAGGCAGTACTCGACTACGCTCTCCGCGCCTATGGGCAGTACGCCGTTTGCTCCGATAACGAGTACCGCCGCGCCGCAGGCGGCCAGTCCCTCATGGCGTTCGCCCTCGAAGTCGTAAAAGCCCGGCAGATCGAGCAGGTTTATTTTGACGCCCTTCCAGACCAGATAGGCGACGGAAGTGTTCACGGAAAGCTTCTTGCCCTTTTCAAGTTCGTCAAAGTCCATTACGGTCGTGCCGTCCTCTATCTTGCCCATGCGGTCGATCATGCCGCCGTTGAAGAGCATTGCCTCGCAAAGCGTGGTTTTGCCCTCGCCGCTGTGACCTATGACGGCCACGTTGCGGATTTCTTTGGATGTTATATTCATATTTCAGCCCCTTATATTTCGTTTATATCATTATAAAGTAAAATACTTACGATTTCAATACTTATTCGAAAAAATAACGGCTCAATCGCAAATAAAAATTAATCGGCTTTAAGCAAGTTTTTATCTGCGCTCAAAAAATTAACAAAAATTATAGTAAATTTTGAGAAAAATTTACAAATAGCCTGTTATATTTCATTTTAAAAAGCCTATAAGAAAATATAATACATATTTGACGGGCGTTTTTTCGCCTGTCAATAGACTAAAAAGGGGTTAAAAAAACCATATATTGGGCATATTTTCACAAAACGGGCTAAATATTGTAAAATGGCTTAAAAATGCGCTAAAAAGGGCAAAAAACAGTGAAAAACGCTTAAAAAAGCGGCTTTAAACCGTTGACAATTTTTTCGGGGCATTATATAATAGACAAGCGCGTCAATAAGATGTGTATGGAATGAGGTGCAAAGTTACTGAAAACGGCGGAAAAAAGCTCCCGTCGCAGATAATTTGCTCTGACAAATGTGGGGACGCGATCCCTGCGACTAACCGTGGCTTTAACCCAAACGCCGCATTGCGGTGTTTTTTAACGGGCAAAAGCGCGATACACACGGTTCGGTTGACGTAAAAATAAACACTTTTGTTAGTAAAAAGGAGTAAAAACAATGGCAGGACAGAAAATCAGAATTAAGTTAGCGGCATACGATCACGAATTGGTTGATTTGGCGGCAAGCCGTATCGTTGAGACGATGAAGAAGAGCGGGGCGAAAATTTCCGGTCCCATTCCCCTTCCTACGGAAAAGGAAATAGTTACTATTCTTCGTTCTCCGCACAAGTACAAAGACAGCCGCGAGCAGTTCGAGCAGAGAACGTATAAGAGAATTATCGACATCTATACGCCCAATGCAAAGTTGCTTGATACCGTTCATTTGCCCGCGGGCGTCGATATCAAGATCAAGCTCTGATTTAACTTAATACCTATTATATAATAACTTAATAACAAGATACTCTACGGAAATCCGCCGACGGCAACGGCGCAACGGAAACCGCGGTATCGCAAAATATAAAATGGAGGAACTTTATCAATGAATAAAGCAATCATCGGTCGTAAAGCTGGTATGACGCAGGTATTTACGGCAGAAGGCAAGGTCATCCCCGTAACGGTTATAGAGGCGGGCCCCTGCCCCGTAGTGCAGATCAAAACTGTTGAAAAGGACGGCTATGCCGCGCTTAAACTCGGTTTTGACGAGGCAAAGGAAAAGTCTTTGAACAAAGCGGAGCTCGGTCAGTTCAAAAAGGCCAATGTAAAGCCCTGCAAGGTTTTGAAGGAATTCCGTCTGGAAGACGTGGCTTCCTACACGGTAGGCGCGGAAATCAAAGCCGACGTATTCGCGGCGGGAGACAAGGTTGACGTACACGGCGTGTCGAAGGGACACGGTTACAGCGGCGTCATCAAGAGATGGAATCAGCACAGACTCAAAGAAACGCACGGCGTAGGCCCCGTACACAGAGAACCCGGTTCTATGGGTGCGAACAGCTCGCCCTCGCGCGTATTCAAGAATAAACATCTCGCAGGTCAGTACGGCGTTGAGAACGTTACCGTACAGAACCTCGAAATAGTCAGAGTAGACACCGAGAGAAACTGTTTACTTATAAAGGGTTCGGTTCCCGGCCCCAACGGCAGCGTCGTTACGATTAACGACACCGTGAAATAAGGAGGTAGCAGAAGATGCCTAATATTAAAGTGTATAAAATGGACGGCACTGAAGCCGGCAGTATGAAGTTGAGCGACAAGGTGTTTGGCGTCGAGTACAACGAGCCCCTCATTCACCAGGCCGTTGTAACCCGTCTTTCAAACGAGAGACAGGGCACCAAATCCACCCTAACCAGAACGGAAGTAAGGGGCGGCGGCCGCAAGCCCTGGAGACAGAAGGGCACTGGTAACGCTCGTCAGGGTTCCATCCGCGCACCGCAGTGGATCAAGGGCGGCGTAGTATTTGCACCCAAGAGTCGCGACTTCTCCAAAGACATGAACAAGAAAGCAAAGATTGCGGCGCTCTTGTCCGCGCTTTCCAAAAAGGTTGCCGACGGCGAACTCGTCGTAGTGGACAAACTCGAAGTTAAGGAAGGCAAGACCAAGGAAATGGTTGCATTCAAAAACGCCCTCAACCTTGACAAGTCCGCGGTTATCGTTATGGACAACAACGATACGAAAGTAATTCTTGCGGCAAGAAACATTCAGAAGTTCAGCACTTTGCCCGTAGAACAGATTTCCACGTACGAAGTAGTCGCAAACGCAAAGGTCGTTCTTACAAAGGCGGCCGTTAAGAAAATAGAGGAGGTCTACGGAGAATAATGTTTGCCGAAGATATAATTTTAAAACCTCTCCTCACGGAAAAGGGATACGACGGTATAGCGGACAAAAAGTATACGTTCATCGTTAAGAAGTCCGCAAACAAAATTCAGATCAAGGCGGCTGTCGAAAAGCTGTTCGAAGTCAAAGTACAGAGCGTCAACACCGTAAATTGCCGCGGTAAGCGCAAGAGAATGGGCAGAAGCGAAGGCTTCACTCCCGATTATAAGAAGGCGATCGTCCAGCTTACGGCTGACTCCAAGGCGATTGAGTACTTCAACTCGTTATCGTAAGGAGGAATAAAATGGCTATTAAAAGATTTAAACCGACTTCTCCCGCCCGCCGTTTTATGACGGTAAACGCTTATACCGAGCTCAGCGGCGACAAGCCCGAAAGAAGCTTGCTTCACGATAAGCGCAAGACCGGCGGAAGAAACAATCAGGGTAAAATTTCCGTACGTCACATCGGCGGCGGCAACAGAATCAAATACAGAATTATAGATTTCAAGCGCAATAAGGACGGCGTGGTCGCTACCGTTAAATCCATACAGTACGATCCCAACCGTTCCGCGCACATCGCGCTCCTCGCATATGAGGACGGCGTCAAGACCTATATCCTTGCTCCCGTAGGTTTGAGCGTAGGCGACAAGGTCGTTTCGGGCGCGGGCGCGGACATCAAGGCGGGCAACTGCCTTTGCCTTGTGGACATCCCCGTAGGTACCGTCGTTCACGCGATCGAGCTTCAGCCCGGCAGAGGCGCTCAGATAGCTCGCGCGGCAGGTATCTCCGCTCAGATTATGGCAAAAGAGGGCGCATACGCCACTTTGAAGATGCCTTCGGGCGAAATGAGACTTGTTTCTCTCAAATGTAAAGCCACTATCGGCCAGGTCGGCAATCTCGAACACGAGATCGTCCGCGTCGGTAAGGCGGGCAAGACGAGACACTTCGGTATCCGTCCCACCGTCCGTGGTTCGGTCATGAACCCCAACGATCACCCTCATGGAGGCGGCGAAGGAAAGAGCCCGGTGGGCCATGCCGGTCCTATGACGCCTTGGGGCAAGCCCGCTCTCGGATACAAGACGAGAAAGAAGAAGAATCCCACTTCGAAATTTATTTTGAAGAGAATCAATTAAGGAGGAATAGACAATGTCAAGAAGCATTAAGAAAGGCCCTTACGCCGAAGAAAGACTTATGTCGAGAATTCTTGCTATGAATGAAGCAGGAGAAAAGAAGGTCGTAAAAACCTGGTCGCGCGCTACGACGATATTCCCCCAGATGGTAGGACATACCATTGCCGTTTACGACGGAAGAAAACACGTTCCCGTATACGTGACCGAAGATATGGTCGGTTGCAAACTCGGCGAATTCGCTCCTACCAGAACTTTCAAGGGACACGCGGCTAAAACCGCTAAGAAGTAAGGAGTTGCGATATGGCAAAGAATATGAAGTTGAAGAAGGAAAGAATCGAGGCCAACAAGGACACCCGTCCCTATGCAACGGCTAAATATCTGAGGATATCCCCCTATAAAATAAGAACCGTTTTGGCGCTTATCCGCGGTAAATCCGTGGAAGAAGCCGCGGGAATACTTACCTATTGCAACAAGGGCGGCAGCGAAGAGGTCAAAAAAGTCCTCTTGTCGGCGGCGGCCAATGCCGAGCACAATCAGGGTATGGACAGAGGCGATCTTATCGTGGCGGAAGCGTTTGCAAACGGCGGCCCTCACCTTAAAAGAATGCAGCCCGTATCCAAGGGACGCGGCCACGCGATTTTGAAGAGAACCAGCCACGTCACGGTAATACTGGACGCTAAGAAGGTATAAGGAGAGAGTTATGGGACAGAAAGTTAATCCTCACGGTTTAAGAGTCGGCGTAATTTCAGCTTGGGACACTCAGTGGTATGCGGATAAGAAACATTTCGGCGCGTATATCAAAGAGGACAATGAAATCCGTACCTTCTTGAAGAAGAAGTACTACGACGCGGCAATAAGTAAAATCACAATTATAAGAGCGGCAAACAAGATCGAAATAGGCATCTACACGGGACGTCCCGGCGTGCTTATCGGTAAAGCCGGCTCGGAAATAGAAGTTATCAAGAAAGATCTTTCCAAGCTCACTAAGGGCAAGGTAATCGTAATCAACGTCAAGAAGGTCGACAAAATCGATCAGGACGCTCAGCTTGTTGCAGAGGCGGTTGCATCCCAGCTTGAAAAGCGTGTTTCTTACAGAAGAGCTGTTAAGCAGCAGATCGCAAAGGTTGCGAAAGCGGGCGTAAAGGGTGTTAAAATCACCGTAAGCGGCCGTCTCGACGGACGTGAAATCGCAGGTACCGAAAGTTATCACGACGGTTCCATTCCCCTTCAAACCATTCGCGCGGACATCGATTACGGCTTCGCGGAAGCTCACACGACGTTCGGCGTACTCGGCATTAAATGCTGGATTTACAAGGGCGAAGTGCTTGATACCGCAAAGCGCCTTATAATATCGGAGGGAGGCGAAGACTGATATGTTAATTCCCAAGAGAGTAAAGAGAAGAAAACAGCACCGCGGCAAGATCCACGGTACTGCTCAGAAAGGCAATAAGATTGCTTACGGCGAATACGGACTCGTAGCCGAAGAGGGCGCAAGGATCACTTCCAATCAGATAGAGGCGGCGCGTATCGCGATGACAAGATTCATCAAGCGCGGCGGTAAAGTCTGGATAGATATTTTCCCTCACAAGCCCATAACCAAGCACCCCGCAGAATCCCGTATGGGTTCCGGTAAAGGCTCGGTAGAATACTGGGTAGCGATCGTAAAACCCGGCAGAGTTATGTTTGAAATGGCAGGCGTTAACGAGGATATAGCGCGCGAGGCAATGCGTCTTGCGAGCCACAAGCTCCCCGTTAAGTGCAAGTTCATTAAGAAAGAAGTAGTCGAAGAAGGCGGTGAAGCTAATGAAGGCTAAGGAAATAATAAATTTGAGTGATGAAGAGCTTGTGAAAAAACTTCAGGAGCTTAAAACCGAACTGTTTAATCTGCGCTTTCGCCATGCCAGCGGTCAGCTTGAAAACCCCCTTGCAATCAACCTTGTTAAAAAGGACATCGCAAGAGTGAATACCGTAATCCGCGCAAGGCAGTTAAAGGCGTAAAGGAGAGTAGAAGATGGAAAGAACGACGCTCAGAAAGGAAAGAGTAGGGCTTGTAGTTTCCGATAAAATGGATAAAACGGTGGTTGTTGCCGTCGTTGAAAAGAGCAAGCATCCCCTTTATAAGAAGACCATTACCAAGACCACCCGTTTCAAGGCGCACGACGAAAACAACGAGTGCGGCGAGGGCGACAAGGTAAGAATAGTCGAGACTCGCAAGCTGTCCAAGGATAAGAATTGGAGAGTTGCGGAAATCATCGAAAAAGCGAAATAATTCGTTATTGAAAATAACCCGCAAGATTGCGTTCTGTATTCAATGGAGAGCGGGGCTCTCTCCCCGCTTATGTGGATACGGCGCAATCCTCTGCACAAGTTGTAAGTAACATAATAGGAGAGACATTATATGATACAACCTCAGACAAGGCTCAAAGCTGCGGACAACAGCGGCGCGAAAGAGCTTATGTGCATCAAGGTGCTCGGCGGTTCGTTCAGAAAGTTCGCCAACATAGGCGACGTAATCGTATGTTCCGTTAAGACGGCGGCTCCCGGCGGCGCTGTAAAGAAAGGCGAAGTCGTAAAAGCCGTAATCGTACGCACGAAAAAGGGAATCAGACGCGAAGACGGAACGTATATCCGTTTCGACGACAACGCGGCAGTAATCATCAACACTAATAAGGAACCGCGCGGCACGCGTATCTTCGGACCGATTGCAAGGGAACTTCGTGAAAAGAACTATATGAAGATCATTTCCCTCGCGCCCGAAGTGCTTTAATTAAGGAGAAAGGCTATGAACGTAAAATTAAATGACAATGTATTAGTTATCTCCGGCAAGTATGCGGGCAAGAAGGGTAAAGTAATCGCTACTTCCCCCAAGCACGGAACGGTAACTGTTGAAGGTATAAACATTCACAAAAAGTCGCAGAAGGCGAGAAAGGCGAACGAGGTTTCCAAGATAGAGGAAATCGCGTCCCCCATCGACGTTTCCAACGTTATGGTTATCTGCGCGGCTTGCGATAAGGCAATAAGAATAAAGCATTCCCTTATCGACGGCAAGAATACGAGAGTCTGCCCCAAGTGCGGCGCGGTTTTGGCCGGCGCGGCTGTGGGCAAAGCGGCTAAAAAGGCGGCTAAGAAGGACGAAGCTCCCGCAAAGCGCGTAAGAAAGCGTGCAAAGAAGGACGAGCCCGCTCAGACCGCTACGGACGATAAGGCTGAATAAGGAGAGAGGCAATGGCTACTAAGAAAGTAAAATCCGAAAAAGTTTACGTTTCCAGAATACAGGAAAGCTATGACAAGGAAGTTGTCCCCGCCCTCACCGAAAAGTTCGGCTATAAAAATCCTATGCAGGTACCCAAACTGGTCAAGATAGTACTCAGCTCGGGCCTCGGCGACATCAAGGACAACGCAAAGTCTATTCAGATCGCACAGAACGAAATGAAGACGATCACGGGACAGCAGCCCATAGTCTGCAAGGCTAAAAAATCCGTCGCAAACTTCAAAGTCCGCGAGGGTATGCCCATAGGACTTAAAGTTACTCTCCGCGGCAAGATGATGTACGATTTCTACGATAAATTCGTATCCATCGCTCTTCCCCGCGTGCGCGACTTCCGCGGCGTTCCCCGCGACAGCTTCGACGGTAAGGGCAACTACTGTATGGGTATTAAGGAACAGCTCATATTCCCCGAAATACAATATGACCAGGTTGAAAAGATCCGCGGTATGGACATCTGCTTCGTTACCACGGCTAAGACCGACGAAGAAGCGAGAGAGCTTTTAAGGGCGCTCGGAATGCCCTTCAAGAAGTAAGGAGAGTTTTATGGCAAAGAAAGCAATGATAAACAAACAGCAGAAACCTGCTAAATACTCTACAAGAGCTTATACGAGATGCTCCATCTGCGGCAGACCTCACGCGGTTCTCCGTAAGTACGGAGTTTGCCGTATTTGTTTCAGAAACCTCGCTTATAAGGGACAAATTCCCGGCGTAAAGAAATCGAGCTGGTAAGGAGATAAAGAAATGACAGATCCCATTGCAGATATGCTCACCCGCGTAAGAAACGCATTGAGAGCAAATAAGGAAACGGTTGAAGTTCCCGCATCTAATATGAAAAAGGCTATTGCCGACATTCTCCTCAGCGAAGGTTACATTTCCGCAGTTGAGCTTAAAGAAGACGGCTACAACGGCATTCTTGTTCTTACGCTTAAATACGTAGGCAAGAAAAAGCCCGTTATCAACAGCCTTAAAAGAGTATCCCGTCCCGGACTCAGAGTTTACTCGGACGTGGAGACAATGCCCAAAGTTATGGACGGTCTCGGCATCGCCATTCTTTCCACCAACAAGGGTATATTGACGGATAGGCAGGCAAAGGCGCAGAACGTAGGCGGCGAAGTG
Organism: uncultured Christensenellaceae bacterium; assembly: GCA_910588645.1. Taxonomy (GTDB): domain Bacteria; phylum Bacillota; class Clostridia; order Christensenellales; family Borkfalkiaceae; genus Coproplasma. The sequence continues at coordinate 10,275 of CAJUOY010000022.1, forward strand.
CTCTGCTATATCTGGTAAGGAGGTAATTCTGTATGTCGAGAATAGGTAAATTACCCGTAGCCCTGCCCGCAGGCGTAACCGTTACATTTGAAAACGGCGTTATGACCGTCAAGGGCGGCAAGGGCACGCTCACCCAGCAGGTTGTGGGCGACATCAACATAAAGGTAGAGGGCAACGAGGCAATAGTTGAAAAGACCTCCGACGCCGCAGGCACCGACGCTAAGCACGGACTTTACCGCGCGCTGTTACACAATATGGTTGTAGGCGTGTCGCAGGGCTATACGAAGGCTCTCAAAGTCAACGGCGTAGGTTGGAAGGTTGCAAAGCAGGGCAATAAGCTTGTGCTCAACGTAGGTTTTTCACATCCCGTTGAGGTAGTAGAGCCCGCAGGCGTTAAGCTTGAATGCCCCGGCCCCAATGAAATTATCGTATCCGGTATCGACAAGACGCTTGTCGGACAGACGGCGGCGGATATCCGCACGATAAGAGTTCCCGAACCCTACCACGGTTACGGCATCGCTTATAAGGATGAAGTGATCGAGCGCAAAGAAGGTAAGACGGGAGGTAAGGGCAAGAAGTAATCCCTCGCGTAAATCATCGCGAACGGGAGAAGGCCGCTTTGGCGGCGCTTGCTCGAAGGAGATATTATGATTAAGAAAATCGATAAAAACGAGGAACGTCTGAGAAGACACGCAAGAGTGCGTAAAAAGATTAAGGGCACGACTGAAACGCCCCGTCTCAGCGTATACCGCAGTTTAAATCACATCTATGCTCAGATCATAGACGACGTCAAGGGAGTTACCCTTTGCTCTGCTTCCACTATGGAAAAGGAAGTTAAGGCTAAGACGGCCGCTATGAACAAGACCGACGCTGCCAAGGAAGTAGGCAAAGCCGTTGCCGAAAAGGCAAAGGCGCTTAAAATCGAGAACGTAGTTTTCGACAGAGGCGGTTACATTTACACCGGACGTGTACAGGCAGTTGCAGACGGCGCAAGAGAAGCCGGACTTAATTTCTAAGGAGCGTGAAATGGAAGAAAAGAAAGAAAGACCTGCAAGAAGAGATAACAGAAGAAGGCAGGAAGACGACGGCTTAATCAAAAAGCTCATTCAGGTAAACAGAGTATCCAAGACCGTTAAAGGTGGACGCAATATGCGTTTTGCGGCTCTCGTAGTCGTAGGCGACGGCAAGGGCTCGGTAGGATACGGAATGGCTAAATCCAAAGAAGTTCCCGAGGCTATCGAAAAGGCTAACGCTCAGGCCAAGAAGAATATGAGAAAGGTTGCTCTTCAGGGCACTTCCATTCCTCACGGCGTTTTGGGCGTATTCGGCAGAGGCGCGGTTCTTATGATGCCCGCCTCAGAAGGTACCGGCGTTATAGCCGGCGGCCCCGTACGTGCGGTTATGGAAGCCGCGGGCGTTAAGGACGTAAGAACCAAGTCGCACGGCACTTCCAACCCCATCAACTGCGTAAAAGCGGCGGTATGCGGACTTTATGATCTCAAGTCCCCCGAAGAAATCGCGGCAGCGCGCGGTAAAGACGTGAACGAGCTGAGATAAGGGAGGCAGAAAATGGTAAAAGTTACATTGATTAAGAGCACCAACGGCGAAATCAAGTCTGTAAAGGCTACCGTTGCCGCATTGGGACTTTCCAAAATCCGTCAGTCGAAAACCTTTGAAGAAACCCCCGCAAACCTGGGACAAATCAAGAAGGTTTCCCATCTTGTAAAGGTGGAAAAGGTTTAAGGAGCTAACAATGAAAATTAATGAATTATCGCCCGCAGAGGGCGCAAGAACCCCCAGAAAGAGACTGGGCAGAGGTATAGGCTCGGGATTGGGCAAGACCTCCGGTAAAGGTCATAAAGGTCAGTGGGCTCGTTCGGGCGGCGGCGTTCGTCCCGGTTTCGAGGGCGGACAGATGCCTTTGGCAAGGAGAATCCCCAAGCGCGGCTTCCACAATAAGTGGGCTACCAGCTACACGATAATCAACCTCAGCCAGCTTGCAAACGTTCCCGCAGGTACGGAAGTTGACTTCGGATACGTAAGACTCAACGGTCTTGCAAAGGAAGTTAAGAACTCCGCCGGACTCAAAGTTCTCGGAACGGGCGAGTTGAACGTTGCCCTCACCGTTAAGGCGGCAAAGTTCTCGGCAAGCGCAAAAGAGGCTATCGAAAAGGCCGGCGGTAAGGTTGAAATCTGCCAGTAAAATCAAGACAATACCGTAGAGCCTTAAAGGCTTTCCGGAAAGTAGGTTCATAATGTTTGAAACAATAAAAAATTGTTTTAAGGTAAAGGAAATAAGAAAGAAGATCTGGATAACCCTCCTTCTTCTGCTTGCATTCCGTTTGGGATGTTACATTCCCGTTCCGGGAATTGATCCCGCGCAGTTTACCAAGACGATAAGCGAAAACAGTTTCCTTAACATAATGTCGTCCATCACCGGCGGATCGCTGCTTAACGCCACGTTGTTTGCATTGGGTATAAGCCCGTACATCAACGCGTCGATTATAATTCAGCTTCTGACGGCAGGTATTCCCGCGCTTGAAAGACTTCAGAAACAGGGCGAAGACGGAAGAAAGAAGATTGCTCAGATCACCCGTTACGTGACGATAGCTCTCGCGGTTGCGCAGGCAGTCGGCATTATCGTAAACTTCGGCGTTCAGGGCGAAGCGCTTCGTCTGTCCGTATTCGGTTATTTCGAAAACGGCACGGGCTTCGTATCCAAAACCGCGGCTACGTGGATTGCGGGCATATTCCTTACCGTCGTATACACGGGCGGCGCAATGCTCGTAATGTGGATCGGTGAAAGAATTACCGAGTACGGTATTTCCAACGGTATTTCCCTTATAATCTTCACGGGTATTATTTCCACCGCCGGTCTCACCATTATAGCTAACCTTATAGCAGGTTTCAGCGGCGAGTATGCAAGATTCTGGGAAATCCTCGGCTTCATACTGTTGTCTATAGTTGAGTTTACGGCTATCGTAACGGTAGACTTGTCCGAAAGACGTATTCCCGTCCAGTATGCTAAACAGGTTAAGGGCAGAAAGATGTACGGCGGCCAGTCCTCCGTAATTCCCATAAGAATTGCAGGCTCGGGCGTTATGCCTCTCATCTTCGCGTTTGCGCTTATTTCTATGCCTCAGATGATCATAAGCTTGTTCTGGCCCGGAAGCGATGCCGAAGACGGCATTGCACAGTGGTTCTCAGGTCAGGGTGCGTGGTACGGACAGCTCATCTATATGCTCGCGCTTTGCTTGCTCATCTTCGGATTTGCATTCTTCTATGCGTCGATGCAGTTTAATCCCGAAGACGTATCCAAGACAATACAGCAGAACGGCGGCTTTATTCAGGGTATTCGCCCCGGCAAGCCCACTTCCGATTATTTGAAGAGAATTTCCAACAGAATTACGCTCTTCGGCGCGATTTATCTCTCGCTGGTAGCGTTTATTCCTTCGATACTCTCTATGGTGCTTGCGGGACTCAACGTCGAAAACCTGTCGCTGCTTTCGGTATTCTCTACAACGGGTATCCTGATCGTAGTTTCGGTTGCTTTGGAACTTGACAAGCAGTTGGAAAGCCAGCTTATGATGAAAAATTATAAGGGCTTCCTTAAATAAAAAACAACCGCAGTCCGGAACGCGGTTCCGGACTGTCTAAAAATTTTCGTATAATTCAAAGAGAGAATTTCAATGAACATAATTCTTTTGGGCGCTCCCGGAGCGGGCAAAGGCACTCAGGCAAGTAAAATTGCGGAGCACTACGGCATACTTCATATTTCTACGGGCGACATCTTCCGCGCCAACATCAAGGGCGGTACGGAAATAGGCAAACTGGCTAAGTCGTATATCGACGCAGGCAAGCTTGTTCCCGACGAAGTCACCTGCGATATCGTAAAGGACAGACTGACCTGGGAGGACGCAAAATCGGGCTATATGCTCGACGGTTTCCCCCGCAACCTGTTTCAGGCCGAACAGCTCGATACTTTTGCTAAAGTAGATCTTTGTCTCAATATCGACGTTGACGAAGCTCTTCTTATGGACAGAATTTGCGGCAGACGCGTTTGCTCTTGCGGAGAAAGTTACCACATTTCGACGCTCAACGGAGCTACAACCTGCGCAAAGTGCGGCGGCGAGCTCTACCAGCGCGCGGACGATAATCCCGAAACGGTTAAGACTCGTCTCGATACTTACAACACGCAGACGGCGCCCCTAATCGATTTTTATAAAAAGCAGGGCAAGCTGCAATCCGTAACCAGCGGAGAGGGTTCGCCCGACGAAGTTTTCGAACAGATCAAAAAAATTCTGGGCTGATAATGATTACTATAAAGAGTGAAGAGGAAATAGCGTTAATGCGCGAAAGTTGCCGCATAGCAAGGGATACTCTTGATTACGTAGGCAAGAATATCCGCGCGGGAATGACAACAAAGGAAGTGGACGAGCTTGTATATAAGTATATAACTTCCTGCGGCGCCGTTCCTTCCGAACTCGGCTACGAGGGTTATCCCGCAAGTTCGTGCGTTTCGGTAAACGAGGTTGTCGTTCACGGCATTCCTTCCGACAGAGTGATCCTCGACGGCGATATAGTCAGCGTAGACATTGTTGCGGAGAAAAACGGTTTTCACGGCGACGCGGCGAGGACTTATCTCATCGGAAACGTATCCGAAGAGAAGAGGAAACTGGTCAAAGTTACCGAGGAATGTTTTTTCAAGGCAATCGAAGGCTTGCAGGCGGGAGTTCCGCTCTATAACATAGGTAACGCAGTCCAGACTCACGCGGAGGCCAACGGCTACGGCGTCGTAAGGGCGCTTACCGGCCACGGTATAGGTCGCAGCATGCATGAGGATCCTGCAGTTCCCAATTACGGGAAGCGCGGAACAGGTATGCGGTTGAGAGCGGGAATGACTATCTGTATTGAGCCGATGATAAATATGGGCACTTTTAAAGTCTGTATGAAAAATTCCGACGGCTGGACTGTGGTCACAGCGGACGGCAAGCCGGCAGCTCATTATGAGAATACCGTCCTTATTAAGGAGGACGGAGTGGAAATACTTACTCTTTAAGGGCAATATATGAAAATAAATGATCCTGAAACGGGCGGCATATGTCAAAGTTTGCAGGGCAGGGATAAAGGCAGATATTACCTTATAGTCGGCGTAGACGAAAAGGGATCGGTGCTTGTAACCGACGGCAACTTCAAGAAACTTGCTTCGCCCAAGAAAAAAAATCCGAGACATCTGCGTTTCTTGCCATTGAAGGCGGAAAGCATAGCTTCAAAGCTTTTGAAGGGCGAGCGCGTGTTCGATACGGAAATTTATTCCGCGCTTAAAAGTTATAATTATCCCAAACCCGCCGAGGAGACTTCGGACGGGGAGAATAAATAAAAAGAGGTATCTTTAATGTCCAAAGACGACGTTATTGAAACGGAAGGCAAGGTAGTAGAATGCCTGCCCAACGCAAATTTTAAGGTAAAACTGTCAAACGGTCACGTCATCACGGCTTACATTTCAGGCAAACTCCGCCTCAATTATATCAGAATAATCGAAGGCGATAACGTAAAACTCGAAATCAGCCCTTACGATCTTACCAAGGGCAGAATTATCTGGCGTTCAAAGAACTGATAAAGATGCAATTTTAACTCGAACGGGGCGTCGCCCCGGATTTAAGGAGATTTATTATGAAAGTTAGACCTTCCGTAAAACCTATGTGCGACAAGTGCAAGGTTATCAAAAGAAACGGCAAAGTTATGGTTATTTGCTCTAAAAACAAGAGCCACAAACAGCGTCAGGGTTAATCGCCCTCGCGTATTCTTCCGTCGCAGTGGGCGGAAGTTCCTTGCGCCCTTTTCGGGTGCGAGGGAATTATCGTAAATAACTCAAAAACGGATAATAAACGTCAAATTATTTAACGATATATTACAAATGCGGATAAAAAATAATTGCAAACCTTGTGCGTTTGTGCTATAATAAATGTCAGCATTTTTGTAAAATGTCCCTTTACGGCGTTTTCGTAAGAGTTTTAAGCTTAAAAATAATACATTTCGTGAAAAAAATCACGTTCCGCATAAATTTTCCGCTCACATTCCGAAATTCTGAGCGGGAGTTTAGTGCGGTTAATATACATTTCAATCATTTATAAATTAACGGAGGAAATAAATCAAAATGGCACGTATTGCCGGTGTAGATTTACCCAGAGAAAAGAGAGTCGAAATCGGACTCACCTATATCTACGGTATCGGTCTCAAAACCTCCCAGAAAATCCTTGCGGAAACGGGCGTTGATCCCGATACGCGCGTAAAGGATCTGGACGAGCAGACCGTATCCAAATTAAGAGAATATATCGACCACAATCTCAGAGTGGAAGGCGAACTTCGCACGGAAGTATCGCTCAATATCAAGCGCCTTATGGAAATAGGCTGCTATCGCGGAATTCGTCACAGAAAGGGCCTGCCCGTACGCGGTCAGTCCAGCAAGACCAACGCGAGAACAAGGAAGGGCCCCCGTCGCACCGTTGCGAAGAAGAAGGGCGCTAAATAAGGAGAACTGAAAAATGGCAGCACAGAAAAGACAGACAACTACAAGAAAGCGCAGAGAGCTTAAAAAGGTTGACAGAGGTCAGGTGCATATTCAGTCCTCTTTCAACAATACGCTTGTAACCGTTACCGATTTGCAGGGTAACGCGCTCAGCTGGTCGTCGGCGGGCAGTCTCGGCTTCAAGGGCTCGAGAAAGGGCACCCCGTACGCGGCTCAGCAGGCTACGGAAACGGCTGTTAAGGCCGCTAAGGAACACGGACTCCGTTATGCCGAGGTTTACGTGAAGGGCCCCGGTTCGGGCAGAGAGTCGGCTATCCGCGCGATAGGCGCGTGCGACGTCGAAATCACTATGATAACGGACGTTTCACCTATTCCCCACAACGGATGCAGGCCTCCCAAGCGCCGCAGAGTATAAGGAGATAATCGAGAATGGCAACTTATAGAGAAGCAAAATGCCGCCTTTGCAGAAGAGAGGGCGGAAAGCTGTTTTTAAAAGGCGATAAATGTTACAACGGCAAATGCCCGTTTGAGAAGAGACCTGTAGCGCCCGGCGCGCACGGACTTGCCGCAGCAAGAAAGAAAGTCTCCGAATACGGAAAGCAGCTTCGTGAGAAACAGAAGGTTAAGAGAATTTACGGCGTTCAGGAAGGCCAGTTCCGCGCTTGCTATGAAAAGGCCGACAGAATGAAGGGCATCACCGGTGAAAATATGCTTTCACTGTTGGAACGCAGACTTGACAACGTAATTTACCGTATGGGCGTAGGCGTCAGCCGCTCGCAGGCCCGTCAGCTCGTAAACCACGGACACTTCCTGGTAAACGGCAAAAAGGTCAACATTCCTTCCTTTGTAGTCAAAGTAGGAGATATTATTACAGTCAAAGAGAGCAAGACCTCGAACAAGTATTTCGAGGAACTCAAATCCGCAAAGGGCGGCGCAACCCCCAAGTGGCTTGAATTCGACGTCGAAAAATTACAGGGAAAAATTTTGGCTCTTCCTGCAAGAGAAGATATTGACAGTCAGATTGCTGAGCATATGATTGTCGAGCTGTACTCCAAGTAAAATTCGAATAAAAAGGAGGAAGTTTTATGATCGAAATGGATATGCCCAAAATCGAAGTCGAAGAAAGCGACGACAGAGCTTATGCGAAGGTCGTTGTAGATCCGCTCGAAAAGGGTTTCGGTCTTACGATAGGCAACTGCCTTAGAAGAATACTCTTGTCTGCTCTCCCCGGAGCGGCGGCACAGGGGATAAGATTTTTGGACGGCAGTGTCAAACACGAATTCTCGGCGATCAACGGCGTCAAGGAAGACGTAACCGAAATTATTCTCAACATAAAGTCGCTCGCTATCAAGACGGCTATTACGGACAGCGATTATATAAAGGTCGTTCACCTCTATAAAGAGGGCCCTTGCGAAGTCAAGGCAAGCGACATATCCGACGATGCCGAAATAGAAGTCATCAACGGCGATCAGCACATATGCACGGTTGACGAGGGCGGCAAGATCGATATGGAAATAACCATCGGCCGCGGCAGAGGTTATAAGGCTGCGGATCATACCCGCACCGAACTCATCGACTATATTCCCGTCGACAGTATTTATACGCCTGTTAAAAAGGTGAACTACTCGGTTGAAAATACCCGCGTCGGTCAGAATACCGACTACGACAAACTTACTTTGGAAGTTTGGACAAACGGTGCTTTCAGCGCAAAAGAAATAGTATCCCTTGCGGCTAAAATTATGCAGGATCACATCTCGTTGTTCGTAGATTTGTCGGATACGATCAAAGGTCTCGATATCCTCGTTAAAAACGAGGACGATAAGCAAGCCAAAATTTTGGCAATGGCTATCGAAGATATGGACCTTTCGGTACGTTCCTACAACTGTCTCAAACGCGCGAATATTCATACCGTGGAAGACCTTACGAGAAAGACGGAAGAAGAAATGCTCAAGGTAAGGAACCTCGGCAGAAAGTCGCTTGACGAAGTTATTTTAAAGCTTAACTCGTACGGACTTTCATTATCAAACAAGGAGGATTAAAAAATGCCCGGCAAATTGGGAAGAACGGCAGAGCAGAGACAAGCTCTTTTAAGAAATCAGGCGTCCGAGCTTTTGTGGTACGGAAAAATCACCACCACCAAGGCCAAGGCCAAAGAATTACAATCCTACGTTGAAAAAATTATAACGAAGGCTATAAGAGTTTACGACGACAACATCGAGTTTGACGTCGTATCCACCGATAAAAAGGGAAAGGAAGTTACCTCCAAAAGCGTCAAGGACAGCCCCAAAAAGCTTGCGGTACGCCGTCAGCTTATAGGTAAACTCCGTGACCTTCAGGAAGTTAAACCTTTCAATGAAAAGAAGTCTGAATTCAAGGCGAGAACTGCCGATATTCAGCACCCTCTTATGGAAAAGCTTTTCAACGAAATCGCGCCCAAGTACGCTCAGCGCGCGGAAGAACTGGGACAGGGCGGCGGATACACCCGTATCTACACTTTGGGACAGCGTCGCGGCGACGGTGCGGAAGAAGCTATAATCGAATTGGTATAATTCAATTAAACGGCGGTAAAACACCGCCGTTTTTGACATTTTTTTACTACCGGTAAGAGTATAATGATATACGGGAGATTTTTATGGAAGAATTGTTAAAGGAAGTGGATTCGCTTCCGCTTATTATAAAAGTTATACTTTGCTTGCCTTGCATTGAAATTTTTTACGGAATTTGCAGGATAGTAAAGGGGATAGTTAAAAAAGATGCATTATGGCTGTTATTGGCAATACTTACGGTATTCCCGGGAGTTATATTTATGTGGTTGATAGATCTTATTTGGGTGTTGACCAAGGGGCACGCCATACTGCTGGGTAACGAGATGTTCTCCTGAATTTGAATAACACACATTTTCGAAAATTTATTGACATCTATAATTATTGTGGTATAATA
>CAJUOY010000023.1 GCA_910588645.1 uncultured Christensenellaceae bacterium
TCTGTGATATAATTATCCGGTAAGTTATGAAATTTATATTTTTTGACATTGAGTGCGCGGGGGTACGCAAGACGTATGCAAAAATCTGCGTCTTCGGATATGTACTCTGCGACGAGAAATTCAATATTATAGAGAAACAGGATTTGCTTATCAATCCGCTGGGCAGGTTTGAACTGACTGACAGAAAGGGAGAAAAGGGTATAGTTCTGCCGTACGAGTACGGTATTTTCAAGAAACAGCCTACATTCCCCAAGGTTTATAATCGGATAAAAGAGCTTTTGGAGGATAAAGACACCTGCGTTTGGGGGCACGCCGTGTTAAACGACGTCAAATACCTCAATCTGGAATGCAAGCGTTTTAAATTACCGTCTTTCAACTTTCGATTTGCCGACAGCCAGTTGGTCTTTATGTCTTTGGTAAACGACTTTTCTCACCAATTCGGGCTCGAACACATTGCCGCCGAACTCGGCGTCGAATTTACCCCGCACCGCGCCGTGGACGACGCCTACGCGACTATGCGAATTGTGGAAGCAATGTGCAGGAACAGGAAGTGCGGTATAGGCGAACTCTGTTCTTCGATTGGGTTCACTTATGGCAAGATAGAAAATTATTCGGTTTCACGTCCGCAGTCTAAGGGGTTTAAATCTTTCAAAAAGGCAGGCAGAGAGGCGAAAATGGCGCGTTCGGACGCGCGAGTTAAGTTCTATAACAATCTCAGTCGTAAGCGTTTTAAACGCGGTGGCAAACTTAAGGGTGAAATATATTGTTTCTCTCGTACAATAGAGGACGATGTTGCGACTTCTATTTCTCTTGTTGATAAGATCTATGCGCTCGGCGGCAAATATTCGGCGCACGTCGACGACTGTCGTTATTATGTTTGTCCGGAAGGCGATGAAACCGACAGGACGAAAAAGGCCGTTGCGGCACAAAAAACTATATTGTATTTGACGGAATTTACGGAGATGTTTAATGATTGAACTTCCTTCGGAATTTTGTGCAAGAGTAAAACGTGAACTGGGCTCCGAATATAGCCAATTTATATCCTCGTATAATCTTCCCGTGGCGCGAGGGGTGAGGGTAAATACGCTCAAAATATCCGTTGAGGATTTTATGAGGATTTCGTCCGTCAATCTCGACGGCGGCGTCCCTTGGGAGAAAAACGGTTTTTATACCGATTCGGAAAGCCCTGGTAAAACCATACTGCACGCCGCGGGGCTCTATTATGTTCAGGAACCTTCAGCAATGTGCGCCGCACCCGAATTATGCGTTAAGGCAGGGGAAAGAGTGCTTGACCTATGCTCGGCTCCGGGTGGAAAGGGTACGCAGCTTGCACAAAGTATGAATGGCGACGGGGTGCTTGTATTAAATGAAATATTGCCCAAACGAGCTGAAATATTGAGATCCAACGTGGAGAGGTTGGGCGTAAAAAACGCCTTAGTAACTTCGGCGGAGCCCTCTGTATTGGCGGGGTTGTTTGAGGAATATTTCGATAAAATTCTCGTTGACGCTCCCTGTTCTGGTGAAGGGATGTTTAAAAAGGAACAGTCTGCTATTCCCGAATGGAGTTTGGACAACGTTTTACTGTGCGTTGAACGACAGAAAAATATTTTGAATTCGGCCGCAATAATGCTGTCTTGCGGCGGAAGATTGGTTTATTCCACCTGCACGTTTTCATTGGAAGAGGACGAAAAGCAGGTTGAAAATTTTTTAAAATCACACAAAGACTTTGTTCTCGTATCAATGAAGAAGCTTTTGCCGCATAAAGTGCGCGGGGAAGGGCATTTTTGCGCAGTATTGGAAAAGACAGGCGGAGGAAGAAAAGATTTACCGCTATTGAACTTTTCAGTACGGGATAAAAAACTTTTAAAAGTGTACAGGGAATGGGAAAGAGAGACATTAAATATTTCCATAGATAGAGTTATGCAGAGCGGAAATAATTTTTATTATATTCCCGACGGTTCACCTGATCTTGCAGGCTCCCGTTTTAAGTATAACGAGGGTATATTTCTCGGTCAGGTTTCTCCCGACGGAAAGAGATTTGAACCGTCTCACACGCTTGCAATGAGCTTGAAAAACAATGAAGCAGCGTGTATTCCCGTTGACGAAAAGACTGCTCGCGATTATCTGAGAGGGATTACTTTCGGTACGTCTTGCAGCGGTTGGAAAGTGGTAACTTATCTTAATTATCCTCTCGGTTGGTGTAAAGCCGTAAACGGCACGGCAAAAAATCATCTTCCTAGGGGATTGAGAATTTAACTATAAAACAAAAGTCCGACTTAAAGTCGGACTTTTTAATTTGTTATTTATTCGGGTTTATCTTCATCATCGTTTGAAGGTTCAACCGCTTCTTTGGATATTTCCTCGTTTTCCTCCGTAGCCTCGGGCTCTTCCTCGGCAGGAAGAGTTTCAACGGGTTCGTCCTCGTTGGTTTCTGCCTGAGCGTCGTCGGCTTCCTCGTTCTTTACAAGGTGAAGCTTCTTGATATAGCGGTCACGCTGGCGGTAAACGTTTTTATTTCTCTTGGAGTTGCCTTTCTTTATTATGCGCTTCTTAATAAGGTTTCTGATCAAGATTGCCGCAAGAGTGAGCAGGAGTACCGCCGCGAGAATTATCGATGAAACGTACAGCCAGATATCTACGGTCTCGGTCTCGTCTTCGTCCTTATCTTCATCTTCATCCGCATTACCGCTGTTGATCTTTATATCCTGATCTACAGCCGAATAATCGACGAATACGTTGTGCGAATTCTGAGCCGAGTTTTCGTAATTGAAGTATGCGAGTACTTCCTTGAAATCTTCCGATTTATACTCGTAACCGGTTTCTCCGTCCTTCGCGGTAGTTGCATTGAAAGGTACGTAGGATTCGGAATCGTACAGAGTGTAGGTGTAGTACTTAGCGTCGTACGTTCCGGCAATCGCATTTACCTTATCGGCGGGGATTGTTCCGTCCTTTACGAGCTCGCTCAGCGTTTTCTCATAGAATGCGATGTTCTCCGATTCGGAAGTAATTACGTCAAGCTTGTTATATTCTGCAAGCAACGCTCTGTACTTGTTTATTATTTCCTTTTCATACTCGCCTAAGACGCTTGCGTAGTTGCTGGAAGTAACGGAGAAAGAGCTGTAATCGAATGCAACCGCGCCGTTACTTATCTTTCCGTTGTTTACGCCCGTCTCGTTACGGTCGCCGCTCCACATTTCAAGGCGGTAGTTCTTGCTGTCGCTTCCCGTGTGGATGAAGAAGTTAACGGTTACCCATTTACCGTCGGTATCGGTTACTTTTACAAAGAGTTCCTCATTGAGCGCTTCGTAATTGTATCTTGCGTATTCCTCGGCAAAGTTTTTGACCTTAACGTCGGTGGTTTTCTGTTCTGCGATATAGTAGTAAGCGTCGTCCTCTGACTTATACTCGTATATGCGGGTTCCTTCGTCGTTTGTGAGGTAGTGGTTAGCAAGTCTGTCTGCCGCGGAGGATACGTAGTAATCTTCGCCGTCGACAAGATTGTCAAACGAAACTGCCTCGCCGTCTTTATTATAGAAGGTCTCGTGTTCGTACTTATAGTTTTTGAACGATCTTCTGAGGTTGTGAAGGTTTGCGTAATATACTTTATCTTCCGTGTTGTCTTTGCTTTCGTAAAGACCGTCGTCACGAAGAGTATAAATTATATGGTCGCGGTGTTCGCTCTCTTTCCAGTCTTCGTCAAACTTCTCATCGAGTACGTTGCCTTCCTTGTCATAGAAGAAGGTATATCCGGGAGTGGTGTAATTCAAAAGCTTGGTCGTATCGGTGTTATCTACCAAATAGATATAAGCCGCCGCGTCGCCGGAAACCATTACTTTTATGCTTACGGTTTCATAGCTGTTGGACGATACCGTCTTGCCGTTGCTTACAAATCCGTAGTTGCATACGTCTTTCAAAGAGTAGTAGGTCGTCTCTTCGTCGAACGTCGCGTTCTGTGCGACTTTGGAGAACTTCTTGCCGTTATGAGCTACGATAGTTCCGTTTTCGTCTTCAACGTAATAATCCTTGAAGTTTGTTTCGTTGGCTTCTGCTTTATTTGCATAAGTCCTTAAATTATTAATAATGATAAGGGGCTGATAGCAATTTTCGCCGAATACGTCGTTCCAGTTCTGTGCGGACTGATTGAAGCTCTTGAGTATATCGTTACCGTTGGAATACTTATCGAAGTGCTCTTTGGAAATGAGTCCCGCAAGCTTGTTTGTGTTGCCCGCGTCGTAAGCCTGATTGCTGTCTCCGCCGGAGATAGTCGAGTGTGCGCCGTTCAATCCCGAGTAGTTGGAGGGGTGCGCAATTCCGTCTCTTATGTCGGAAGTTGCAAGGGGATCGTCCATAACCTTATTATCGCTGCTATTTTCGCTTTCGCTGAACGAGAACAGGGCGGTGTAAGTTCCGCTGGTGGCAAGGCGATAGACTTCTTCGTCAACGGACAGCGTCTGCATATTTGCAAGAGCGGTCCAACCTCCCGCGTACTTGGCGTTCTTTATATCGGAACCGCCGTAACCGAGATCTATATTGAATTCCTGGGCTTCTTCAGTATCGTTTTGTACGAATATGAAGCAGGGTACCCAGCCGTTATAGATATTTTTTTCCTTTTCGAAGTTTGTAACTACGCCGGTGGTGTTGATCGTAAGCGTCTGCGAATTTTCGTCGTCGTTCACGTCGTAGACTTTTACGGTTGAATTGGCGTCGCTGGTTTTGAGCCAGAATGAAACTATTGTGTAGCCGTTAGCTTCAACTTTGAAGTTCGTGCTTGAAACGGTGGAGGTGTATGCCGCGCCCCACGCCGAGAGCATCATTAAAACGTTGCCGTCATAGTCGGGAAGTTGTCCGTCGCCGTTTAAAGCTTCGTTCAAAAGTCCTGAATAATCTTTGTGATAGTTTGCTCCCGCAAACATAGATTCTGTGAACTGGCTTCCTGCTTTAAACGTTCCCAACAAATCGTTTTCGGTAGGACGACCGTTGAAGTTCTTTACAAGGTCGTAAGCTTCGTCTCTGTCTCCGCTTGAAATGCCTATAAGTCTTGCATCGTTTTTCGCGCTGGAAGCATAGAGTTTAAGTCCGTCTTTTTCCGTAGTAAGTTTTACGGAAACGTTGTCTTTTGTCAGGTTGACGGGGGAATAGCCGGAATTATCCGCCGTGGAGGCTACGGAAGCGAGATCAACGGAATAGTTGAAGTGGTAGGCGTGTCTGAAATCTGTGCCGTTAGATTTTCTTAATTCCTTGTCTGCATTGAAGACTTTGTCGTCTGCTTCGCTTGTCAGCGAGCAGTAAGTCTTGTTGTCGTTTATTTCTTTCTTATTTTCGGAATAAGTGCAGTTTTCATCGTCAAGTGAACGGAACTTTTTGACTTCAACGTCGTCGAAGAACGCATAACCCGTGCACTGTTCCTCGTTGGTCTGACCAAGTCCGAGTCTCAACTGAATGGTGCTGGAAGCAAAGTCGCAGGCGTTTATATAAATTTTATAGTTGAGCCAACCGTTGCTTTCCTCAACCGTATACCCGTCGGTTTCAGCGCCCGCTATAATCTTTTCTGTGTTGATGTTTTTAATAGCAAAGGTATCTATCGAAGTGCCGTTGACAGTCTGAACAACCTCGATACTTGCGCCCTTGTCCTGATCGTACAGCGCGCTGTAACCCTTGTCGAATTTAAGGTCGGAAGTTTTAACCCAAACGGATATTTCCGCTGCCGTATTTGCTTCGAGCGTAAGGGTGTTGGAAGAGTAGTACTGTCTGATACCGTTATATTTGCCGTCCGTGGTATAGTTATGAACCATAAGCACGTTGCCGGTGTTGTATTCTTTTGCGGAATCAGAGTAGAGGTTTCCGTCGTCGTCCTTATAAACTTCAGTTGTACCGAGATAATATTTACCGTCTTTTTCCGAATAAGCTCCAAGGTGCGTTTCGGGATTGTCGATAACGGCCTGTCTTACCGGTCTGGTGAAGTCCTGATCAAAGTAGAAGTCACCGTCGTCGGCGTTCTTATAGACGGTCTCGCCCATGAACTTGTAGTTGCCGTCTTCGCCCTCGATACCTAAGAATTTCTGCAATCCACCGAAATTCTTTATAATGGTGTCGTCCTTGAGCTGATCCTTGGTACGGGTTGCGGCATAGGGCTCCTTGTAGAGAATATCGCGCGAACGCATCGAGTTATAGTCTACGTAATCTTCGGAAGAAGAGCCTATATCCTCGTTATAATCCAGTTTTTGTCCCAAATCGAAGTCGGAGATATCTTCCCAGGCTTTGGGGCCGGTGGAGATAATGCCGGATTTTACGGAACTGCCGCCGTCAATCGTCCAACCGTTTACGTTCTTGATGAGGTGAACCGCGTCCTCGGGGACGTTGAAAAATTCAAAGTTACCGTTTGTAAGAAGTTGAGTATCTTCCTTTTGATTGTTGGAAGGCTTGTCTTCTTCTTTATTGGGCGCGCACGCTGCCGCAAGGCCGGAGCAGGCGACCGAAAGCACGCACAAAGCGGCTATCAGGGACTTTCTTGTTACTTTTCCGTTAGAGTGTTTTTTAGTCATAAAACTCCTGAGTTTCAACGGCGTATTTACGCCGCAAGTTTTTTTGTCGTACTATGACATTTTAATATAATTACCGTTTTTAATCAAGCAATTAACAACCTACTTCAAAAAAAAATTAATTATTTTCAGTAAAATTGCAAAAACTTACCGTAAAGATTAAATATTATGGTTAAAAAGAATTTAAAAGCCGTACTGTGCGGGCTTCTCACCGGCGCGGTGAACGGTCTGTTCGGCGGCGGAGGGGGAATGGTTGTTGTTCCTCTTTTGAAAAATTTATTGGGCTTTGACGAAAAACGCGCCCACGCAACGGCAATACTCGTCATTGCTCCGGTATGTGCGGCAAGCGCGATAACTTATATAGCGGGCGGTTATTTTTCTCCGGAAGTAGTTATACCCGCAGCCATAGGATCGGTTGCGGGCGGATTTTTTGGAGCAATGGCGTTAAATAAATTTCCCGTGGCTGTCGTAAACGCCGTGTTTATCGTCGTTATGGCCGCCGCGGGAATCAGGATGTTGATATGAGTTTTATTTTGTATCTTATTGCCGGCTTTCTTTCCGGAGTGCTAGGTGGTATGGGAATGGGCGGCGGCACAATATTAATTCCGACGCTTACGATTTTTCTTAACGTCGAACAGCACGTGGCACAGGCAACGAACCTTGCCGCATTTTTACCTATGTCCGCATTCTCGCTCAAAGTGCATAAAGATCGCGGACTGTTAAAGACGGAAGGCATACTGTGGGTTATTATTCCCGCGCTCGTAACTTCGGTATTAAGCGGCTTTGCCGCTTCCGTGTTGCCTGCCGCAATTTTAAAAAAACTTTTCGGCGTATTTTTATTGGTTCTCGCGGTTAAAGGATTATTTTCGGTTAAACTCGGATTTAATAAATAAATTACTTTTTGGCAAACAGACGCTTGAACGGGTGCATTGAAAACATTTCCAAACAGTACAGCGAAACTGCGGTAAACGCAATAATCAAAGGCGCGCAAATCAATATCTGCCAAACGGGAGCAAGATATTTGGAAATTATTCCGTTCAACAACCAGCCGAACAGGCAAGCCGCGGTTATTACCAATATCGAATGTACAAGATAGCGCATATAGTTCAATTTAGGGCATTTCTTGGAAAGATAAATAAGATTCAAAACCGCACATATTATCTGACTGAGAGAAATACCGAGGACGTAAGCGTAAACGCCCATATATCTCGTTAAAAATAACAGACAGATAAGCATTACCGCCGCGCCTATGAAGAAATAGACTAAGGTACGTTTTTCGCAATTCATAGAGTTCAATACCGTGTTTGTGATCATAGTAATGCATGTGGGTAAAATCATAAACGAACTTATCGTAACTATTTTACCGCAAAGCTCACTGTCGTAGAGGAATATGCTCAGCGCGCTTCCCAATACGAATAGCACGGGTACGAGCAGGGCGGCTATAAATACGGCCGCTTTTATGGTTTTTTCTATGTCGTACCTTACGGCATCGTCCCGCTTTTTATAATAGTTTTCGCTTAATTCCGGAGCAACTACGACAGCGATGGAGCCTATCAATGCGTTCGGCGAATATATTAAAGGTACGGCCATACCCAACACTATGCCGTAAAGCGCCAACGCTTCGGAATTGGTGTATCCGCAGACATTCACAAGGAGCAGGGGGAGAATAACTGCCACGGCCGAATTGAGAAGTGACGTGGATGTGCGCATCGCGGTAATAGGCGCGGCTGCAGAGAATAAAGGCTTTAACTGGGGTTTAGGATTGGCCATTCTGCCGCCTTTTCTGAAATACCAAAAAAGCGATACGCAAAATGAAAATACATAAGAAATAAGTACTGCGATTATGGCGAGTCTCGCTCCGTCTACGGGATCTGAAACTCCCCATACGAGCCATACTCCCGCAACGACCATAATGGCGTCTTCCAAAAGTTCTATTACCGAATAGGGAACGAATTGTTTGTTTCCCCAGAAAGAACCTCTTATTACCGAATATACGGAAGTCAATACGAGACCGGGCAGGAGGATGATGAAAATATCCATGCAGCGGTCGTCCGAGAACAGGAATCCGAAGGCGCTTCTTCCGAAAAATAAAATTATCGCTATGGGTATGGTAATTACGAGAGTGCTTACGATCCCTGCGGTAACGGCGGCGTGTTTGCCTTGTGTATCGCCGGAAGCTCCGCTTTTAGCCATAAGGCGGGATACCGTTATGGGCACTCCGCTGGACGCGGCAGTGAGAAAGACCGCGAACACGGTCAAACAGATCTGATAAATTCCTATGCCTTCCGCTCCGATTATTCGGGTAAGAATAATTCTGTAAATGAAACTCAAACACTTTTCAATCGTCGAAAAGACCGTAACTTGCGCTGCGGATTTGTAAATATTGGTCTTCATCAACATTATTCTACAAAATTTATGCTCGAATTATGAACAAATCAGGCTTATTTTGCGTATGATATATAAATGTTTACGCTCGTTACCGACCACAGTAAATATATACGAGTCAGACGCGGCGCCGATCAGGGCGCTGTGGAAAAGGAGCTAAAATCACCTGTAGACGATGTCTTTGCGGGTGAAATATTACTCAGGGCTGAGGGAATGGAAATTTACGTCGCCAAGCCCCACGACAGTTATGCCTCCGTAGCGCGGAAATTCGGGCTGACCGAAGAGGAGCTTAAAAAAATTAATCTTTCCAGGCCTGTTTATCCTACGTGCAGACTGTATGTGCCGAGCACCGAAACGCGCGCAAGCATATAATATATTAAAAGCCCAAAAACGGAGGTTAAAATGTCATTTTTTTCCAATTTTCAGTCGGACAAATGCCCGGGTACAATAACCGGCAATCCGCTTAACGGAATGTGCGAAAAAGTGTGTATTCAGGCGCAGAAAATTTTCGACGCGTGCATAAAACAAATCCAAATCGAGAATTACTCGCTCACGCTTACCGACGCAGTGCCCGCAAATCCTACATATCCCCTGACTTTTATAAGCGCAAGATCTACTTCGTCTACGGGGGATATAACCAACCTTAACATAGAACGCTTACCCGACAAGCCCAACTGCGCAAGGGTGCAGGCAACGATTGGTATCCCCGTCGAAGTTTTGTATACCGACGCAAACGGAGTGGAAGGGGTTGCAAAATCGGTTATCAGCGTAACGGAGGACGTTCTTCTGTTCGTGCCCGCACCTTCGATTATGCCTTACAAGGCTACGAGCGAAGTCTCTGCGGTATGCGCGGAGGGCAGATTCGTCGACGGCACGTTCGTGGTAAACGCCTGTGTTACCGTTATCCTTAAAATAGCAATTGACGTGGAAATTCTTGTTCCCAGTTACGGCTATTGCGCTATTCCTCCCGCACAGGATTATTCGCAGGAGGTATGCGCGGGATTTTTTGAATTGCCGCTGTACCCTCAAGGTAAATCCTGCTGCAATAAATAAAGGTTTTACGCCGAATAAAATACTCCATTGAAATTTTGTTCCCCGCAGTTTTTTGCGGGGAATATTTTCATTTTAACTCAAAAATAACGTTATTTATGCTATTTTAGTTGGTTTAAGTAGTACTATGTCACACATAATTAGTAATTTTTCATATAAAAACGCTTTAAAATCCTTAAAAAAGATGTTAAAATAGAATTATGAAAATATTTTCAATAAGCGATTTGCATCTTTCGGGCGCCGTAGAAAAACCTATGGATATATTCGGAACGGGGTGGTCGAATCATTTTGAAAAAATTAAAACGGACTGGCAAAGCAGGGTATCGGAAGAAGATATTGTCTTAATTGCAGGGGATATAAGTTGGGGCACTACGCTTGACGAGGGGCTCTGTGATTTGCGTGCGTTAAAAGAATTGAAGGGTAAAAAAGTTTTTATACGCGGCAATCACGATTACTGGTGGAACGGAATAACAAAACTCAGATTGTCCGCGCCCGATAAAAATTTTTACTTTTTACAGAACGACTGTATCAAATTCGAAGACGTTATAATTTGCGGATCGAGGGGTTGGAGTTGTCCTGGCAGTTCCGATTATTCCGATGACGACGAAAAGCTGTATAAGCGCGAGGCGGAGCGTTTTAAACTCTGTTTTAAGGCTGTAAATAATATGAGAGAGCCGCAGGACAAATTAATTGCTATGATACATTATCCGCCTTTTTCTGCAAAGTCTCCCGCTTCGGAGTTTACCTCGCTATTCGAAAGCGAGCGGGTAGATAAGGTGGTTTTCGGGCATATTCACGGAGAAGCCTTCTTTCCTTTCCGCACTGTAAAAAACGGAATAGAGTATGTTCTGACATCCTGTGACAAGGTTGGATTTACTCTGCAAAGAATTTTATAAAAATATACCTTTTTGCGCTTTACATCATAAAATTAATGTGGTATACTTTTTTCAAATTACAGCGGGATTGAAAAAATGTTTTTTTACTTTTCGATTAAAAGCATCAGCGGGCGGTAGGGAGCTATTTCGTTTTTAAAAATAGCGCCCATACCGCTTTTTTTCTGTCCTGAACAGAGGCGGTTATTGTGTTACGGCATAAAGACTTATTGGGATTAAAAGATTGCACGGCGGAGGAGATTTACGAAATTCTCGATAACGCGGCGCAAATGAAAAAATTATTGAACTCCGATTGCAAGAGTTCGGACATGCTACGCGGAAAAGCGCTTGTAACGCTCTTCTATGAAAACAGTACCCGCACGCGATCTTCTTTCGAGCTTGCGGCCAAATATCTCGGCGCAAGTGAAGTTAACATTTCGGTTGCGACAAGCTCGGTGCAAAAGGGTGAAACTTTGATAGATACGGGCGAAACTCTCGACGCTATGAACGTTGATTTTGTCGTAATCCGTCATCCTATGGCGGGCGCGCCCAAGCTTTTGGCGGAGCACGTCAGGGCAAGCGTCTTAAACGGCGGCGACGGAATGCACGAGCATCCTACGCAAGCATTGCTTGATATGATGACTATAAGGGAAGCGTTCGGCAAAATAGAAGGGCTTAAAATTGCTATACTCGGTGATATAAAGCACAGCCGCGTAGCTATGAGCAACCTTTTCGGGTTGACAAAACTTGGAGCTAAAGTGAGTATGTTCGCTCCGAAAACTATGATACCACGTGCAATAGAAAAACTGGGAGCGCATATTGCCGCTTCCCGCGAGGAGGCTCTTGAAGGAGCAGACGCGGTTATGGGGCTCAGAATTCAGCTCGAACGTCAGAACGGCGGACTGTTTCCTTCGCTTTCCGAGTATGCTAAATATTACGGCGTAAACGACGGAGTACTGAAATATGCTAAGAGCAACGCTATTGTCCTGCATCCGGGGCCCGTCAACAGGGGAGTGGAACTTTCACCGCAGGTAATAGACGGGGAAAGGAGCCTAATTCTCGAACAGGTCAAGAATGGCGTAGCCGTAAGAATGGCGCTTTTAAAACTTCTTAACGAATACAGAGAGGCACACGTATGAAGCTATTGATTAAAAACGGTATTGTTGTAACGCCGGAAGGAGAAAAAAAGGCCGATCTTTTGATAGAAAACGGCCGTATTGCCGCTATTTCTCCCGATATAAGAGAAAAGTGCGATGTTTTGAATGCCGAGGGCAAATATCTGTTTCCTGGGATAATCGATATGCACGTTCATCTCCGAGAACCGGGGTTCGAGGGGAAGGAAGATATTGAAAGCGGCTGTAAGGCCGCCGTCAAGGGGGGCGTAACTCAAGTTTGCTGTATGCCCAATACAAATCCTGTAAACGATAATGCGGTGGTTACAACCTATATAAAAAACCGCGCCGCGGAAGTTAGTCTTTGCAAAGTCAATCCGATCGGCTCTATAACAAAGGGGCAAAATGGAGAGAGTCTTTCGGAAATGGGAAAAATGAAAGCCGCGGGTATAGTCGCCGTTTCGGACGACGGTAAATCGGTTGACAATTCTTATATAATGCGTCTTGCTATGGAGTATGCAAATGACTTCGGGTTAAAGTGCCTGTGCCATTGCGAAGATAAAAATTTAGTTGACGGCGGAGTGGTAAACGAAGGCTATAATTCGACATTGACGGGCTTAAAGGGATCTTTGCGCGCAGCCGAGGACATAATGATCGCCCGTGACATAGCTTTATCTGAAAGTTTGAATATTCCCGTTCATATCTGCCACGTGTCAACTTACAGCGGCATTGAAATAATACGCAGTGCAAAGTCCCGTGGGGTTAAAGTTACTGCTGAAACCTGCCCGCATTACTTTGTACTTACGGACGATATAATAACGACTTACGATACCAATACGAAGGTAAATCCTCCCGTAAGAGAGGAAAAGGATCGTCAGGCTGTGCTCTGCGGACTTAAAGACGGAACGATAGACTGCGTCGTTACGGACCATGCGCCGCATTCTTTAAAGGATAAACAGGTAGAGTACAATCTTGCGGCTTTCGGTATAAGCGGAATAGAGACAAGTTTTGCGCTTAGTTATACTTATCTCGTAAAATCCGGGTTAATCAGTCTTACGGAGCTTGCGGAAAAAATGTGTCTGAAGCCTGCCGAAATACTCGATTTGGAAGGCGGCAAGCTTGTTGTAGGCGCTCCTGCCGATATAGCGATCGTAGACATTGACAAGAAGTTTACTATAGACGGTTCGGAATTTGTTTCAAAGGGCAAAAATACTCCGTTCAACGGGTATGAAGTTTACGGAGTAGTTGCTTGCACTATTGTGGACGGCGAAATAAAATATAAAGTTTGAGGAAAGGAATATGATTGATAAGCTTATAGAAAAAATAGTCGATTTGCAAAATCCCACTTGCGTAGGTCTGGACACTTCCTTTTCGTATCTTCCCGAAGATATGAGAAACGGTATTTCGAGTTTCGATGACGCGGCTGAGGCGATTGCGGAATTCAATATGAATGTGATCGACAAAGTTTGCGACGTGGTGCCCTCCGTTAAGGTTCAGATCGCCTACTACGAAATGTACGGTCATGCGGGTTTACAGGCTTTCGAGTATACTGTCAATTATGCAAAAGGCAGAGGATTGATAGTCATTGCCGACTGCAAGAGAAACGATATAGGTTCTACCGCCGGCTGTTATTCTTCTGCATATCTCGGTAAAACAGACGTAAACGGAAAGCTTTTACGTGCGTTTGCGGCCGATATGCTGACGGTAAACGGCTATCTCGGTTACGACGGCATAAAACCTTTTGTTAACGATATCAAAGCTTACGATAAGTCTATATTCGCGCTTGTTAAGACTTCAAACCCTTCGAGCGGGGAGTTCCAAAATCTTAAACTAGACAACGGTCAATATGTTTACGAAAAAATGGGCGAGCTTGTTTCCGAATGGGGGAAGGACAGTATAGGTATGTACGGGTATTCGGAAGTGGGCGCGGTTGTGGGCGCAACACATCCCGAAGAAGCTGAAAGACTGCGCGCGCAACTTCCGCATACGTTTTTCTTAATACCGGGATACGGTGCGCAGGGCGGCAGTGCGGAAATGCTCAAAGTTTGTTTCGATAAAAACGGACTGGGCGGAGTAGTTAATTCTTCAAGAGGAATAATTTGCGCGTACAGAGATCAACGTTACAGCGGAATGAATTATGCGGAAGCTGCTCGTGCCGCCTGCATAGATATGCAACAGGATCTTGTTTCCGCAATTGGAAAAATGAAAATTTAAGAGTCGAATAATGATTAAAGATTTAATTTCTACTGTAAAGGACAACCGCGTGATTGCGGAAAACGTCTATATGATAACCCTCGTTTTGCCGGAAAGTGCAGAAAGCTTTCACGGCGGACAGTTTGTCAACCTTGAAACGGTAGACAAGTCTCTCCTGTTGCGCCGCCCCCTCGGGGTATGTATTGCTGAAGGTAACGAACTTAGTCTGTGCTATCAGGTAAAGGGTAAGGGTACTAAAAAGCTTACGGAAGCTAAGAGCGGAGATAAGCTCAAGGTGCTTTTGCCTTTGGGTAATTATTTCGATTTGTCAGGCTATAAAAAAGTTGCCGTGGTAGGCGGTGGAGTGGGGATATTTCCTCTCATTGCGGCTATACGGGAAAATAAGGACGTGGAGTTCCATGCGTTTATGGGATTCAGAAATAAATCTGCGGTATGTCTTTTGAACGAACTTGAAAAGTGTCGCAGTCTCACGGTAACGACTGATGACGGAAGTTACGGAAAAAAAGGAAATGCGGTTGAAGCATTTTTATCGGAAGCGGAAAATTTCGATTTTGACGCCGTAATTTCCTGCGGCCCGCCCGTTATGTTAAAGGCATTAAAACAGCGGCTTGCAGAGCGCGATATTAAAACTCCCTGTTTTGTCTCGTTAGAAGAGAGAATGGGGTGCGGAGTCGGTGCCTGTCTTGTGTGCGTTTGCAAGACGGCGGACGGTAAAAACGCAAGAGTGTGTAAGGACGGTCCCGTATTCGATATAAATAAGGTGGTGCTTTAATGGCTGATTTGCGTGTTGAAATCTGCGGGGTAAAATTCAACAACCCTGTAATAGCTGCAAGCGGAACTTACGGGTTCGGAAGAGAGTACAACGAACTTTACGATATCTCCGTAATCGGCGGAATAAGCACTAAAGGTGTAACTTTGGAGCCCCGCTTGGGTAATCCAGTACCGCGCATAGCGGAAAGTTCGAGCGTTATATTAAATGCTGTAGGATTGCAAAATCCGGGTGTGGATCATTTTATAAAATATGATTTACCCTTTCTCAGAGAAAAGGGCGTTGTAACAATAGCAAACGTAGCAGGCAGCACGCTTGAAGATTACGGCCATATGTGTAAAAAGCTTGACGGGCTTGTGGATATGGTTGAGTTAAACATATCCTGCCCCAACGTTAAAGCGGGCGGAATGGCTCTCGGTATTAAGCCGGAGAACGTTGAGGAAGTCAGCAGGGTTGCAAAGCGGGAACTCAAAAAGACGCCTCTTATAGTTAAGTTGTCGCCTAACGTAGAAAGCATTGCGGTAAACGCAATGGCGGCCGAAATGGGTGGGGCAGATTGTTTGTCCCTGGTAAATACTTTTACCGGAATGGTTATAGATATAGAAAAGAGAGCGCCCGTAATTGCCAACCGGACAGGAGGAGTTTCGGGTGCAGGCATAAAGCCCATAGCAGTGAGAATGGTTTATGAAGTTGCTCGTTCGGTCGCTATTCCCGTTATCGGTATGGGCGGAATAATGACGGGCGAAGATGCGATAGAATTTATGATGGCCGGCGCGGTCGCTGTTCAGGTCGGTACCGCCAACTTTACAGATCCGTATGCAATGCCTCGTATTATCAGCGAAATGAGCGATTGGCTCGACAGACACGGAATAGACAACGTTAACGAAATAATTAATACTGTCAAATAGGAGGATATAATGACTTACAAGCAACAATTTATTAAATTTATGGTTGAAAACGGAGTTCTTAAATTCGGAGAATTTATTTTGAAAAGCGGAAGAAAAGCTCCCTATTTTATAAATACAGGTAACTATAAGTCTGGCGCACAACTTGCAAAACTCGGCGAATATTACGCTCAATGTATAGTCGATAACAATATAGTTGCGGAGACGCTTGTAGGCCCGGCATATAAGGGTATCCCGCTTGCGGTAACAACCGCTGTAGCTTTGGCGGAACGTCACGGTGTAGATTTAAATTATTGCTTTGACAGGAAGGAAGTGAAGGATCACGGTGAGGGCGGTCTGTTTGTAGGTAAGCAATTAGCGGACGGCGAGAAAATCGTTATAATCGAGGACGTAATGACTTCGGGAAAGGCTTTGCGCGAACTGTTGCCCAAATTAAAGGCGGCTGCAAACGTTGAAATTGCAGGAATGGTAATTTCCGTTGACAGAATGGAAAAGGGGCTTGAAAGCGAGCTTTCGGCCGTACAGGAAGTCTATAAGGAATTCGGGGTAAAAGTATATTCGATAGTTACCATGGCCGACATAATCGAGGCAATCGAAAGCGGAATAATCGACGGTGCCGAATACCTTCAAAAAATGAAAGAATATCGCGGTAAATACGGGGTTAATTAAAAGAAGTCCGGACGAGTAGTCCGGACTTCTTTTAATCAGAACGCGGCAAAAGTATAGCCGAGATTTTTGTAATATTTTATTATTTTTTTCAGTGCTCCGACCGTTGCAGTCTTGGTTGTGGAGTCGTGTGCGAGCAGAACAATATTATCCTTGTTTGCGGGAGTGTTTATCGCTGCGCGGAACAAGTCGTCCGCCGTAGGATTTATGAATTCGGCGTCTCTCGTTGAGGCGTTCCAGTCAACGTATCTCAATCCATGATTTGTTACGGCGTTAATCAGTCTGTCCGAAAGTCCGTAACTGCCTCCGGGAAAACGATAGAGCGCGGCAGGGCGGCCTATGGCGCCCTTAATCACTTCATTGCATTTTTCTATGTCCTGAATTAGTTTTTCGGGAGAAGAGTAGATCTCGCTGTATTTATGTGAATATGTGTGCACGGCAACAGTATGTCCCTCTTCGATTTCTCTGCGCAACAGGTATTTTCTTGTTTCTGCACTCTGCCCGACGATAAAAAACGTGGCTTTGACGTCTTCTTCTTTCAATACATCAAGAATTTTAGGGGTTACTCTGTCGCTTGGGCCGTCATCGAACGTGAGATAAATTGTCTTCTGCTCGTATGACTCCGCAAACGTAACGGAACTTTTATTTAGCGCGATGCTTCCGTAAAATACTATCATTATTGCGCACATAAGAAACGCGGCGCATATTGCTGTAAAATTCCTGTTCATACAAGTAACTTGTGTAAACTTTACCAAATTAATACAGCTTTAAATTAATAAGAATATCGGCTATGGCTATTTGAATTTTTCTTAGATTTTTTGAATAGATTATTCCTTGCGCGGACTGTCCGCATTCGCCGAGAACTGATCTAAGAGGAAGAGAAAAACAGTTGTCCGGGTTTGATGTCAATAATCCTTTAATATTGTTTTCGATGTCGTTTAAAACTAACCTTGCCTCGTTTTGGCCGAATTCGCCTTTGTCCATAGAATTGGAGCAATCGTATGCGAGAGTGGAAAGAGAGAGCAAAGTATTTAAGTTTCCCAAGTATAAATTTTCTTTACTGCGCGCGGAAAAGGAAGTTATAGCGTAATCTTCTTTTAAAACTTCCAAGACAAGGCAGTTGGGCTGCATCCTCTTTAAATTATTACATACTGTAATAGCATCACGCTCGTTATAATAGCAGGAAATAGTTACGTAAAAGGCGTTATTATATTCAAGAATGTATCCTGCACCGCCGTAATTTGAAACGGCGGAAGATATGGAGTCTGCCGAGACGGCGTTATCGTTTACGGTGTAGCATACAAAATAAAAGGATGACTTAAAATATATTTTTCCGCCCGAGCAAGAAAGAGTAAATATGATAATTGATAAGGTTACTGTTAAAACCGCGGTAATCGTTATGAAAAACGGCGTAACCTTTTGACCGCAATACTTCATAGTAATATAATATTTTGCGTTTAATAAATTTAAGCGCAAATAAGGTTAAAATGTTGTTATAAGATAGTAACGCACGGAGAGACGGTGGTAAAAATCTCTCCATATATCGACAGACTCG
>CAJUOY010000024.1 GCA_910588645.1 uncultured Christensenellaceae bacterium
GGGTTAGTTGCCTTAACTTCTGTGTTTTCTGCCATCTTTAAAAGAACCTCCCGGGTTTGTTCGTCGGGAGTCGATGCCCCTGAAACAATACCTAAACTCTTAAAATTTTTTATTTTTGTCATATCTAAACTTTCCGCGTCGGAAAGCCTGATTACATTTTTACAATGTCGTGATGCGATATCGAACAATTTATTCGTATTGCTGCTGTTTAAACCGCCCACAACCAAGACGGCATCGCACTTTTTGGAAAGATTTTCCACTTCCTGTTGCCGCTCTATAGTAGTATAACAAATCGTCTTGAAAACATCAACTGTTTTTTCACAAACTTTTCTAATATTTTTAATTATTTTTTCAAATTTCTGTGCGGAAAAGGTTGTTTGACATACCACGCACAGCTCTTTTTGAGCAAACTCGGAAAAATCTGTTTCCAATTCGCTTATAACAGAAGCTTTATTGTCACACCAGCCCAAAAGCCCTATAACTTCTGGATGAGCGCTTTCGCCTACAATGATAATTTCCTTGCCTTGCGAATACTGTTCTTTGACGATTTTTTGCGTGCGTTGGACAAATTTACAGGTACAGTCTATTACCTTTATTCCGCGGTCTTTACATATTCCGTAAAATTTTTCGGGAACTCCGTGCGATCTAAAAATTACCGTGGCTCCGTCGGGTATTTCATCCAATGATTCCACGGTAATAAGTCCTTTCTTCCGCAGTGCGTTTACTACGGTTGAATTATGAATTATTTCACCAAGAATATAAGCGTTTTGTCCTTCAAGGCTCATTGCCGTATCTACGGCCCGTCTGACTCCGGTACAAAATCCGCTGTGTTCCGCAAGGATTATTTCCATAAAGTTATTTGCGCTTTCTTTTTGTTGCATTTAAAATATTTTCGAGTACGTCGTAAATTTCAGACATTCTATCATAAAGAATTTTGTCTGCTCTTTCAATATCTTCGGGTGTAAGTTTTTTATCGTAAAACTCGGTAAATTCCAAAGGTTCACCGTAATAAACATGAGCTGTTTTGAAAGCTTTGATTTTTCTTACCTGTACAACAGGGATTATAGGCGTTTGGGTTTTAATTGCCAATGTAGCCGCACCGCTTTTAAAAGGCAAAAATTTGGCTTCGGTCTTATTGCGCTTGCCCTCAGGGAAAATACCTATAATTCCTCCCTGTTTAAGTATTTTTATTGCGTGCATCATTGCTCGAACGTCCGTTCCGTCACGGGAAACGGGTATACATTCGCATTTTTTTGTGAACCACTTTGAAATTCCCTTTTCAAACAGTTCACTCTTAGCTATATAATGCACCGGTTGATCGGTAGCCATTGCAATCGGGAAAACGTCCATTACACTTTTATGATTTCCCACCATTATATATGCTCGGTCGTTGTAGCGTTCCTTGTGTCCGTACCGTTTATAAGGATATATTGGAAATACTACAAAGCGGTAAATTCTGCGCATAAAACGAAACCATTTATATAGTTTTGATAATTTCTTTTTTTTCTTTACGGTTTCGCTCATTTTAGATTTTTTCCTGAATTTTATTACAGATAAAATTAATTACCTGATCTATGCTCATGTCGGACGTGTCGACTAAAATTGCGTCTTGCGCAACTTTAAGCGGAGCAATAGGTCTGTTTTTATCTTGCTCGTCACGCTTTATTATATCGGCAAGCACGCTTTCAAAGTTATCGTTTAATCCCTTTGAAAGATTTTCTTTTAACCGTCTTTCAGCTCTTATTTCGGGGCGAGCCGTCAGATAGAATTTAAACGGCGCGTCGGGCAAAACGTTTGTGCCTATGTCCCTACCGTCGAGAACGCATGACATATTTTTTGCAATATTGCGTTGCAATTCTACCATTTTACTTCTTACGCATTCGTGTGCCGATACGGTAGAAGCGGCCATAGATATTTCATTTGTTCTTATTTCGTCAGATACGTCTATGCCGTCAAGGAACGTATGTTGCGTTCCGTCGATATATTTGACGTTAACGGAAATCTGATTTATGATTTTTTTAACTTCCGATTTGTTTTTGATATCAATTTTCAGTTTAATAAATTTTAACGCGCAGGCGCGGTACATTGCGCCAGTATCGAGATATAAAATATTGAACTTTTCGGCAATTTTTTTAGCGACTGTACTTTTTCCGCTGCCGGCCGGCCCGTCCAAAGCAATGTTTAGTTTTGAGCTTAAATCTTTTCTGAGATTAGCAGCTTTACGTAAATAGACGTGTTCGGTTTTTAATTCCGATTCGGTCAGAACCATAACTCTTATGCATTTTTTTAAAGCGCCTTCGATTTCGGGCTCCAATGAAGAAAATAGCGGCACATTGAAAAAGCCTGCTTCCCTTGCCGCTTTTGCGGGATAATATGAATGAATGTCCGCCGTATTTGAAAACATAATGTAAATCATATTTTCTTCGGTAATACGGTTTAGGGTACAGATCTGTTCAAGTAACTCTTTAACCGCTATTTTTATATCGTCAGGTGTGTCCCTATCGATTGTTATTGCGCCTCTTATCGCTTTCATACTAATTTATTCCTTATATACTGCTTCCTGCGGCTTTACCGGTGGCAAATGCAATTTGCAGATTATAGCCGCCCGTAAAAGCGTCCACATCGAGTACTTCACCGCAAAAATACAAGCCTTTTATCAGCTTACTTTCCATAGTTTTAGGATTAATTTCCTTTACGTTGACTCCGCCTGAAGTTATTATGGCCTCCGTGAAATCTCTTAAAGATATTACAAGCATATCAAAATTTTTGACAGTTGTCAATAAACTTAATCTTTGTGCCTTTGTAACCGAATTAACGGCAAGATCAAAAGGTATACCGCTTCTCTTTAATATTTCCGGTATCAATGCCGCAGGAAGCAATTCCTTTAAACAATTTGAAATTTGCTTGTTTTTATATTTTTCAAAGTCCCTCAAAATTCTGCTATCGAGAACGTTGTTGTCCAACGAGGGTTTTAAATCAATAGAAAGTTTAACGTTTTTTAAATCAAGTCTGTTAATGAGGCTAGAAGCCGATAAAACTATCGGTCCGGATATTCCATAATGGGTAAACAGTAATTCTCCGAAGAAACTTTTTAAAACCTTGTTGCCTGTATATATTGTTAAATTTACATTTTTTAACGACAGTCCCTGCAATGACTTATAGAAGTTTCCTTTTAAATTGAGCCCGCAAAGTCCGGGAACAGGTTGCACAATGGTATGTCCCGCCGCATCGGCGAATTTATATCCGTCACCGGTAGAACCTGTTGACGGATAACTTATACCTCCGGTACAGACAATGACACAATCAAAAGAATATTTGGCTCTTGTGGTAAGTATGTCACGCGTAGTACTATTTAAAAAGTTAATTTTTAACACTTGCTCACTATATTTAAAGCTTACATTTGATCCAAGACAATATTTTTCAAGACATTTGGTTACGTCGCTGGCTTTATCCGAAACGGGAAAAAATCTTGCCCCGCGTTCTTCTTTAACTCTTAATCCGCCGTCTTCAAAAAATTTTACGCAATCATCGGGTGAAAATCCGTATATGGAACCTGTCAAAAATTTAGAATTATTTACTACGTTTGATAAAAATTCCTCGGGCGTACAGTTATGCGTTATGTTACAGCGCCCCTTTCCCGTTATGTAAATTTTTTTTCCGCTCTTTTCGTTTTTTTCGAAAACGGTTACTTCGTTTCCGTTCTTTGCGGCAAAATAAGCCGCAACAAGTCCGGCGGCGCCTGCGCCGATAACAGCTACTCTTTTCATAATAAAACCGATCAACGGCGCGAAAGAAAACTTTCGCGCCGAACTTATAATTTATACAGGATATACTTTATTGGGATTTTCGCTCAAATTGCAGTCAACGCCTGTATATTGCGCTTTTCTCCATTTGAAGAAGTTCGTTGACACTTCGGGGAACAACGCGTAAGATAAAACGTCTTCATCCTTTGTGTAGAATCCGTCGTCCTTTACCTTTTGTTTGAGACTGTCAAATTCGTTGTCAATGAGATCGGCAGGACGACAAGTTATTATTTGTTCGCCGTCTTTCTGGCACATCTTTATAACTTCGGGATTTTTCTCTCCCAAAACCGCGCCGTACTTACCGAGTATTAAATCTTTGAACTGCGCAGTGATTGTCTTGTATCTTCCCAGTAATACGTTCCAGACTGCCTGAGTTCCTACAATTTGACTGGAAGGCGTTACAAGCGGCGGGTAGCCACTATCTTTTCTTACTACGGGCACCTCGGCAAGACACTCCAACAGCTTTTCTTCTTTACCTGCCTGTTTTAATTGATTCATCAGATTGGAAAGCATTCCGCCGGGTACTTGATAAAGTAATGTATTAATATCAACTCTTCTGACTTTAGGATTGAGGAATCCG
Organism: uncultured Christensenellaceae bacterium; assembly: GCA_910588645.1. Classification (GTDB taxonomy): domain Bacteria; phylum Bacillota; class Clostridia; order Christensenellales; family Borkfalkiaceae; genus Coproplasma. The sequence continues at coordinate 4,384 of CAJUOY010000024.1, forward strand.
TCCTTTTCAAGTCTGTCGGAAACTTTATTAAAGTGAGTTACCGCAGGTAAAAGTTTTTCTATATCGATTCCCGTATCGTACTCCGTTCCCTTTAAAGTTGCAATAAGCGGTTCGGTAGCGGGATTTGATGTTCCGTTTCCGAGGGGCGACAGAGCGCAGTCTACAATATCAACACCCGCTTGTATAGCCATAAGGTAAACCATATCGCCTGTACCCGTGGTATTATGCGTATGCAGATGTACTTTTGTTTCCGGGCGCAACTCGCTTTTAAGCTCTTTAACAAGCTCGTAAGCCGTGAATGGCAACAAAAGGTTTGCCATATCTTTTATACAGATATTGTCGGCACCCATATCTTCAAACTGCTTGGCAAGTTTTACAAAGTATTCTGTCGTATGTACGGGGCTTGTCGTATATGATATTGCGCATTCGCAAACGCATTTACCGCCCGCACCATACTTCTTTATTGCTTTTGTACTTGCCTCGAGGTTTCTTATATCGTTCAAAGCGTCGAATAGTCTTATAACGCCAACGCCGTTTTCTATTGATTTTTCAATAAACTTTTCTACGACGTCATCAGCATAGTGCCTATATCCCAATAAATTTTGCCCTCTTAAAAGCATTTGAATTGGAGTCTTTTTCAAGTGTTTTTTCAGATTTTTCAATCTGTCCCAGGGATCTTCATTTAAAAATCTCAGGCAGGAATCAAATGTTGCTCCTCCCCATGCCTCGAGCGAATAATAGCCGGCTTCGTCTAAGATCGACAATATAGGCTCCATTTCGTCAAAGCGCATTCTTGTCGCCGCGTGAGATTGATGTGCGTCGCGCAGTATTGTGTCTGTTATCAATACTTTCTTTTTATCCATAAATATTCTCCGATTATGCTATTATTGCGGATATTGCGCCTATAAAGGCCTCTGAAGCGGTTCCGTCCGCATATCCGCCGAAACAAGCTAAAAGTACTCCGGCCGCTATTGCTGATCCGATTACGCCTGCAACGTTAGGTCCCATGGCGTGCATAAGTAAATGGTTTTGTGGATCGTACTCCCTTCCTACGTCTTCTGATATTCTGGCGGCCATAGGTACAGCCGAGACTCCCGCAGAACCTATCAAAGGATTAATTTGCCCCTTGGTTACTTTGCACATGATCTTAGCGACTAATAGACCGCCGATTGTTCCTATAATAAATGCGAATAATCCTATGCCTATTATTTCCAAAGTCTCTATGCTGAGGAATATCTCTCCCTTAGCTTTACTTCCAACCGCTATACCGAGGAAAATTGTAATAGTATTCATAAGTCCGTTTTGAGCCTGTGTAGAAAGTCGGTCAACAACTCCCGATTCTTTGAACAGATTACCAAGCATCAACATACCCAAAAGGGCTATCGAATCGGGAAGTATTATACCAACTACAAGAGTTACAATAACGGGGAAAAGTATTTTTTCAAGCTTGCTTACCTGACGGAGAGGCTTCATTTTTATTGCTCTCTCCTTTTTGGTTGTCAGCAGTCGCATCAACGGCTTTTGAATAATGGGGATAAGAGCCATATAGGAATAAGCTGCAATGGCTATTGTCGGAACGTAGTCCGAAGCGAGCTTTGACGTTACCAATATTGCCGTGGGACCGTCTGCGCCGCCGATTATTGCAATGGCGGCAGCCGCTGCAACCGAGAATCCGAGAGCCGCCGCAAGAATGAACGCAACAAATATACCCAACTGTGCGCCCGCTCCTATAAGCATACTTTTAGGGTTTGCAATTAACGGACCGAAATCGGTCATTGCGCCTATACCAAGAAATATGAGCGGCGGATAGATAACTTTGTCTACGCCGAAATAGAGATACCATAAAAGCCCCCTATTCTCTACGCTGTCGTACGACGTCTGACCTTCGGGATAAGTGCCCCAAAGCACCTTCTCCGCTCCTGGTATATTGATGAGGAACATACCGAAAGCTATGGGAAGGAGCAACATCGGCTCAAATTTTTTGACTACGGCAAGATACATCAGAACAAAAGAAATGAGCAACATCACGTAATTTTGCCAATTTCCCTGAACAAATCCCATTGATTCGTAAAGGTTTACGAATATCTTGCCGAAATCTACTGCAAGTAAATTTTGCATAGATCCTCCGTCAACCTATAATTGCAAGCAAAGCGTTAGTTTCTACGTTTGCGCCTTTAGCTACGCTTATGGTTATTTTGCCGTCGCAAGGCGCGGTTATCTCATTATCCATTTTCATTGCTTCAAGCACCATAACGGGTTGATCTTTTTTTACGGACGCTCCGTCGGCAACTAAGATATTTTTGATTAAACCGGGGAACGGAGATAAAACTTTTTCTCCGTTTGCATTAATTGCCGCGGATTTTGATACCGGTTTGGGAGTTTCTGCGGTGCGGGGTGCAATTTCGACGTTGCCTACGCTCTCTCCAACCTCTTCTACTCCTACGGAATAACTTTTACCGTCTATAGTAACAACAAAATTACGCATAACTTTACTCCTTAATTCTCTTAATTCTTTTTACTTTAAATTCGCATTTTTGCGGCTCACGACTGTAATATGCCATTATTGCGGCAATGATCGCAGCTTTGATTTCATCGGGAACGTCATCTGAAACATCTTTATTAACCTGTACTGTTTCTTTGACTTTTTTATCTTTTTGCTTTTTACCGATTGATCGTAAAAAAGCAAAATTATCTGTTTTTCTCAATAAAAGACCGATCAACCAAATAATAAGAATTATTAAGGAAATACCGGCAAAGATAATAAGAAATCCGATTAAAGCGTATACAAGCGCTTCCCCGAAGTTTTCAAAATAATAATTGCCGTCACCGTTGGCTACAAAGTCCAATAATTGATTTACCATTACGGCCTCACTTTAACAGCATCTGTAAAGACGCAGTCAGATATTGTTTTAAGAAAGACGGTTGAATAATATTATCTATATATCCGCCGTGTGCAGCGTTGATAGGATCGGAATTTTCTTCGGCATATCTTTTTGCAAGAACCGCTTTGTCTGCTTTCTTGTCTTCTGAATATTCGATTTCAGCTCCCTGCACGCTGTCAAAAAGAGCTATTTGCGCGTTCGCAAAAGCGTATGTATAATCATATCCCATTGATTTTGCCGCAAATAATGTGTATCCCAAACCGATAGCTTTGCCGAAAACAATGGAAATTTTTGCCGCGTCAATACAATCTAGAACAGAAACGTATTCGCCTATTTCTTTAAGAACCAAACTGTTATTCGTTGCAATATCGCACTTGATTCCCATAGTATTTACAAAAGTAATATAGGGCAAATTATAACAGCAAACAAATTCTGCAAAGTCTTTAATTTTTCTTACATTTTCAGCTGTTAATTCAACGCCGTTTTCGCCGTCGAATATCAAGCAAGCCGCGGAAATTCCGCCTATTCTTGTCAAATAGCATTTTACTTCTTCGCAATATGAAGCACCCAATTCAATGGCGCTATCCTTATCAAACACGTTTAATAGGGATTTAATGTCAGTCTTTTTATCGAGAATGGGTAATGATACGTTCATTTCATCACTGTCTAAGATCGGTGAGGAAAGAATTTCGTTTATTTTTGTTATCGATTTCTTTACCTCTGCCATATCTTTAACCGAAAAAGTTGCAATCTGACTTGCTTTTAACGCCTTTTCTCCGCCTACTGCAAATTTATCGAGATTTTTATTGGACTTTGCTGAAATTACCAAAGGGCTGTTGACGCACAAAGAACTCTTTTTATCGATAAAATATGTAAAATCACAAATTCCGGCCAACAAGGCAATTTGTCCGTAAACTTCACCGTTAACAATCATATACTGGTGTATGCTGCCCTTTAATTGAGACGCTTTTAACATAAGCGAAGCAATACCTTCAAGAACATTTATTCCTTCGCCGAACTGTACGCCGAGAGACGACATAAGGTAAATTACCGGCGTAGAAGTTTTTTCGGCCTGATCAAGGCATTTTGCGATCTTTTCGCAATTTTTCTTGCTTACTCCTCCCGAGCATACTTCGGGGTTTTGCGCGACAATATAGAAAGGATAATCGTTTATTGTCGCAAATCCTGTTACAACTCCTTCGCCTTCGGCATTTTCGCCATAAAAATCATTTTTGGAAAAACTAAAACAGGAAAGTTCAACAAAACTATCCTCGTCAACGAGAGATTTTATATCTGCTCTTATAATTTTACCTGCATCAAGAATTTGCTTCCTGCGTTCTTGTAAAAGGCTTATTTTATCCATACATACTCCTGAATGCCAAATTTCCTACAAATACATTCTATCACATATATTTGCAAATGCCAACGATTTTGTTAATATTCATAATAAAATTTTACAATAAAAAAGATGACTTGCGTCACCTCTTTTTTCTTTTGAATTTAAACTTGTCTTTTATGAACCGATCTATTTTTTCGTAATGCTTGCATACAAGCCAGAATGATATAAATACCAACGCGGCGATTACTATCCATATCATAATTCCCCACCAAGTTGTAAACGGAATTAACTCGAATGAAAATGCAGAGGAAAAAATTGAAATCGCGCGGGTTATGGTAATCATTACAAGGAAATATCCCCAAGTCATTGAGGACATTCCGGCGATAAAGCATAAAATATCGTCGGGAAATAGCGGTAAAAGAAACATCAGAGATAGTATCAGATAATCTTTTCCCTTCAATTTTTGTTGCCATTTATCGAGATTTTCTTTGCCGACAATCCAACAAACCGCTTTGTATCCTACAATTTTACCGATCGCATAAGCAACTATCGATCCCAAAACAATTCCGATAAAGCTGTAAATCGAGCATCTTAAAGGCCCGAACATTGCCGTTCCCACCGCCACGGCAACGGATCCTGGCACGGGTAACAGAACCACCTGTAAGAAACAAAAGAAAATGTAAATTGCGGCTGCCCACATTCCTGCTCCTGAAATGTATTCGCGCAAGGCGTCCACGCTGTTTATTTTTGTAATCAGACCGCTTGCGCATAAGACAAAAAACACGACTGCACAGATGTCGATAAATACAAGTAAACAAACAATTAAACGATATAAAGATATTTTTTTTATGGCGTAGAATAAAATTCCTGCCGCCATAATCAGTGCGCTAAGCGTACCGGAAACGGCAAGTAATAAGTTGAAATGCACGTCGATGAAGCTCGGACTACGGTAGTTTAATCCGTATGCAATAAAAAGAAAAGCGATTGCACTTAAAAGCACAACCGCTAAAATATTAATTATATGTTTTATAACGTCAATGCGGTTCATTATTACTATTATTATATAGTAATTAATGAATTTTTATAATCCCGATTTGAAATTTTTAACGGCGTCGGTCGCAAGCTTATCGCAGATATTATTGAACTCATTGTCGGAGTGCCCCTTTACCTTGATAAAATTTACTCTGTGTTTGCGCGTCAAGCTCAGTAATTCCTGCCATAAATCGACGTTTAAAACAGGTTTATTATCGGGTCTAATAAAATTATTTTTTTCCCAATTTAATATCCAGCCGTTTAGAAAAGCGTTCACGACGTATGCTGAATCACTATAAACGTCAACCTCGCAAGCCTCTTTAAGACATTTCAAACCTTCGATTACGGCCTTCAGTTCCATTCTGTTGTTTGTCGTCTCGCCTTCGGCTCCTGAAATTTTTTTATCGATACCGTTAAATATGAGCATTGCTCCCCAACCGCCTACTCCGGGATTGACCGAGCATGCGCCGTCCGTGTATAAAGTAACTTTTTTCATGTTTTTTGGCTCTTTAAACGTGAAATGTAAGCTTCCGCGGCATCGGAAACAAGTTTACGGAATTCGTTGTCTTCAAATACCTTTACAGATTCTATCGCGGGACTTCCGTTTTTGCAGTTTTGAAGCAAAATGTCATCTATGGACTGCTCTTCGCGCTGAATAAGTTCGGCTATGCCTAAAACCGACTGAGTTGCTATCAATTTGGCTTCGCCTTTGGTTAACCCGTTTTTTACTCCTGCATTTATAAGGCTGTCAATTAAAAATAAAGGATAGACTGAATTTCCGCTTATAGCCGATACTGCGTCGAGTTTACTTTCTTCAAGACTGACAACCGTACCCAATTTATCGAATATGTTTGTAATAAATTCCGTATCGTCGGTCAACTTATTATAATCGACCATATCCAATCCTACAGTACCGCTACCGATAGAACAGGGCAAGTTCATAACGGCGCGGGCAACTTTTATAACTCCTATTCCAAGCGAATTTTTAATTTCATTTTTTGAAATGCCGCAAATAACTGAAATAACTTTTTCGGGACGAATGCCCTCAAGTTCTTTTATTGTTTCTTTAAAATTCTTTTCGTTTACCGCTAAAATCAAATACTCGCTGTTTTGCGCCACGTATCTGTTATCAAGCGTAGTTTTTACTCCAAGATATTCGATATTGTCAAGCTTACTTTCGTCTTTGTCGCTTACAATAATTTTCTTCTCACGTATGAAATCTGATAATACAACACCCCTTAATATTGCTGTTGAATTAAGGCCGCAACCTATGACGCCAAGCTTAAATTGTTTTTTCACAAATTTGCCTCCAAAAACAGTTGACTAAATTAATCGAATGTTTTATAATCTTTTCGTAATTACAGGAGAGTAGCTCAACGGTAGAGTCGCGGTCTCCAAAACCGTCGGTTGCATGTTCGAATCGTGTCTCTCCTGCCAAAGCCTGACTTTGAGTCAGGCTTTATTTTTATATTTTTTTCAAATTATGCCAGATATAGTACTGTGTAAAAATAAAATTTACACGTTTACGTTGCCGCTTTGGCCTAAATAATCTTTATTTTCTTGTAAAATAGGTTTTACTTCATTATCAATAAATTCAACCGTTTGCGAAGGCGCTCTACCTGTGAAATTCTTCGCGTCGAGAATAGTATCCAATTTATCGCGTACTGTTTTAAATGCGTCGTCGCTACGTATAAGGTCTATAAGATTATTTTCTTTGCCTAATTCCTTAACGTTTTTGCCAGCCTGCATTGAAAGCACTCTGATTTTCTCATGAAGCTCCTGACGGTTGCCTCCCGCCTTAACGCATTCCATCATTATATTTTCAGTAGCCATAAACGGTAATTCCGCCGCAATGTGCTTTGCAATGACTTTATCGTAAACGACAAGATTTTCCGCAACATTCATATAGATATTCAATATCCCGTCAAGCGCAAGGAAAGCCTGAGCGTTTACTATTCTACGGTTAGCGGAATCATCTAAAGTCCTTTCAAACCACTGTGTTCCTGCCGTAATTGCTGAATTGACCGGCAAAGATATTACGAATCGAGCAAGTGAGCCTATTCTTTCGCTTCTCATAGGGTTGCGCTTGTATGCCATAGCGGACGAACCTATCTGAGATTTTTCAAACGGTTCTTCGATTTCCTTCATATTCTGTAATATTCTGACGTCGTTTGAAAACTTATATGCACTTTGTGCAATTTGAGACAATACGCAAAGTACGTTATAATCGAATTTTCTGGGATATGTCTGTCCTGTAACGCCATAGACGTTTTTATATCCGAGTTTGCTTACAACTTTATTTTCAAGTTCTTTTACTTTAGATTCGTCGCCGTTAAAAAGCTCCATAAAACTTGCCTGCGTTCCTGTTGTTCCCTTTACTCCGCGAAGTTTAAAAGAATTTTCTAAATTTACAAGGTTCGCATAGTCAATGGTCAAATCCTGAAGCCAAAGAGTCGCGCGTTTACCTACGGTTGTAAGTTGAGCGGGTTGAAGATGTGTAAATCCTAATGTGGGTAGATCCTTGTATTTAAGCGCGAATTTTGAAAGTTTATCCAAAACATTTACGAGTTTGATTTTGATTATCTCGATTGCGTCGCGTAAAATTATTAGTTCGGAATTGCAGTCTACATAGCAACTTGTTGCACCAAGATGAATTATTGGCATAGCCGATTTTGCCTGATCTCCGAATGCGTGAACGTGAGCCATTACGTCGTGGCGCACTTCCCTTTCGTATTTTTCAGCCTGTTCAAAATTAATATCGTCGGCATATCTCTTCATCTCGTCAATTTGAGCTTGCGAAATATTCAATCCGAGTTCCATTTCCGATTCGGCGAGAGCAATCCAAAGTTTTCTCCATAGCTTAAACCTTTTCTCATCGGAAAAGTTTTCTGCCATAGCCTTGCTTGCATATCTGGTGATTAAAGGGTTTTGATAAACGCTATTGTCCATTGTAATCTCCAAACTTAATATTTTACGGGGGCGGAATAATTTTCGCCGAATGTTTCCACTGTTACTTTTTCCATAATCTGAGGCGTTTTAGGTTTGTCGTGCCAGTCTGTTGCCGTAGCCGCAATTTCATCGACGACTTCGATACCTTCTACTACCTTTCCGAATGCCGCGTATTCTCCGTCAAGCGACGCCGCGTTTGCGTGCATTATGAAAAACTGCGATCCTGCGGAATTAGGGTGCATTGCCCTCGCCATCGAAAGCACGCCGCGAAGGTGTTTTATATCGTTACTTTTAAAACCGTTTTTGGAAAATTCACCTTTTATTGTGTACCCGGGGCCGCCCGTACCTATACCGGCAGGATCTCCTCCCTGTATCATAAAACCCGATATTACGCGGTGAAAAATCAAACCGTCATAAAATCCGTTGTTAACCAAACTTATGAAGTTATTTACAGTGTTAGGAGCTTTATCAGGATAAAGCTCCGCCTTAATTGTCTTTCCGTTATTCATTTTTATTGTAACTATAGGATTTTTCATTTCAAATCTCCTCATATTTTTCAAGTTTCACCCCGGCTTCGCTAAACAGTCGCAATGAAAAATCATCGGGATACCCCTCTTTATAAACAACTCTGGATATTCCGGAATTAATTATGATTTTGGCACAGATTACGCAGGGTTGATGAGTACAATAAAGCGTGCAACCTTCCACGCTGCATCCTACTCTTGCCGCCTGAATTATAGCGTTTTGTTCCGCATGAACTGCGTAGCAAAGCTCGTGCATGGTTCCGCTTGGGATATTGTTTTGTTTTCGCATACATAGCTTTTTATCCGCGCAGCTTTTGATACCTTGGGGCGCGCCGTTATAGCCAGTAGCTATTATTCTCTTATTTCTGACTATTACTGCCCCGACGTGTCTGTTTTCCTGAAAACAGCTTGACCAGGAACCGATTTGTTCGGTCATTTCCATAAATCGTTTGTCCCACTTATCCATTTATCTTACGCTCCGAATTAATAAAATCATTTTACCATAATTTTCAATAAAATGCAATTTTTTATCTCAATATGTTTAAGTTTATTTTGCTGAGTTTATAAATTAAATGCAGTGAAAAAATAATCAAATTCGGAGGAATTTATTTTATGACAATTAAACCTTTATTCGATAAAGTAGTCGTTGAAAACCTCAAGGCTGAGGAAAAGACTAAAAGCGGTCTTTATCTTACCGCGGCATCACAGGAAAAGCCCGCAACTTGTCTTGTAGTTGCAGTCGGCCCCGGCGGACTTGTGGACGGAAAGGACGTAAAAATGCAAGTTAAAGTCGGCGACAAAGTTCTGCTTGCCAAATATAGCGGCACCGAAGTTAAAGTCGACGATAAAGAATATACAATAATCCGTCAGAGTGATATTCTGGCAATAGTTGAATAAGGAGAAATTAATTATGGCTAAACAGATTAAATATGGCGATGAAGCAAGAAAGTTGCTTGAAAACGGTGTAAACATCGTTGCTGATACCGTTAAAATCACTTTGGGCCCCAAGGGTAGAAATGTAGTTTTGGATAAGAAATACGGCGCTCCTCTCATAACCAACGACGGTGTGACTATAGCAAAGGAAATCGAACTTGAAGATCCGTTCGAAAATATGGGCGCGCAACTCGTTAAGGAAGTTTCCACAAAAACCAACGACGTGGCGGGCGACGGAACCACCACCGCTGTTGTACTTGCACAGGCGATCGTCAGAGAAGGACTTAAAAATCTTGCGGCAGGAGCAAACCCTATTATATTGAAAAAAGGAATTTCCGCCGCGGTTGATACGGCAGTTGCAAAGATACAGTCCATTTCTAAACCCGTAGAAAATAAACTTGCAATTTCGCAGGTAGCTTCTATTTCTGCGGGCGATGAAAAGATTGGCGAACTTATCGCAAATGCAATGGAGATTGTCGGAAAAGACGGTGTAATTACCGTTGAAGAAGGAAAAACTATGGCTACAGAATTGTCTACCGTTGAGGGTATGCAGTTCGATCGCGGTTACGCTTCCGCCTATATGGTTACTAACACGGACAAAATGGAAGCAGTGCTCGATAATCCTTATATTCTTATAACGGATAAAAAGATCTCCTCCCTTCAAGAAATATTGCCCGTAATCGAGCCTATTGCTCAGCAAGGCGCAAGACTTCTTATTATTGCGGAAGACGTTGAGGGCGACGCGCTGGCTGCTCTCATAGTAAATAAACTGAAAGGTGTGCTCAACTGCGTTGCGGTTAAAGCTCCCGGCTTTGGCGACAGGCGTAAGGCAATGTTGGAAGATATTGCAATACTTACGGGCGGAACCGTCATTTCCAGCGATCTTGGTTATGAGTTCAAAGACGTAACTACCGATATGCTTGGTAGAGCGGCACAAGTAAAAGTCGATAAAGACAATACTACTATTATCGACGGTACAGGTAAAGCGGCCGATATTAAATCCAGAGTCGCTTCGATTAAGGCGCAAATTGCAGAAACAACTTCTGATTATGACAGAGAAAAATTGCAGGAAAGACTTGCTAAACTTGCGGGCGGTGTTGCGGTAATCAACGTCGGTGCTGCAACCGAAGTTGAAATGAAGGAAAAGAAACTGCGTATCGAGGATGCTTTGGCTGCTACTCGCGCTGCGGTTGAAGAAGGTATCGTGCCCGGCGGCGGCGTTGCTCTCCTCTCCGCAATTCCTAATCTTGAAAAATTGATTGAAACGCTTTCCGGCGACGAAAAGACAGGCGCAACTATAGTTATGAAAGCAATCGAAGCGCCTGTTCGCCAAATAGCAAAGAATGCGGGCTACGACGGCTCTGTTATCGTAAACAATATTCTTAACAGCAAGAAAGCGAATTACGGTTTTGACGCGCTTAAAAACGTCTATACCGACATGGTTGCAAGCGGAATAATCGATCCTACGAAAGTATCGCGTTCTGTTCTTCAAAACGCGGCGTCGGTTGCTTCTACTCTTCTGACAACCGAAAGCATTGTTACCGATATACCCGCTCCCGCTGTTCCTCCGGTAGGCGGAAATCCCGATATGGGCGGAATGTACTAATTAAATCTTAAAATTAGCCCCTATGCGTTATCGCATAGGGGCTTTTATAATGTTAAAATTATTTGGTTCTGCTTAGATATGCTATCCTGATACCTTTCTTTTTAGGTTTATCCGTTTGAGGAATTACATCGGGAATGGTTACTTCAATCTCTTCTTCCAACGCGTTGCTTTCGGCTTTAATCTCGGGTTCTTCTACCTGATCCTCTATTGCTGTTTCGGGTTGATGTGAAGGAACGGACATAAAAGGCGCGCTTATTTCAACTTTAACGTTTACATTTTTTCCGCCCACTTCTTCTACAGCTTCATAAATCTGATCGTTATATATCTGCTCTTCGGTAATAGGCTCGGAATAAAGGAACGATTCGTCTATTTCTATGTTCATTCCCTCTAACTGTTGCATTCTTACGTAAGCGTGTGCGCAGGGATAGGGCAAATTTTTATTGCAAAATTCACAGAAAGGCGCGTATTCGCCGCAAAGATCGCGACCATACATCTGGCTGTTGACGATTTTATCCACATCTATTGTCTTTTGAAGTAAAATAAGATTATCTCTATCCAATGTGCTGGGCATAGAAAGAAGCAATTTTAAAGGGGCCTGACTATTCCACATATTACAATCTCCTGTAATTCGATTATAAACTATTTTATAATACTTTTCAAGTTAAATTTCATATTTCTTTTACAGAAAGAGTAGAAAAGATCTCATCAAACTTGCTTTTATTGAAAGATATACAGTCCGGAGAGGTTACTGCTGCGGTTCCTGCTGCGACTCCCGAACGTAAAATTATATCCAACGGTTGTCCTTTTACCAAGGCGTTTGATGCCGCTGCAACCATTCCGTCCCCCGCACCTATGGTAGAATTCATTGCTACATTTACGCTTTTGGAATATAAGGTCTGAATCCCATCCGTTATTATCGCGCCGTTTTTACCAAGAGACAACAGGACACGTTTTGCGCCTTTATCTATGAGGCGACGGCAACCATCAAGCATTTCCGCTTTAGTACGCAGCTTGCGTTTCAAAGTTCTTTCCAGTTCTTCTATATTTGGTTTGATTAGATCTACACCATGTTCTAATGAACATAGCAACCTGTCACCCTCGGTATCTACTATTTTAAGTATTCCGTCGGGAACTGATTCAAGTATTTTTCCGTAATAATCAGGAGTCATTCCCTTTGCAAGGCTACCGGAGATTACTACAGCTTCACATTTTGCGGAAAGATTTTTTATCATGTCGAGCAGTTCCGCCTGTTTTTGTTCGGATACTGCCGGGCTTATGTCATTAACCTCCGTCAACATAGAGCGGTGATCTATGAATTTATAGTTTTCTCTGACACGGCCCTCGCTCCAAACAAATTTATAAGGCACGCCTTCTTTGTGCAATTCGTGCTCAAACTGACTGCCATTTCCTTCGTACATAAAACCTGTTGCAAATACTGCGGAGTTTAATCTCGCCACGCCTATTGCAACGTTTATTGCTTTGCCTGTAAAAAATATCGTCTTACTTATAATAGTATTATTTTTACCGACGCTCAGCGAATCAACTTCTATATTGACATCAATGCAAGGACTCAGACATACGGTTAAAATCATTTCAATCCCCTTATTCCAAACTAAAAGCCGCATTAAAGCGGCTAATCGTTATAATTTTAATTACATCGAGATCATTTGAAGAGTTTCATAAAGCTCGTAATTGAACTTTTTCTTCATACTTACTGCTTCAATAATGTCCATATCGATTATTTCGTTTTTATGAATGCCTACAACTCTGTTGCCTATACCGTCATTCAAGAGACGTACGGCTTTATTACCGAATTGAGCTGCCAACATTCTGTCTGCCATTGTGGGTGAACCACCGCGTTGAATATGCCCTATTGTTGTGGGGCGTACGGAATAAGTCGTCACCGACTGTAACTGTTTTGCAAATTCCTCCGCAGTGCATACGCCTTCGGCTACGACTATTATATTCGAATGCTTGCCGTTTGCGCGCGAACGGTTGATTTTCATTACTATATCGTCAAGATCGAAAACAACCTCGGGAACAACGATTATTTCCGCACCGCTTGCTATTCCCGCATAAAGAGCTATATCTCCGCAACGTCTGCCCATAACCTCTACAACGGAAATTCTTTCGTGCGAGGTCATAG
>CAJUOY010000025.1 GCA_910588645.1 uncultured Christensenellaceae bacterium
CCGCAACGTCTGCCCATAACCTCTACAACGGAAATTCTTTCGTGCGAGGTCATAGTATCACGCAATTTGTTTATAACGTCAATGCAGGTGTTCACTGCGGTATCAAAACCCAAAGTATAATCTGTATATTCAAGATCGTTGTCGATAGTTCCGGGAATACCTATCGTAGGTATGCCGAATCCCTCGGAAAGACATTTTGCTCCTCTGAACGATCCGTCTCCACCAATTACGACAAGTCCGTCGATACCACGGGCTTCGAGTGTTTTAACGGCTTTCTTCTGTCCGTCTTTTGTCAACATTTCAAGACAGCGCGCCGTTCTTAATTTGGTTCCGCCTCTTTGAACGATATCGGAAACCGAACGCATTTCAAGAGCAACCATATCGTCGTCAATGAGTCCCTGATAACCTCTCTCAATGCCGTAAACTTCCATTCCGTAATATATGGCTGTACGGACTACGGCGCGAATGCACGCATTCATTCCGGGGGCGTCGCCGCCACTTGTAAGTAACCCTATTCTCTTCATAAATTACCTCCGAAAAGCATAATTCCGTACGGTAAAAATTTTGCCCCCTGATTTTCCGTACGAAAACTCATCATTCCAAACAATTATAACAAATTAAATTATAAATTACAAGAGATTTTTTAAAAAATATTCGATATTATTCAACATATTTTACGTCTCGCTGTTCAAGTATCGAATAAAGTTCCGCCAACAAACCTCTGCAATAATTTATGCCCGTGGGTAACTTATATCTCTTATCGCCCTTCAATATTTTACAAACGGTTTCACCCTCATAATTTGCAAGCGTGGCAAGTAATTCGTCAAAAGTTTCATCTGATAAGGCGCTTGCATTAATCCAAAGAACTTCAGTGTGCTCTGCCTTTGATGACACAGTATTACTTGCGGCGGTCTTAATTTGATTTTTTGCAGTCTTGATTTCGGTAAGCTCGTCGATAATACAGCTTATTCCTTTTTCGGCATCAATGTCCAGTTTTCCAGCAATTTTAACAATTTTATCATTGCCTATTGAGGATTTAACCTTTTCGAATACGGCAGGGAAACAAACGCACTCTAAGCTGCCGTAAACGTCTTCGATGCCTAAAAATGCCATTGAAGCTCCTGTTCGCTTGGTCGTTGTGCGGCGATACGTGCCTATTATGCCAGACATAGTAATACGCATACCGTCAGAAATTTTATTGTATGTGCGGTTCCCGTCCTCATCTTCTACATAGTCATCTAATAGCGAGCAATCAAAGTTACATCCTTCTATTGTATTCATATATTTTTCAAAAGGATGACCGCTTACGTAAACTCCAAGCACTTCCTTTTCTTTGGAAAGTTTTTCGTTAAGCTCAAGTTCCTGCAAATCGGGATATTTTACTTCAAGTTTTTCATCTTCGATAATATCTCCGAACAAGCTCATTTGCGCGCTGTTTTTTTGCTTGCTTATTGCTTTTGCGCGAGAGCATAATTCCTCATAAACCTCAGCAAGCTGTGATCTGGCAACGCCCATTTCGTCAAATGCGCCCGCGTAGATAAGACCTTCGACTACGCGTGAATTCAAACTATCTATGCACCTTGAAATAAAATCGGGGAAATCCTTAAATAGTCCGTGTTCTTCTCTTTCTTTGATAATTTCATCGATGATCGCTTGTCCGCTGCCCTTGAGCGCAGATAATCCGAAACGTACGCCGTCGTTTTCAACTCTGAATACCGAGCGGCTCTTATTTATATCGGGAGGAAATACTTTCATACCCTTTTCTTTTAAGTAGAGAACGTACTTCGTTATTTCATCGATTTTGTTTAATCTATTGTTTAAAAGAGCGCAGATAAATTCTTTACAGTAATATTTTTTAAGATATGCTGTTTGATATGCGAGGGTTGCATAAGCCGCCGCGTGAGATTTATTAAATGCATACGAAGCAAAACCTTCCATATCGCCGAAAATCTTATTTGCAACATCTGCGGAAATTCCGTTATGAACACAGCCCATTATTTTGCTGCCGTTTATATCGCTTACTCCGCCGTTTATAAACTTCTCTTTTTGCGCCATAAGCGTCTTTTTGTCTTTTTTACCCATGGCACGACGAACAAGGTCTGCCTCTCCGAGAGAGAAGCCGGCTAGATCCTGGAAAATCTGCATTACCTGTTCCTGATAAACGGGGATACCGTAAGTGACTTTAAGTATTTTTTCTTCCTGCGGACAGTCGTACATTATAGCTTCTTGTCCGTGCTTTCTTGCGCAGAAAGAATCAATGAATTTCATAGGGCCGGGACGATAAAGTGATACGCCCGCTATAAGATCCTCCAAGGTATCGGGACGTAAGGTTTTCATAAACCTTTTCATGCCTCCGGCTTCGAGCTGGAACACACCGTCGGTATCTCCGTCCGCAATAAGAGAATATGCGCCGGCATCTTCGTAACCAACTTCGTCGAAATTGATGACACGGCCGTAATTTTCCTGAATGTAATCAACGCACTTTTTAATGTCGGTAAGCGTTACCAATGCCAAAAAGTCCATTTTAAGCATTCCGAGAGCTTCTATTTCCTTTGCTACAAACTGAGTAGTTATATCCTCTCCGTTTCTCGAAAGAGGAACGTTATCGGCAATTCTTTTTTGGCATATAACTACACCGGCGGCGTGCATACCCGTCTGTCTTGGCATGCCTTCGATTTTGAGAGCCATATCTATTACTCTTCTCAAAACCTCGTCGGTTTCATATATATCGCAAAATTCGGAATTTCTTGCCGAGCGCAATTCGTTGTATTTACTTTCGAAATCCGCCTTTTTGTCTTCGTCGGTTTCCTTTTCAAATTTAGCTTTTGCGCTTGCAATTCTGCGTCCCAATAAATCGCCAATGGAAGTTTTACCGTCCATTATCTTTGTAAGTTTGTCGGTTTCGGAATACGGAACGCGCATTACGCGGCCTACGTCCTTAATAGAGTTCTTAGCCGCCATTGTTCCGAAAGTGACAATTTGGCAAACGTTTTCTACGCCGTATTTTCTTCGAACGTATTCGATAGTCTCTTCGCGTCTGTCTGTACAAAAATCAATATCAAAGTCGGGCATCGAGACTCTGTCAGGATTGAGAAAACGTTCAAAAAGCAAATCGTACTGCAAAGGCTCAACGTCAGTTATACCTATGGAATACGCAACTATTGAACTTACACCAGAACCTCGTCCCGGGCCCACGGGTATTCCCTGCTCTTTGGACCAATTTATAAAGTCCCAAACTACAAGGTAATAATCGGCATATCCCATTCCGCATATAATGCCAAGTTCATATTCTGCCCGTGCGGTTTCCTTATCCGACAATTTGTCGCCGTATCTCTTTTTTAATCCGTCGGCCGTAAGTTTCCTTAAATATTCCTCTGCAGACGAACCGTCTTCGGGGGTGTATTCCGGTATAAGCGTCGTGTCTTTGATCGGGTAACCTTTTTTATCTAAATTGAAAGCGGGTTCAGTAATTTTATTTGCAATTACTCTCGTATTAGAGATTGCTTGCGGCAAATTGGGGAAAAGAGCAAGCATTTCGTCGCCCGTTTTAAAATAAAATTCGTTGGTTGAAAATTTCATTCTTTTAGGATCGTCGAGCTGCTTTTTCATCTGAATACACATCAGAACGTCCTGCATCTCGGCGTCTTCTTTTTCAAGGTAGTGAACGTCGTTTGTAGCGACAAGTTCGGCGCCTATTTCATTTGCCAATTTGACAAGATGCGGCAATACCGTACGCTCTTCCTGTATGCCGTGATCCTGAATTTCAATATAAAAATCGTCTTTAAACGTTTCTTGTAGTTCGAGAGCAAGCTTTTTGGCCCCTTCGTAATCGCCGTTTAAGAGTCTGCGTGGAATGCCGCCGGCAAGGCAGGCAGACAAACATATAACACCTTCCGAATGCTCTTTCAAAGCCTTATAATCGATTTTCGGTTTATAATAAAATCCGTCGACAAATGCCATCGAGTCGAGTTGAACTAAGTTCTTATAGCCTGTTTTATTCTTTGCCAACAAAATAAGATGCTCGGAAATGTTAGAGGTCTTGTCCGCCATATTATGCGTCAAGTAAAATTCACAGCCAATTATGTACTTAATACCTGCCTGATATGCCTTTTCGGCAAGTTGTAAAGTTCCGTACATATTACCGTGATCGGTTACACATACGGTGTCGATATTATTATTTTTGCAGTAATCGATCAGGTTATCGATTTTACACGCGCCGTCGAGCAACGAGTATTCGGTGTGTAAGTGTAAATGTACGAAATCAGTCATATTATCCTCATTCAACGAGCGACTGTGCAAGCTCGTTCAGTTTTCTCATACGGTGGTTGAGACAGCTCTTTGAAATTCCCAAGCGTTCAGCCAGTTCCTGCATAGAGGCGTTTTTATCTGCCAATCTGCATTCCGCCACATCAAAAAGATGCTTGTCCAGGCTTTGTAATCCTATCGTTTGCGAAATTAATTCTATTGCCTGAACTTGTTTTACTGAAGCTGTCACGGTTTTATCTATATTGGAAACAGAGCAATTATTGGCTCTGTTTGCATAATTTTTCTTATCTTTCAGTTCTACAAGCTTATTGAGACGGCTAAGACATTTTTCGCAGTCTACTGCGGAAAGTATATCCGAAATTACCGCTTTACTCTTGACGTAAACTACAGCCTTGTCCTTTCTGGTTACAAGTTTAGCCAGTATTTCAAATTCGCACAACAAATCGCAAAAATCTGTCGCCGTAATTTTATTGGAAAAAACTATTTCAAAATGATAACCGGTTTTGCTGAAAATTCCTTCGTCGGGCAAAGTGCAACTTCCGCCGCCAAGAAAAGCGCCCTTAATAAATTCCCTCTTCTTTTCTTCACTGCCAATTAAATCTTCATTTATGCCGAATATCAAAAATTTTCCGTCGGAATCTTCACCCACTATGCCTGTTTTTAAAAGCAATAAATCGGTTTCTCTATTCACGCATTCGAAGACAAGCTTGTCCCGTCCGCTCATTAAATCGAACTTGGCGCCGGAAACGGTCAAAGATAAACCATACTCTTCTTCGAGAATTTCAGTAAAAAACTCTGCCGTCCTTTCATTTTCGGTAACCAATTCAAATCCGTAATAACCGTTCTTTGAAATGATACTGCCGCTTGTCCTGATAAATGCGGATAAAAGAGCGTTTGTATCGGAAGAAGCCGACGAAATTATTTCATTTTTTATTTCTTCGGTGAAGTTAAACATTTTAAAAATTTTTAGCCTTATATTCTTTAAATCTGAATTTAGGTAAACGTCCATCGATATTATCGATCTGCTCGGGGGAAATGTTTGCAAGATTAAGCAACTCTTCCGCTATGCGGGTATCGCCTACTCTGTCGGCGGAATGCGCGTCGGAATCTATAACAAATCTTACTCCCGTAGACGCCATTAAATTCAACTCCTCAGGGGAGACGTGTCTTTTTTTTGTATTGATTTCTATATAAGTCCCATAATCGGCGCAACACTGCGCCACTTCCTTGAGATTACAATAGCACTTGTAATTGATGTGGGTAAGTATATCGATAGGATTATTTTTTATTGCATTTACGTAGGCTTTAGTAGTTGTTTCAACTACTTTATCAGAAGGCTTTTTCCCAAATTTATACGCCATATAATTTTTAATCATAATATTACGCATATCGGAAAATGATTTATACTTTAAAACTTCGTGAATACCGCAAAGATATAAATCGAAAAAGCGTAAATCATCGGGCTTCATATCGGTGTTACCGTCTACGGAAATCAGATTGCTTTCCATACCCATAAGAACTTTTACGCCGGTCAACCTTTCAGCTTCATCTATTTCCTTCCTTAAATCGGTTAAATTGCGTCTTTTGAGCCCGAAAAGCAGGTGATTAAATCCGTGATCGGTAATCCCTATTTCTTTCAGTCCAACCTTTTTTGCCGCCTTGGTATTTTCCAAAACAGTATTTTTTCCGTGTGAATACGGAGTATGAGTATGATAGTCAGCTGTCAGTTGCATTGAATTCACCTATGTAAATCACTTCTTCTTCGAGAAGTATGGAAAAATGGTTATAAACTTTACTCTTGATAACGGAAATTAAAGAATATACTTCTTCCGGTGTTGCTCCGTCGTTAATTATAAAATTTGCGTGATTGAGGCTAACCTTTGCTCCGCCTATTGAAAATCCTTTCAGTCCGCAATCGTCAATCAATTTGCCCGCACTGAAACCTTGGGGATTTTTAAAAATGCATCCGCAACTTTTTCCCTTTGGCTGCGTTTTTCTTAAATTAAGATAATGCTCGATGTTTGCTTGTACCTTCTTGCTGTCAGATTGAGCAAGTTTAAGTCCGATATTCAAAATCAAAGCGTTTATGTCACGCATAATACTATATTTATTGCCAAAATTGCAGTTTTTATTTAATAAATCTATATATTTGCCGTCATATAACCTTACGTTAATAATATTTTCTGAAATGTGCTTGTTGAAGGTTCCGGCATTCATATAGGCAAGCCCACCTATACTTGCAGGTATTCCGGCAAGATATTCTATCCCGCTTAAACCTTCCTCAATGCAATAGTTAAGTAGCCGTTTAACGGTAACTCCGCTTTCGCAATATAAAACGTTATCTACTTTATTAATTTTATCAAATTGTCGCGTACTTATGATTGCTCCGTCAAAAAATGCAGATGACGCAAGCACGTTTGAACCGTTTCCGAGTATTACGTATCGACTGTAATTCTCTTGCACGAAATCATATATCTCCGCACACTCTGACTCACTCTTAGGGAAAAAGGCTATTTTAGCACCGCCGCCCAAACCATATGTAGTATATTTTTTGAACTGGAAATTTTCCTTGATTTCAATATTTGACGGGAATTGCAAATTTCACCTCTTATATAATAACATTTTTTGAGATTTATTTCAATATATTTTTCAGTCTATTTACATCATTATTTTTTATAGCCTTGTTAATTTCGTTTTTCATGCTTTCCGATATTGGCGTAGAGAGCTTATAATCGTATTGCAAGTTTTCAAGTGCGGAAAGTTCGTCATCATATAGTTTTATTCCATCTGCAAATAATCCCAATTTTACATTATCGCTTTTCTTGGAAATTAAATAATCAATAAATTTTTCCGCATAAGAAATTTTATGTTGCTCCCGTGCAGTTACGGAAATGTTTTGATAGAGATCGTTAAATACGGTAATCGGTTTTAAAGAAAAAGCTATACCGCGTGTTTTTAGTCTGAATGCGTCGCGTTGGGTTCCAAGCAGATATTTATAGTCGCCGTTAATTAGTTTTACGTACGCTCCTGTAGGCATATCGACCGCACTCCCGCTTAACCCCGATAGCAGCGCCGCGGCACCATATAAGTTATCAGTTCCGGAGTTAATCACCGTATTTTCGCTTGATACACCGGAAAAATCATCCTCGGCATTTATTGATAATAGGCAATAGGATCCATAGCACCAGGTTTTGTACGGTGATTTGCCGTTGATATACTTTTCAAGCCCGTACATTCCGGCGCCATAGGATAAAATATCTGGTACGTTGCCTTTTTCAAGATTTAATCTTGCCGATGCTGAGGAAAGCGAAGTTACCATAAGATAGCAACCCGTTGACTCGGAAAATTCCGTTGCAATTTTTTGCAGGTGTGCCGTACGTGATCCCCTGCCCCCTTCGAAACTATCGATTTGCCATACGTTGAGTATTAAGTCGGTTTGTTCTGTTTTTGCATTTCCTTGTCGTATGGCAAACATTATAGGCACGAATATCAGTATTGCAATCACGGCTGTAAACGAGGCAATACGCTTTAATAAGCTTGATTTAATTTTAAGCATATATTATTTTATTAAATTATATCTGAAAAAATACATTGGGGAGTATTCCATAAAGAATACTCCCCCGCGCTTATTCGCTGAAACGCTTATAAAGCGTTTTAACAAACAAGCAATATATTAATAAAGCGTTACGCTTGTAAAATTAGATTGTTTAACTTAGAGCATTTTATGCGTAAAAATAAAAAATTCCGCAACAAAGTGCGGAATTTAATTACATTTATTCTTCGTCGGGCAATTCAACGTTGTGATACACGTCTTGAACGTCGTCCAACTCATTGAGTTTATCAAGCATTTTCATAAACGTATCAAGCTTGTCGCCTTCCAACGTGATATAATTTTGAGGAATCATCTTAATTTCAGCTTCAAGGAAAGTAACGCCTTTATCTTCAAAATACTTTCTTGCCTGAGACCAGTTTTCAGGCGTCGTATACACTTCGTAAATATCATCCTCAACAACATAATCCTCGGCTTCGGCTTCAAGACAATATTCCATCATTGTATCTTCGTCAAGAGCCACCGTTCTTTCTATAACGAAAATACCCTTGTTGTCGAACATATATGATACGCAGCCATTCTGTCCCATCTGTCCGCCGCATTTGCCCATAGTTGAGCGGATATCGCCGGCCGTTCTATTGACGTTATCCGTAAGTGTCCTTATAATAACCGCAGAACCTGCAATTCCGTATCCCTCGTAGACAAGCTCTTTATAGTCTTTATCGCCAAGCTCGCCGGCCGCTTTGGCTATCGAACGCTTGATATTATCGTTCGGCATATTTGCCGCTTTCGCCTTTGCAATTACGTCGGCAAGCTTTGAATTTGTATCGGGATTAGGGTTGCCTTTAGCCGCAACGACAAGTTCACGTCCTATCTTTGTAAAGACAGCAGCACGCGCGGCGTCCGTCTTGCCCTTCTTTGCCTGTATATTGTGCCATTTGGAATGTCCTGACATATTTTACCTCTTTGATTTAGATTTTAATTGATACATAGCTATTCCCGCAGAAACCGCAGCATTGAGACTTTCGCAGGTATCACTCATCGGAATCCTTATCCTGTACTTTGAATGATCGATTATATCATCGCCTATACCGTTCCCCTCGTTGCCTATACAAAGGCAATATTTATCGGGTGGATCAAATTCAAAAATATTATCTCCGTCCATATCCGCACAAATAAGCGGCACGTCTTTTAATAATGAAAAAATCTCATTGCGGGAACATCTGTATACTTTAACAAAAAATATACCGCTCATACTTGCGCGCACCGCTTTGGGAGAGAATGCGTCGGTACAATCCAGAAGATATATTTCATTATAACCCGCAGCATTCGCCGTTCGAATTATCGTACCCAAGTTCCCAGGATCCTGTATACCGTCAAGTAAAATACAACTGCCCTGCGGAGCAATCGGAGCAATCTGCGGAAGCTTTATAACCGCCATAACGCCTTGAGGTGTCTTCTCCGAAGAAATATATTGAAAAACCTCGTTGCTGACCACAACCGCATTTGGATAAGCGGAAGCAAGCTCTTCTGAACAGATAATTTTTTCTACTTCACACTCGGCCGCAAGACATTCGTTTACAGGTTTTGTACCTTCAACTATATACTTATTGAACTCTCTACGATACTTTTTATCTGAAAGTTTGGATATTTCCTTGATTAAAGGATTAGATTTCGATGTAATAGCCATATAAAAAATTAAGCCTTGTAAAAAGGCTTAAAATTTGATTATAAAGCCGCCTTGGCTTTTTCTGCAAGCGCGGTAAAAGCGGACGCGTCGTTGACTGCAATTTCAGCAAGTATCTTTCTGTTGAGATCGATACCCGCAACTTTGAGTCCGTGCATAAATTTGGAATAAGACAAACCGTTAATTCTTGCCGCTGCGTTGATACGAGCAATCCACAGACTGCGAAGATCACGCTTTCTGAGCTTTCTGCCTATATAGGCATAGTTTAACGACTTCATTACCGCTTCGCGAGCGATTCTGTAAGACTTGGATTTATTACCGAAATAACCTTTTGCAAGGCGCAATATCTTTCTACGTTTCTTTAAAGCATTTACTGTTCTCTTAATACGCATAATATGACCTCCTATTAACCCTTATAAGGAATCATAGCTTTAACTGTAGATTCCTGAGTTGTAGAAACAAGCGTATTCTGACGCAAATTTCTCTTTCTCTTTCTGTTTTTTGTTTCTGCCTTATGGTTTTTTCCACCGTGAGGTCTCTTAACCTTTCCGCTGGAAGTCAGCCAAAAGCGCTTTTTAGTTCCGCTATGGGATTTCTGCTTGGGCATAGTTTTGTCCTCCAAATATATTTAAGATTTATTTTCTTTTATAGGTGAAAGCATCATTATAATCATTCTGCCTTCTGTTGACGGCTTCTTATCCTGAACTGCCTTACCTTCAAGGCCTTCAAAGAAGTCCTGCATTACCTTTACGCCTTGATATGCACGGGCATTTTCACGTCCTTTCATTCTAATAGAGACTTTGACCTTGTTTCCCGCTTCCAAAAACTTAATGCATTGCTTTGTTTTAACGGCAATATCGCCGACGTCTATCGTCATAGAAAGACGGATTTCCTTTAACTCGACTATTGTCTGATTTTTGCGATTTTCTTTTTCCCGCTTCGACTGCTCGTATTTAAACTTCGAATAGTCCATAATCTTACATACGGGAGGAACCGCATTGGGAGAAATTTTAACAAGGTCAAGCTCCGCCTCGTTTGCAAGCCTTTGCGCCTGAAATGCCGACATCACGCCCAGCATAGCGCCATCCGAACCGATAACTCGCACTTCCTTGTCCCGAATAGCCTCATTAATCGAATATAAGTCTTTTATAATCATACACCTCTCAGAATATTTGCCGAAAAAATCGGGTTGCGCAAAGCAACCCGATATAATGAAAGACATTTTAATGTCATAAAACCATTATAAGCCGAACAAACCATTCGTACGGCGAAAGGGGTAACCTTTGCTTAACGAAATAATTTTATCACCAACAGCAAATAATGTCAACGAATTTTTATCAGAAAATAATTTTTTCGTGATTTTCTTTTAAAACTTTTTCAAGGAAAACTTCAAATGCAACAGTTTCCTTATTTTCCGAACCGCGCCTATTGACGTTTACAGTTCCTTCCTCAGCCTCTTTATCGCCTAAAACAAGTATATATGGCGTTTTTTCGAGTTTAGCTTCCCTTATTTTATAGCCGATTTTTTCGTTTCTCTTGTCAATTTCACATCTGATACCGGACTGCAAAAGTTTTTCATTCAAATCTTCGGCATATTCCAAAGTCCTGTCGGTAATAGGGAGAATCTTAACCTGTGTGGGGCACATCCAGAGAGGGAACGCTCCCGCATATTTTTCTATGAGCAACGCAAGCGTTCTTTCATAGCAACCGATAGAACTGCGGTGGACTACGTAAGGAGTCTGTTTTGTACCGTCAGCGTCTACATACTGCATTTCAAAGCTGTGCCCTGCGGCAAAATCAATCTGAATCGTAATGAGCGTATCTTCCTTGCCATAGACGTTCTTAGCCTGTATATCAAGCTTGGGACCGTAGAAGGCCGCCTCGTCGTCCGCTTCTACGTAATCAAGCCCCAAATCGTCTAAAATCACTTTCATCATAGCTTCCGTCTTATTCCAAGCCTCGTCATCATCGATATACTTATCAGATTTGGATTTACCCCTCTTAGAAAAACGGAAAGACACTTCTTTTCTCATTCCAAGTGCGTCAAGAATATGATATGAAAGGTCAAGACAACGCTTAAACTCTTCTTCTACCTGCTCTTTTGTACATATTATATGTCCGTCGGACAGCGTAAACTGTCTTACTCTTATAAGGCCGTGCATTTCTCCCGACGCTTCGTTTCTGAACAAAGTTGCCGTTTCTGAATATCTGCAAGGCAGATCGCGATAGGATTTTAAGCCATTTTTATAAATTTGATATTGGAACGGACAAGTCATAGGGCGTAAAGCCATAATTTCTTCACCGTCGGCAGATTCCCCGTGTTCGTCAACATTACCGAGAATAAACATCTTATCACGGTAATGAGCCCAATGTCCCGAAATCTTGTAAAGGTCGGATTTAGCCATATAGGGGGTTTTTGTAATCATAAACCCGCGTTTTTCCTCCTCATCTTCTACAAAACGCTGTAAAATCTGTAAAATTTTGGCACCTTTAGGCATTAATATAGGCAAACCCTGACCTACGACGTCGCTCGTCATAAACATTCCGAGGTCACGGCCCAGCTTGTTATGATCACGCTTTTTCGCTTCCTCCATTGCCGTAAGATATTCTTCGAGCTGAGCCTTCTTTTCGAAAGCGGTGCCGTATATTCTAGTAAGCATTTTA
This sequence comes from uncultured Christensenellaceae bacterium, assembly GCA_910588645.1. Lineage (GTDB taxonomy): Bacteria > Bacillota > Clostridia > Christensenellales > Borkfalkiaceae > Coproplasma. Next base: position 12,168 of record CAJUOY010000025.1, read on the forward strand.
TTTTTTTCGTTGCCGCGCCAGTATGCGCCTGTAAGCGAAGTTAACTTGAAAGCCTTTATTTTTCCTGTGTTGGCCAAGTGCGGGCCGCGGCAAAGATCTGTAAAAGTGCCCTGCTTATAAAAAGAAATTACAGCGTCTTCCGGCAGATCGTTAATGAGTTCGACTTTGTAAGTCTCGCCATACTTAGCCATTAATTTCAAAGCTTCTTCTTTGGGCAACTCAAACCTTTCAATGGCAGTTTTTGAATTGATTATTTTCTGCATTTCGGTTTCGATTTTTTCAAAATCATCCAAAGTTATCGGAGTATTGAAATCTATATCGTAATAGAAACCGCTGTCTATGACAGGGCCTATAGCCAGCTTGCAAGTGGGATAGATATTTTTAATCGCTTGAGCCAAAACGTGTGCGCAGGTATGGCGATAAACTTCAAGTCCCTCTCTATCCTTTAAAGTAACTATTTCAAGCGTATCTCCGTTAGAAAGTTTTGCGGAAAGATCGCAAAGCTCGCCGTTGATCTTAGCTGCAACAGCCGAACGAGCAAGCCCTTCACTGATTTCTGCCGCCGCTATAGCACAAGTAGCATTGTCTTTAACTGTAAGCTTATCACCGTTTTTAAGTTTAATTTCCATAATGTCCTCCAAATAAAAAAGTCCCTAAACAATCTCATTGTTTAAGGACGCAATTTTTTGCGCGGTTCCACCTTAATTGCCTTTGATAAATACAAAGACCTCTTTTAGGTTTCGGTCTTGTAAAGTGGTTTCCCGTTCTCCTTACGGAATATGCGGATCTCAGCTCCCCGCATTCTCTGTGAATCCATTCGGCGGTACTTGTCTTTTACCGATTGAGAACATTCTATAACATTGCGCCTTGTTTGTCAACAAGTTTGACCGTCATTTAGTTTAAAAATATTTGCCATTTTTTATTTATACGTGTATAATTTATATATCAAATTTTAAAGGAATAATTATGGCTTATACGGATTTTGCCGCTATAGAAAAAAAGTGGATAAAATATTGGGATGATAATAAAACTTTTCATACCGATTTGCATGATTTTTCAAAACCTAAATATTATGTTTTGGATATGTTCCCCTATCCCTCCGGTGCAGGTCTGCACGTAGGACATCCGGAAGGATACACCGCAACGGACATACTTGCCAGAATGAAAAGAATGCAGGGGTTTAACGTCTTGCACCCCATCGGTTTTGACAGTTTTGGTCTGCCTGCGGAACAGTTTGCTATAAAAACCGGCAATCATCCCGGCGGATTTACTCAGAAGAATATAGAAACGTTTACAAATCAGCTTAAAATGCTTGGATTTTCCTATGATTGGGATCAGACAATTTCAACCTGCGATCCCTCGTATTATAAATGGACTCAGTGGATATTTAAGCAGTTATGTAAGGAAGGTCTTGCCCGCTACGTCGAAACGCCCGTCAACTGGTGTGAAGAATTGGGGACAGTTCTTGCCAACGACGAGATTATTGACGGAAAAAGCGAACGCGGCGGCTATCCGGTTGTTCGCAAAAATATGAAACAATGGGTAATCGACATAGATAAATATGCGGAAAAGCTTTTGCAAAATCTTGACGAACTCGATTGGCCGGAACCGTCCAAAATCGCACAAAGAAACTGGATTGGCAAGTCTGTTGGCGCAAATATTGAGTTTAAGATCGATGGTAGCGATGAATCGTTCGTTGTCTTTACCACTCGTTGCGACACTATTTTTGGTGTCACATATTGCGTACTTGCTCCCGAGCATAATTTGGTTAATAAAATAACTACGCCCGACAAAAAACAGGCAATAGAAAATTATAAGAATATATGCACAAGCAAATCCGAGCTTGAACGTACCGAGCTCAATAAAGATAAAACCGGCGAATTTACAGGAGCATACGCTATAAATCCAGTCAATGGGAAAAAGATACCTGTTTTTATTTCCGATTATGTTTTGACTTCTTACGGTACCGGCGCGATAATGGCCGTGCCCGCTCACGACGATAGAGATTACGCATTTGCAAAAAAATTCGGTTTGGAAATTATCCCTGTTTTGGAGGGAGGAAATGTTGACGTCGAGGCCTATACTCTTGACGGCAAACACATTAATTCAGATTTTTTGAACGGCTTGGACAAACAAGAAGCCATAGACAAAATGGTTGATTGGCTTGCGGAAAAGGGTATCGGCAAAAAGACTGTAACTTATAAACTGCGTGAATGGATATTTGCCCGTCAACGTTACTGGGGAGAGCCTCTGCCCGTTATTCATTTGGAAAACGGTGAAGTCGCATTGCTAAGCGACGACCAACTCCCTCTCGTTTTGCCGGTTATGAAAGATTATAAAGCCCGAGGAAGCAACGCTCCGCTTGAAAATGCAGAAGACTGGGTTAATGTTACAGTAAACGGAGTTAAAGGCAAACGCGAAACTACGACTATGCCCGGCTCCGCAGGTTCAAGCTGGTACTTTTTAAGATATTGTGATCCTCATAACAACGAAAAGTTTGCCGACTACGAGTTATTAAAACATTGGATGCCTGTTGATTTCTATATGGGCGGTAAAGAGCATCTTGTAGGACATCTTTTATACTCTCGCTTTTGGAATAATTTCCTTTATGAAAAAGGACTTGTACCATGCAAAGAACCTTTTAAAAAATTATGTCATCAGGGGCTTATCCTCGGGGAAGACGGTAATAAAATGTCTAAAAGCCTTGGCAATGTAATTAATCCGGATGACGTAATATCCCAATTCGGCGCAGACGTGCTTAGAATGTATGAAATGTTCATAGGCCCTATTACCGACAATAAGCCTTGGTCTACGGCAAACATCGAGGGCGTTAAAAAATTTGTAGAAAGAATAAACAGGCTGTATCGTGAACTTCAGGTTATAACCCCCTCTCCCAATTCCAATCTTGAAAAACTGTATCATCAAACGGTTAAAAAGGTTACGGAAGATTACGAAGCTATGAAAATAAATACCGCTATATCTCAGATGATGATATTTATAAACGCGGTTTACAAAGAAGTTGCAGACGGTAACAATTTTCCCTTGGAATATGCCGAAGGGCTTATCAAACTCCTTAATCCCGTTATTCCTTTTATTACTGAAGAGATATGGAAAAAAGTTTTCGGGCACGAAAACACAATAGCGTATGAAGCCTGGCCGAAGTATGACGAAAATAAATGTGCGGAAGACAGTGTTGAATATGCCGTTCAGGTAAACAGCAAGATTAAGACGAAAATAACTGTTCCTGCAAGTATGTCCGCAAAAGATATTGAAGCGCTTGTTGTATCGGATAAAGCTATAACGCCTTATATTGAGGGAAAACAGATTAAAAAATTTATCTTAGTGCCTAAGAGATTGATAAACATTATTGTGTAAAAAAAGGCGACGGTAAAGCGCACTTCCCATAGGGAATAAAAACTAAAATTTTATAAGAGTTGCACTTTCAAGCGAGGCAATACGGTATTCACAAT
>CAJUOY010000026.1 GCA_910588645.1 uncultured Christensenellaceae bacterium
TCGTACAGCCTGAACTCGAATATAATCCTCCCACATTTACAGCCGAATTTCCAATAATATCAACGTTAGTTAAAACAATAGTACCCGTTCTCAGATAGATGCCACCGACATCTCCGCCGATATTATTGCTTACGGTACAATCCGTCATACTGAGCGTGCCGCCGGCTAAGTATACTCCACCCCCGTACGATACCGTTCTATTGTTGCTGATCTGCGTATCGTTAATTATTAAAGATCCCGAATTTGAATAAACGGTACCGAACTCTCCCGTCCCGGTCATTTCATTGCCGGTTATCTCACAACCGCTGATTGTAAAACTACTTGTGCTTACGTTATAAATCAGATAATAACCCGTATTGTCGGTTATAGAACTGTTTGTAATACTAAACGGATTACTGCCCTCTATGTATATAAGCGCATGTGCGGTGGTTGTATTGCCTGATATAGTACAGTTCGATACGTTGCCCGTACTGCCCGAAAGCATATTTATTATTTTGTGACCGGCCGTATTCCCTGTGATCTCGCCTCCCGTAATATTCAGCGACGTACCGGAATGTATGGAGAAAATACAGTTATTGCTTGTTACCGTGTTCCCCGTTACCGAACCGCCCGACATATTGAACGCTGAACCCGCGTTGTACGTCATAAATACGTCGTAGTTAGAACAACGGTTGCCCGATATATTACCGGACTCCAGGTTGACTACGCCGCCGTTATTGACGAATATAGCTCCGGCGGATACCGAACTGCTGTTAAAACCGCCCGTTATAGTGCCAGTGCCGCCCGTGCCGTTGGCATTAGTTGCAGAACTGTCACGGATAGTTAAAGTTCCCTGTACGTTTATTACGTAGCCGTAGGCGCGAGCAGAAGTTAACGCACGGTCTACTTTGTTTCCGCTAAGCTGCAATATTACGTGCGCGCCCTTGGGGACAAGCAACGCGCCGTTTACATAGCAGTTTGCGGTTGTGCCGAAACTGCCGTTGGTTGCGACCATATCGCCGTAACTTAAATTACATTCGTAAGGCGCACCGTTTTTCGACAGGGACATTGTTACGGCAAATACCCACATATCGTTGGGATCGTGAGAGAGTATTGCGCCTTCCAACGCCTCGCCCTCGCCGATATTTATTATCTCTATTCCACCCGCAGTACTGTCCGCAGTGAAAATTTCAGTTGCAAGCTTGGTGTTGTGCAAGCCGAATCCCGACGTAAACGCGCCCACCTGAGTGCGGCTGATACCCGCCGCGCTGCCCGCTGCAAGTTCACCCGTTATTTTTATTGCCGTACCGCCGTCCGCAAAAAGTATATTGCTTAACGCGTTGCCGGAAGTTTTATTATTGTTTACTAACAGTTTGCCCTGTACGCTGAAATTGGCCGTTGAAGTAAGATTTATTCCCGCAATGCCGGTATTGCCCGTGACTTCCAATCCGTTAGCTGTAAGTTTGCCCTTTACCTCTATGACGGAAAATGCCGAAGTATTATTAGCTAGCTTTAAATCAGTTACGTTTAAAGTACCTCTAGCCTGAATATCTACAACTCCGTGCTGCTCGTATATTGCAGTATTATCTTCTACAACGCAGTTCGTTAAGTTAAGTATAGAATTAGTGTTATTGCTTACGTAAATTATTGTCGCGCCGCTGTTGCCGGAAATAGTACAACCGGTAACGTTTGCAGTACAGTTATCTACATTGATAGCACTTGTTCCCGCCGAAGCGTTATTTGAAATGTTATTGTTGATACGGCAATTTGTTACGGTTGAAGGTCCGCGCAAATATAACGCGGGCGAACGCTCGGCACTGTTATTGCTGACAGTAACGTCATCCATTACAAGCGTACCCAAGGAAAATACTGTACCCCAAACAGATGCCCTCACATTAGTACTCGACCTGGTATTACCCGATATTTCACCGCCCGTTATAGTGAGCGCGCCCGTTGCAATATTGTTTTTTATAATCGCGATATCACAGTTGTTATCCGTAATATAACAATCAGTAAGTTCTGCATGTGAGTTTGCACCGCTTAACTCTACCACGCTTGAAACCGTTTTATTTCCCTGCAAAACGCAGTTAGTCATTTTAAGACCACTGTTTGAACCGTGACAACGAATAATACTGTAACTTATTTTACCCGTATTGTTTTCAAAGTTGCAATTTTCAAATTCGAATTTTACAAGATTATCAATATAAATTAAATCGACGCTTGTAGAATTGTTTTCCGAAAATGTAATATTAGAAAAACTTACGTTTGTTACCTTTGATACAGATTTGTCAGTTCTTAGTACCGCACCGCCGTTGTTACCGGAAATTACTGCATTGGAAATAATTTGTTCTTTCCCTGCGCTCGTATAATGCCAAAATATAGCTGAAGCAAACGGGCCCTGATTACCGGAAATTTCTCCACTGGTCATATTTATTTGACCTTGTATGGTAATTCCGGCGGCCCCTGTAGATGTATTTGCAGTGATATTATCGGTAACTGCACCACCCTTAAAATTTAAAATTGTTCCCAAAGCAATATATATGCCTGCAGCGCTACCGTGTGCCGTATTCGCTCTGTTCCCTGTTATATTTCCGCTCTCAAGGTTTAACGTACCAACAGCTAAGTATATACCGCCGCCAAGATTCGAATAACCGCCCGTTACTTTACCCGTGCCGCCCGTGCCGTTCGCTCCAGTTGCCGAGCTGTCACGGATTGTCAGGGTTCCGCGCACTTCTATGACCTGACCGTCGGAAAGATAACTTGTAAGTCCGCGGTTTATAGTATGTCCATTTAACTCCAAGATAACGTTTGCACCCTCGGGCACATAAAGACTGCCGCTTTTATAGCAGTTTTTTCTTGTACCGAAACTGCCTGAAGTTGCCGTCCAATCCGAATACATCGTGGCAACGTAGGGGTTGCCGTTGTCCGCAAGGCTTGAAAGTACTGCATACTCCCACTGACTGCGGGGATCGAGCGATATTACAACAGCTTCAAAAGTACTTCCAGAACCTTCCGTATCGGTGTCCGCCGAAGCACATTCGTTAATAAAATAACTTACCCAAGGATCCTCGCTGTGATATTGCCCGTAACCGTTAGTAACCTTTCCATGATAGGAGCGGTAAAGACTTATCTTTGCGCCCGCAGTCAAAGCGCCGGATATATTAATGACGCCGGCGGAATCGCTGAAATACAAGTTGGCCTTATCGCCGGAAGGCTTGATATTGTCGTTGATTATCGTTTTTCCGCTTATGGAAAAAGTTAAGGACTGGGACAAACTTATGGCATAGTTGTTGGTATTATCCGTAATTGCGGTATCGGTCAACGTAATAGTACCGCTACAGTTAATAGTATTACCCGAAGCACCCGACGTGTTGCCGGTTATTGTACAGCCGTCGAAATTGAGCGTAACAGTATTGCCGGTCGCACAAAATCCTGAGCCGCTGCTGTAAGTTGCCGTGTTACCGCTTGCCGTACAATCAATAAAGTTTACCGTATAGTTACTACCGCAATAAACAGCTCCGTGTGTATAACCGACGTTATCGGTAAAGTTGCAGCCGATAAATTCAGTATTGGCCAACACGTAAATTAAATTTTTATTGTTTAACGTGCTGTCGTTATTTGAAAAATCCACCTCTGTAAACGTCGTTTCTGAACTGACGTTAAGCATATCTCCGCTGTATTTATTGCCGGTAAATTCACCGCCCGTCACAGAAACCTTACTGCCTGAACAAAAATTCACCATAGCAATACTGGTAGTATTCGTATTACCGATTATAGCTACGTCTTCCAAAGTTGCGGTGGTATTGTTCCCGAAATACAGTATTCCGCCTGTGGTCTTATTGGCCTTTAAAGTTACCCCTTTTAAATTGACTTTGGGCGCGTTGCCTGAATGGTCCGCTTCTAATATCGTATATGAGCCGACGTTGTTTTCTATCGTGACGTATTCGAATTTGGCGGTTCCTAATACGTCTATAAATTCGCAACTGCTGTCAAAGGTATTGTCTTTGATTTGTATAGGGTTTTGAGGATCGCCGCTAACCGTGAAATTTGCAGTATTTGAGACGTAGAACATTCCGCTTCGGCTGGATTGGTTATTGGTAATTCTGCCGCCAGACATAGTAAAATGCGCGTTTGTAGAAAGATAAAAAATGTAGTCGCCGACGTTGTTACCCGTAATTATTCCGCCCGTCATCTCAAAGGTACCGCTATTTAAGTAAAGAAAATAGCTTGAGATAGAGTTTGAGGCGTGGCATTTTGTAATCGTACCCCCCATAAATTTACAATGGCCGTTACTTACTATATGAATAACCGAAGAACTGTTTTGGGTACTGTTATAACCGCCGGAAAGTTTTCCCGTGCCGTTGGTGCCTTCCAAATCGGTCGCCGAGCTGTCCATTACGATAAGCTCGCCTGAAACGTAAACTATGTAACCCGCTGAACGCGCGGAAGTCAAGCCGCGGTTTACTGTATGTCCGTTAAGATCGAGTATTACGCTTGCGCCCGAAGGGACGTACAGCGCGCCGCTTGTATAACAGTTCGTTACCGATCCGAACGAGCCGGAAGATGCATTCCAGTCCGAATACATCATAGCCGTATAAGTTGCGCCGCCATTTGCAAGGCTGTTTTTAACAGCCGTTTCCCACTGATTAGCAGGTGTCAGACTTATTAAATTCGCCTCTTTTTGCGTGCCGCCGCCCGAAATTTCTACCTGCATTTCCTCTACTACAGATGTAGTTACGTCAGAAAAGAAATGTGTGGCAGGATCGTCCGTAGGGTTATGTGCTCCGTATCCCACCGTAAGTCTGCCGCTCAATGAACGCGTCACGCCTATACTTGCATCCGTTGTAAGCGGAGATATAATTTCAATAGTTTCGGAGGAAGGTAAAAATACGTTTGCTGAAACATTATTTGAGGTTTTGTTACCGCTTATAACAGTAGCCCCGCCAACCTGCACTTTTGTCTTCGGCTCAGAAGAACTCATTTCATTGTTCAATATCGCGTACGGGCCGATATTATCACTTATTATCGAATCTTTAATAATAATTTTGAAGTTAATATTATTTGTATTTATTGCGCTTGCATAAGTGCCCGTATTACCTTGTATAGTACATCCCTGAATTGTAGTAGAAGTAATGTCATCGGTACGGAAAAAGTACATTGCGCCGTACACACCTTCATTATCAGATATAGTGCAATTTTTTAAATTAAGACTGGCGGCTGCGCCGTATACATTTATACCGCCAACGCCTTGCACCGATGTATTTTCGCTTATGTAACAATTATCCAATACCAATACTGTGTTACGATTGTAAATCGCTCCCGCATCGTATAATTCATGATTAGTTGCCTGTGAAATATTACCGGTTATTGTGCAATTAGTTAAATTTACAGTGCCGGAATTATTCATATACACACCTGCACCGTGATAAGTTTCCACAGAAGAACTTAGCAAAACATTGTTAGAAATTGTAAGGTTGGAAGCATTGAATGAAGATTTTGAACTATAAGTTGATCCTAAATTAATACCGGCAGTAAAATCTTTTGAACTATTGCCCGAAACCGTACCGCCTGTAATATTAATTTGACCGTAATTATGACAAGATAATCCTTTTCCGTAATTACCGGATATTTTTGCCCCTTCGGACATATTTAAGTTACTGTTAGTGAAAATGTATACGCCGCCGGAACCATTTTGGGAGCCTCCGGAGTATGAATTATTGGCAACGTTTCCGCCTTCAAAATTAAAAGTTCCGCTATGATTTACGTATATTCCGCCGGCACCATTTGATGTATTGTTATTGCCGCCAGTTACCATACCAAGCTGAGTTCCGGAAGTGTCTTTTAAAGTAAATTCACCCGCAACATTAATTACGTAACCATTTGATCGTGCTGCAGATAAATTTCTGCTTAAAGTATGGCCATTTAAATCAAGTTCGATTTTAGCATCTTTGGGTACATTCAAAGCTCCGTAAGTGTACCCTGTACCGGAACCAAAATTTCCGCCTTCCGCACCCCAGTCTGCTTCTAGTCTTACGGTATACGTAGCGCCGGTACTGTCTGCAAGACTGTCTGCTATAGCTTTTTGCCAATCAGCCGCTGCCTGTGCGTTTGCCGCGTATATTTTGAAATTATCTTCCGTTTTGAAGAAATTACCCACACCAAAAACTATGCCCAGCGTCAACGCCGCCGCGCACAAAATTATGCCGAGTGTTCTCAGCCAATTTTTTCTTACCGTTAAAGGTTTTTCAGTCCGCACAGCGGACTGAGGGGTACCCCTCAGGTTTTCGGACGAAGCCGAAACCTTATTCTCAATATTTTTATCTTTCATAGTTCGCCTATTCGGTTTTATCGCTGTATATATTTACGATATACCCTTGATATAAATACTTCCTTTTTTTGTTTTCATTTTTGCACACGCAAAAAGTTATACTGCGGACAGTATATACACTGTAAATATATCACTATTATAATAATATTACAAGTAAATTAAGGTGATTTCACCTTTTTTTCTGTTTTTACCGTTATTTCTACGGAAAATTTAAGAAAAATCGACTATTCAGCTTATATTTTTACAATTTAAAAACCCGCGGCAAAATTTTGCCGCGGGCTTTTATTTATGCGTTTTAATTATTCCTGATTATCGTCGTCCGAGGGTACTTCGCTTTCCTGCGTATCCTCGGGGATCACGGGTTCGGAAGGCTCATTATTCTCCGTAACAGGATTTACAACAGGAGCGACGGGCGCGCCGACGTATCCTGCGGGTTTAAGCTTTTTGCGGAGAACAAAGTAGTACAATATAAATCCGCCTGCACCGAGCGCAATAAGCCCGAATATTGCCACTACAATGCCGAGCGCAACCACAGCGCCGCTATTGCCTGCTGGAGCGGCAGCAAACGCACGTTCAAGCGCAGCCTCGACCTCCTCCACGGAACCCGACGCCATAATCTCTTTAACGAAATCTGAGTCGTACTTGACGCCCTTGCCTTCAAGATATGCCTTAACTTCCGCAACCGCGTGCGACTTTGCCGCGTTCAGCTCGGAAAGCCTTGCGTCCATTTCCGATTTGGCCTGAGCCAAAGTTTCGGCTATTACGTCATAGGAATAGGATTCACTTATGATCTTTTTATAGTTTTCCGGACAGGTCAGGCTGTAAAGCTGTTCCAATCCCTCTATTTCTTCAAGAGCCTTGGATTGCAATGCGATAGCCGATCTGTAATCTATATCCGCCTTGGCCGCAACCAACGCGCTGTTTAATTCGGTAACGTCTGCGGCGGCTTCGAGATTTTTCTTCAAATTTTCCGCAGCGGGCGTATCGTAACGGGATTCGTACTGGGCAAGCTCTGAAATAGCTTTGGCCTTTTCACGCTTGAACACCTTTAAATCTACGTCCGCACGGGCGGCCGCAAGAGCGGCGTTGACCTCGTCCGCCGTAGTTCCGTTGTTTATGGCTTCAATCAAATCGCTTACGCAAGTTTCATCGTTTAAACTTGCATACAATCTGTAAGACTCCAAAGCGTTTGTCTTTACCGCCGTCATAAGCATTTGCTCGGACGCGAATACACGGAAGCTGAGTTCGGTACTGTTGAGACCGGTGTAATTTTCCGCGCCCTCAACGTTGACTACAAGTTTGTACCAGCCCGCGCCGATCTCTTCGAGAAGGTCGATATTTTCTTTACTGTCGTAAACCGTTTCTCCAAGGCCGCCTGCTTCGGTTATCGTATAGATACGGAACTCGGGAATACCGTATTTAGATTGACCGGTGGGTTGGCTGGGATGTTCTTCACCCGCTATCCAACGCGCTATATTAGGCGTCTGTATCCAGACGTTGGTTGCGCGCATTACGTTGAATGTAACGTCCATTATAAGCTCTGCCGCGGTTTCTGTTTCAGCAAGTTCGGAACGAAGCACGTATTCGCCCACGTCGAGAGAATTTAAAGCCGCGCTTACGTACTGGTCAACGGTTGAGAAACGATATAAACCGGATACGGTCAAACCGTCTTTAAGTATACTGAATTTAACGTCACCTTCATCGCCGAAAGCGGGAACCGCGCTTATTACGTTGTAGTCGGGATCAAACTCCTGCCAGGTCCAACGTATAATGTTGGGAACCTGCAACCAATAGTTATCGGGAAGCAATACCGTAAACTTAACGGTAGAATCCAAACCCGTAAAGTTATCGTTGCCGTTTACACGGGCTGTAAGCTCGTAAGAGCCGCCTCCGAGATCTTTAAGAAGTTCGGTAACCGCGGGCGTTGTAGCCTCGGCGGCGGTGAAGCTTTCAAGTCCTTTGACAGGCTCGCCGTCCTTTAAAATGCCGAAAGTGACTATGCCGCCGTAACGGGGTTCGGCTGTTATCTTATTTACTTCTTCATCATACCTGTACAGCACCCAGCGGATAATATTGGGCGTACTTACCCAATAGTTAGTCGCCTGCATTACGTTGAACGAGAACGACGTGGTAAGTTCATTGTAATTGCCGTCTACATCCTCGCGCACGTGCGCGATAAAGCCGTAGAGACCGGCGTCAAGAGCGTTAAGCTTTTCCGCAACGTCCCTGTGAGAGGAGAAATTCCTGAGGCCCTCAACCGGTTTGCCGTCCTTTATGACGGAGAAAGTTACGTCGCCGTACTTCGCTTCTGCCGAAAACAGATTGTAGTCGGGATCGAATTCACGCCATCTCCAACGGATCACGTTGGGGGAATTTAACCATACGTTGTTTGCGGGCTGAATTTCAAAGCGGTAACTGTCCTCGCCGAGCGCAAAGTAATTATTCGTCTCATCAACGCGGCCGCATAAATTGTATGAGCCGACGGGAAGTTCGTTGAGAGCTTCCGCAACGTCTTCCGTTACTCTTCCCTGACTGTCGAGAGTGAAATCGTCAAGCCCCGACAATACTCGGCCGGAAAGGTCGGTAATACGGAATAATATATTTCCCTCGCGCACACGGGCGGTTATTAAATTTTTAGCCGCGTTGAACTCGTGCCATTCCCAAGGGATAACGTCGATTTCGGAAAGCCAGGAATTGTTGCCCTTGATTATATTGAGATACATTACGGCAACGCCGTCGGCTGAACTGTTTCCCGCCCACACATAGTTGCGCGTATCGTTGAGAACAAGCTCGATAGAATACTCGCCGACTTCGGTATAAGTCATAATAATTCTGTTCTCTACGATATTTACGTTGTCGTTAGTGCCAAGGTCCTTTACCGTATAGACAGGTCTGCCGTTTAAATCAAGCTCTATATTTGTGCTTGCCACTATTTCCTGTCCAACGTAGTTCATACCGGGAAGCACGGGAATTTGCACTTCCGCAGGGTTTATTACGTAAGGAATAACGAGGTTGCCGTCGGCGTCGAACTTATTGCCGCTCTGCACCCATCTGTAATGAGTTTTGTCCGCAAGTGTGAAAGTCGCGTTGTACGTGCCTGCTTCGGTATTAACGTTGCCCGAAATCAGATACAAAAGCTCGTCTGTAAGAACGTCCGCAGTATATTGCACGGTAATGTCAAGACCAGTGTAAATGTAGTCCGTTCTGTTAAGCTGCGGCGCCTGCACTTCCGAATAGAGCGTAAGAGTGTAATATTTTTCATAACGATCGTTGGAAAGTACGGGATCGGAAGCAAAGTTTTTAAGGCTTGCAACGTAGTAAACGCGATACTCGCCCGGGGTAGTTATGTACTCGTCCCACTTGGCGTCGTCCGCCGTAAAGTATTCTACGTTGTACATTCTTGCAAGATTATATTTGTAAGTGGGCGTTTCCTCATAGTATTCGTCAAAACGCTCGATCCAGTAAGTACCAGCAAGGCCCTGCTTGATTTCTTGTATCTTGCCTACGATATCGTTGCTGTTGCCGTTTACGGACAAATCCACGCCGGCGCGGTTGTAATAAGTACCGTTGAGATACCTGTCTCCCTGCCATATCCCACCGAGAGAGCCGCCCTCGATATAAGCGAAGAACTCCGCATTTTGACGGTTTTTAAGGTTTGCAATGTTTATGGGGCTGGGGATATGCGTACCTACGCGGTCGTTGTCGCGTATCCTCAAGACGCCTTCGCTTACGCGGAAATCATAGGGCATACTGAACGCGGCGTAATCGAAGTTGGAATCGCCCACGCTGCCATGCTCTACACCGTTCCACCAGTGAGTATGCGTTCCCACGTGTACCGCCGCGGCGTTGATCGTAACGGTATATTTACCCGCAGGCATAAATTTGTTTATGTATTTTCCCCAATCAGAACTGGGAACGTTTCTGTCAATGTTTTCACCGTTAAGGGAAATATCGTAAGTATAGTTGAAATCGCCGTGCTGTAATCTCGGTCTCGGAATATACACGTCGTCGCCGAACTGCCAGGAAGGAATAGTAAACTCCACTTCCTTTTGAAGATCGATACTGTTCTGTTCGTTGAGTACGGCCTTGTCGTTGTTTACAATGTACCAGTCCTTTTCAATAATCGCATAACCTGCGGGATAGCCGTTGCCGTCGCCCGTTTTGGTTATTGTAATATTCATACTGCGCGAAGGCAAAGTCGTAGAAGTTGCGCCTTCGGGCAATACAAATCTATAGTTATCGCCTGGTTGAAGAACAATTCTTGCGCGGTATTTACCGGGCTCGGTCTTATTGTTGCCGCTTATATTGCTGATTTTGAACACATCCGAAAATGCGCTTGTTATGCCCAGGGTATAACCCTTATCACGGTAATAAACTACCGAACGGCTGACAACGAGGGTATCGTTAAGTTTAAAATTTATCCAATCGGGATTGGGAGGCGTATCAAGGCCGGAAAGCGAATAATAATGATATAGCTCCAAAGCCTTGTCTTCAAGGTTGTACACGTAGTCGAACAGCGTTGCGTCCAAAAGTTCGCCGCTGTACTCCTGTACCTGCCAGTGGAGATTATCGTAAACGGAAAGGTCTATTACCGTCTTTTCCACGGAAAGGTCGAACTCCAGAGGGTTCTCCCATTCGCCGAAGCGGGCGGGATTCTTTACGTTGACTTGTAAAATATAGTCGCCTGCATCCTTTATGGAAGTAACGGTGTGACCGTTCATATAGCAAAGAGAAATATAATAGTCGTCGTCAATGTTGCCGGTATAGGTATTGAAATAACCGTCTGCGTCGTTCAACTCGAACAGAGTTGAAACTTTATCGATAGCAAACTCCGTCTTGCCGTCGAATTTGAGATCTTTAAGTTTTAAAATAGGCAGACCGGGATCGTTTATATCGTCGTTATATATGTACTGGTCGATATATTTTGCATATAACTCTATATTGTAGAACGAAGTCTCCAAAAGAGATTTATCTTTTAACTTAGCATTTAATCCCGCAATGGTGAGAGGCTTGGCGCTTGCCGAAGAATAGGACAAAGTATCGTACCAAACGCTGACGGAATATCCGTCCTGCAAAGGGAAAGCCGCATCAGAAACATATGTACAATCGCCATTATCGTCAACGAAGTGATTGTAAGATTTGTTATAGAAATGAGTCTCTTCAATAGAGCTGCCTACGCCCGGTTGGAAGGTAATCTTTACGGGATAGGTCATATTTGCCGCGTGGGCGGAAAGTTCTGCTCTTGTAAAGTTCTGTTCGTAAGCCTTAACATCCGCAAAAATAAGAATTGCGTCGGAATTGAAAAACGTGCTGCCACCCGTCGCATAATTTACGTCCATGGGAAGGTATACGTAACCGAGATCGCCGCGGTTGAATGCGCCGTCGCCCAACGAATTAAGCCTGTCGGGAAGATGAAGCGTAAATTTCGAACCCGTGTTTATAGGCGCCGAAAAACTTTCCGCTCCGATTGAAAGATCTTCCGCCCCGTCGTTTTCGAATACGATTTTATCCGTAGCGAGATTTTGACAATTATAAAAAGCTCTGTCGCCTATGGAAGTTACGGTATTCGGAATTTTTAGCGAAACGAGCTTGTCGATCTTACTTTCGAAATTCGCGTTTGCCGCAATCGAAACAACTCCCGACGGTATTTCTATCGAGTAGCCGGTATAAGTACCCGTATTTATCGAGTTTACCGCACTTTCGCTGAGTCCCGTCAGCGTTCCTTCCGTAATGACGAAATCGGTTTCCGCATTAAAGACAATGATATTTTCGTCGGCCTCCGCACTGGCGAACCCGCCGTCGGAAGTCTGCATTATAACGCCTGCGGTCATTGCCGCCGCCGTTATAAACGCAAAAATGAAAAATGTAAGCACCTTTTTTATCTTAGCCATAATACCCATACCTTTGCGCATATGCGCCGTTATCCAGTATATAATTATACATTTTTATTATCATTCAAACAGTCCGAAAAGTCAAGTAAAATGCGATATTTTTCATTTCTTTACCAAATAATGTAAAGTTTTATATTTGTTGCAAATCCAAAAAGGGTTTGCAATTTTCTTTTTTT
>CAJUOY010000027.1 GCA_910588645.1 uncultured Christensenellaceae bacterium
TCGTACAGCCTGAACTCGAATATAATCCTCCCACATTTACAGCCGAATTTCCAATTATATCAACGTTAGTTATAACAATAGTACCAAATCTCAGATAGATGCCACCGACATCTCCGCCGATATTATTGCTTACAGTACAATCCGTCATACTGAGCGTGGTGCCGGCAAAAAACAATCCGCTGCAATAAGACTTACTTTTATTCCCGCTAATTTCCGTGCCGCTGATAACCATAGTCCCCGAATTTGAATAAACGGTACCGAACTCTCCCGTCGCGGTCATTTCATTGCCGGTTATCATGCATTCGCTTATAGTACAATTATTATTTGAATTGTAGAAAATATAAGTTCCCTTATTATCGCTAATAGTACTGTTTGAAATCGTAAAGGGATTATCGCCGTCTATCTTTAATATTGAATGATTAGTAACGATGTTCTCCGAGATAGTGCAATTCGATATACTGCCTGTGCTATTTTGAGTTACATATACAATACCATTATATCCGGTGTTGCCGGTTATCTCACCGCCCGTGATATTCAAAGCACCGTTTGCAGACAATATATAACCTTTAGATGCAGTATTTCCCGTTATGGCGCCGCCCGACATATTGAACGGTGAATCGGTAGATGTATAAATTACTTGATAGTTGCTGGCACGATTACCAGATATATTGCCCGACTCAAAGTTGACTACGCCGCCGTTATTGACGTATATAGCTCCGGCAGCTGAGGAACTGCTGTTAAAACCGCCCGTTATAGTGCCAGTGCCGCCCGTGCCGTTTGCATTCGTTGCAGAACTGTCACGGATAGTTAAAGTTCCCTGTACGTTTATTACGTAGCCGTAGGCGCGAGCAGAAGTTAACGCACGGTCTACTTTGTTTCCGCTAAGCTGCAATATTACGTGCGCGCCCTTGGGGACAAGCAACGCGCCGTTTACATAGCAGTTTGCGGTTGTGCCGAAACTGCCGTTGGTTGCGACCATATCGCCGTAACTTAAATTACATTCGTAAGGCGCACCGTTTTTCGACAGGGACATTGTTACGGCAAATACCCACATATCGTTGGGATCGTGAGAGAGTATTGCGCCTTCCAACGCCTCGCCCTCGCCGATATTGATAAGTTCTATTCCGCCTGCAGTACTGTCCGCGGTGAAGATCTCAGTTGCAAGCTTGGTGTTGTGCAAGCCGAAACCCGACGTAAACGCGCCTACCTGCGTACGGCTGATACCCGCCGCGCTACCCGCTGTAAGTTCACCGGTTATTTTTATTGCCGTACCGCCGTCCGCAAAGCGTATATTGCTTAACGCATTGCCGGAAGTCTTATTGTTTGTTATTAACAGTTTGCCCTGTACGCTGAAATTAGCCATTGAAGTAAGATTTATTCCCGCAGTGCCCGTATTGCCCGTGACTTCCAGTCCGTTAGCTGTAAGTTTATGTTTTACTTGTACAACAGCAGCAGCCGAAGTATTATTTACTATCCTTGTATCGGTTATATTTAAAACACCTGTAGACTGAACATCCACAACTCCGTATTGTCCCGTCCCCGAAGTTGCCGTATTATCCTCTATTAAACAGTCTACCAAATTAAGTATCGCAGACTCATAGCTTACATATACAACGCTAACTGCAGTGTTACCGGATATTGTACAGCCCGTTAAAGTTGCGCTGGCATTTTTTACGTTGAAGCCGCTCGTACCGGCCGTAGTGTCACTTGAAACGTTACCCGTTATGCGACAATTAGTCAAAGTTGCCGTACTACCGTAAACGTATATACCCGAAGTATAAGCGCATACATTGTTACTTACGGTAACGTCGTCCATTATAAGCGTGCCGTTGGAATAAATCGTTCCCCAAATAGATTCACTCGTATTCGTGCTGGCCCTGGTATTGCCCGATACTTCACCGCCCGTTATAGTGAGTTTTGACGAAGCATTATTTATTGCGATAGCGCCTGTAACGGAACAAGTATTGTCCTGTATGTAGCTGTCCGTAATTTCCAATACGGAATCACGGCCCACGGAATATACCACGGCAATAAAATCACGGTTGCCCTGCAACACGCAGTTGGTCATTTTAAGACCGCTGTACGTGCCGTGACACTGTATCATTCCGTAACCGGATTTACCGGTATTGTTTTCAAAAGTACAGCTGTCAAGATCCATTACGGAATTGTTAGTCATATAAAACATTCCGTAATTTGTCGTCGTATTGCCGGAAAACGTCGTATTGGAAATACTTAACGTCAATTTACTTGACGGGCCACCGGTAGTAAACACCGCACCCGCGCCGTTATTCCCTGAAATAACCGCGTTGGAAATAATCTGCGGTTTACCCGCGCAGACGTTAGCCCAGAATATAGCAGACGCCAAGGGCCCTTGATTGCCCGAAATAACGCCGCCGGTCATATTGATCTGTCCCTGTACGGTAATTCCTCCGCCCGCGTCAGACGTACTTGCCGTAACGTTATTTGTGATCGCGCCGCCCTTAATATTTAAGTTTGCTCCCGTTGCGCTTAAAATTCCACCCGCGATTTGGCTTGAAGTATGACCTTTATTACCCGTTATATTTCCGCTTTCAAGGTTAAGCGTCCCCTGAGCCAAATATATACCGCCGGCGTAATTAGAGGAATATCCGCCCGTTATTTTACCTGTGCCGCCAGTGCCGTCGGCATTTGTTGCCGAGCTGTCACGGATTGTCAGAGTTCCGCGCACTTCTATGACCTGACCGTCGGAACGATAACTTGTAAGTCCGCGGTTTATAGTATGTCCGTTAAGATCGAGAATTACGTTTGCCCCGACAGGTACGTAAAGCGAACCGCCCATATAACAGTTTGATCTTGTACCGAAACTGCCTGAAGTTGCCGTCCAATCCGAATACATCGTGGCAACGTAGGGGTTGCCGTTGTCCGCAAGGCTTGAAAGTACAGCATACTCCCACTGCGTAACGGGATCGTAAGAGATAGTGGCCGCCTCGTATGTGTCGCCCTCTCCTTCTGTTCCCGTTCCGCAACCCGTGCATTCGTTTACGAATTTTGCGGTGTCCCAAGGGTGTTCGGTATGATACAGACCGTAGCCCTTTGTTAGCTTACCCGCGCCGTTGCGGTAGACGCCTATTTTAGTATCCGCGCCGAGAGCCTTAGTAATATTGATAATGCCGCCCGCAGATGCAAAGTAAAGGTTATTCTGTACCCCCGCGGAATTTCTATTATCGTAAATTACAGTGTTTCCGCCTATATTAAGCGTTCGTCCCGACGCAGGCACGTATACGGCGTGAACGCCCGTATTGCCTGTAATTTGCGTGTCTATAAGGTTGAGCGTTCCGTAAAAATTAATTGTGTTAGCCGACGTACCCGTAACGTTATTTTTAATTTCACAGCCGCTGAAAGTAACGTTTATTGAATTTTGTACGCTCAATAGACTTCCGCCGCTCGACGAAAATCTGTTGCCGGTTATAATACAATCAGTGACGTTAAAGTCGTATGACATCTTTACCTGAAACAGCGCTGACGAAGCGATGCTATTGTCGCTTATGGTACAACCGGTAAAAGACATATTTGCCCCGTTTTCGATTTTAAAAGCGCCGTAGCTTGTGCTTGTACATGTATTGCCCGAAAATTCAACGTCTTTAAACTTGGCGTCTAAGTACTGATAACCTTCCGTAATGCTGTCAATGGTATTATTTTTAAACTCGCCGCCCGTATAGTTTAAATGTCCCGTCTGATAAGAACTAAAGGCATAATAGTTACACTTGTTTTCAGAAAAAGTAACGTTTACTAAATTCGTAGTTCCGTTTTGACCAGTTCCGACAAAATATTGAGCTGCATCTTGCTTGCTTACTATACAGTTTTTAACCGTCATTACACCGCCTTGTCCGGAGTTAAAAAAGTAAGAAAACGGTTTTTCGGATTTATTTTCGATAAAATTTACATATTCGAATTGGGATTGTTTACCTGTATAATTAAGTGCCAAATACCCGTTGCTTCCAGTACAAGTATTATTTTTTACATTAATAGGATTACCCAAAGAACCAATGACTTTTAAAGGTGAAGAAGACTCCGAACAAAAGAAATACTCATAAAAAATATTATCGCATATTTCACCGCCGGTTATTAAAACGCTACCGCTATGATACGCTATTATGATACTCCCTCTTGCCGTATTGCCGTTTATGCTACCTCCCTTCATCTCGAAAGTCGCGTTACCATTGGCGTTTACGATATAATCTCCATTATTATTCGTAATAGAGCCGCTCTCAAATATGCAGTGTCCGCCGGAGAATGAAATTGCAGAACTTGAAGTACTGGTTCCGCCTGTATAATCGTATCCGCCGGAAATTTTGCCCGTGCCGCCGGTGCCGTTTAAATTTGGCGCCGAACTGTCACGGATAGTAAGCGTACCTTGAACTTTTATAACAGCTCCATTGCTTTTTGCACTGGTAAGTCCGCGGTTTAACGTGTGCCCGTTGAGATCGAGCACAATGTTTGTGCCCTTAGGAACATTCAAAGCTCCTGATGAATAACAATCTGTTAATTTACCGAAAAAACCGGATGAATCGGCGTTCCAGTCCCTATAAAGTACCGCAGTGTACTGGTTGCCGTTGTTTGCAAGGCTGTTTTTAACGGCAGTCTCCCACTCTCCGCGCGGTGTTAAATCCAAATATTTAGCTTCCTTTTGGGTACCTCCTCCGGAAACGGATACCTGCATTTCATCAACGTCACAAACGGCACGATCAGCAAAGAAATGAGTTGCCGGATCGTCAGAGGAATTATGTACGCCGTAACCCACGGTAAGCCGTCCCGTAGTATCACGCGTTACGCCTATCCTTGCGTCCGTAGTCAAAGGAGAAATTACAGCTATCGTATGGGAATAATTAAGTAAAAAATTACTTTCAACATTACCGGCAGTTTTATTATTGCATATTTTGGTTGCTCCGCCGACTTTAAAGTTTATTGTATAACTGGTGCTTACATAATACGTTATCGCATAAGGACCTACATTATCCGTAATTGCAGTATCGGTTAAAGTAAGATTTATGTTTGAAGTTTGAACATATATTGCTCCGGCCTTTGTACCGATATTGTCCTGAATCGTGCAATTTTGTATATATTCGTTGACATCATGATTATTTTGATCATAAAAAAGGCCGCCGTATACGCCTTGATTTGCCGATACTACACAATTTTTTATTAATAATGTAGATTTCGTTAAAATTCCGCCCACTCCTTTTACGGAAGTGTTTTCGGCTATATAGCAATTATCCAACGTTAAATTAGAGTAGTTATATATCCAAATTGCACCGGCATCATCCGCATTATTAGTTGCTTGCGAAACGTTGCCCGTGATAGTACAGTTTGTCATATTTATCGTAGACTTTGTTGCATAAATACCTGCAACGTGCCAACTTTCTGTAGATGTACTCAATAATACATTATTTGAAACGGTAAGATTAGAAACATTGGCGCTTGTATACGAAAAGACTATTCCTCCTGCGTATCTTCTGGAACTGTTTCCAGTAACAGTTCCTCCGGAAATAGTTATGTGTGAATTATTCATGCACGATAACCCTGTACCGCTGTTGCCGGAAATTTTGGCGCCTTCGTACATATTCAGCGTACTATTTTGGCCTATAAAAACTCCGCCTGCGCCGGTATTATCTGATGCGGAATTCGTATTATTGGCAACGTTGCCGCCTATGAAATTAAATACTCCGCCATTGTTAACAAAGACACCGCCGCCAGAACTTACATTAGCATTATATCCGCCGGTCACCATTCCAAGCTGAGTACCGGAAGTATCCTTTAAAGTAAACTGACCGGCAACATTTATTACATAGCCGTTCGATTTAGACGTAGATAAATTTCTGCTTAAAGTATGGCCGTTTAAATCAAGCTCGATTTTAGCGCCCGCAGGTATGTATAACGCACCGTTTGTATAACCCGTGCCTGAACCGAATGATTCGCCTTCCGCACCCCAATCGGCTTCAAGCCTTACGGTATACGTAGCCCCGGTACTATCGGCAAGACTGTCGCCTACCGCCTTTACCCAGTCCGCCGCGGCCTGTTCGTTTGCCGCGTAAATCTTAAAATCATCTTCGGTCTTGAAAATATTGCCTACGCCGAAAACTATGCCCAGCGTCAACGCCGCCGCGCACAAAATTATGCCGAGTGTTCTCAGCCAATTTTTTCTTACCGTTAAAGGTTTTTCAGTCCGCACAGCGGACTGAGGGGTACCCCTCAGGTTTTCGGACGAAGCCGAAACCTTATTCTCAATATTTTTATCTTTCATAGTTCGCCTATTCGGTTTTATCGCTGTATATATTTACGATATACCCTTGATATAAATACTTCCTTTTTTTGTTTTCATTTTTGCACACGCAAAAAGTTATACTGCGGACAATATACATTTTTAATATATCACTATTATAATAATATTACAAGTAAATTAAAGTAATTTCATTCTTTTTCCTGATTTTTCCGTATTTTATACGGTTTTTTGGGGATATATATCGAAAAATCAAACCAATAACACAAAAAATATCCCCGTCCGTGGCTTAAAAATGCCACGGACGGGGACTCTGTTTTTATATCATTATTATTATATAGAGGCACGCGTTATTAATCCCGCTTGCCTTTTTTTATGCGGATTTCCTTAACAGTCTTTTCATAACCGTAATCAGACGGTCTGTAATAAACTTTGCCTTTAAGTTTTTCAGGAAGATACTGTTGGTCCACGTACCCGCCGGGGAAATCGTGGGGATACTTGTATACGCGGCTTTGAGCCTTTGTCGCTCCGTCGCCGAAGGTATTGTCTTTAAGATAGGGCGGAACACCGTCGTCGTCGCGCACTTCGCGCGCGTCGCGTTTGGCGGCATCCATTGCGGCAATTACCGAATTGCTCTTGGGGGCTTCGCACACGTAGATTATAGCGTTTGAAAGGGGAATTATTCCTTCGGGGTAACCTGTCTTTTCAAGCGCATACATTGCGGAAGTTGCAACCACCAAAGCATTAGGATCGGACATACCCACGTCCTCGGAGGAGTGAATTACCAATCTGCGAGCAACAATCATCGGATCGCAACCACCCTCGATAAGACGCATTGCGTAGTACAGCGCGGCATTGGAATCACTTCCGCGAAGAGATTTGCAAAATGCAGAAAGATAGTCGTAAAACGCGTCCTCGTTGTATGAAAGCGCCTTTTGTTGGATAGATTGTTCGGCATCCGCAAGAGTGACCTCGACACTGCCGTCCGATTGGGGCGGGGTAGTCAATACGGCAAGCTCCAAAGCGTTATAAGCCGTTCTAAGATCGCCGCCCGCAGTACGCGAGATATGTTCCAAGGCTTCTTCGGATAACTTTGCGGAATATTCGCCCAATCCCCTGCGCTTATCTTTTAAAGCCTTTTCGAGCGCTCCGCGGATTTCCGCAACGGAAAGACGCTTGAACTCGAAAACTCTGCAACGCGAAACTATTGCGGGCGTCATAGAGGCAAACGGATTTTCCGTAGTAGAACCTATAAAAATTATCGTGCCCTGTTCTATCGCGGGCAAAAGTGAATCGGACTGAGTCTTATTAAAACGGTGGCACTCGTCAAGCATAAGATAAGTGCGCCTGTTGTACATTTTGAGATTGTCACGGGCCTGCTCCACCGCTTTTTTTACGTCGGCAACGCCGGCCTGTACGGCGTTCAATTTAATAAATTCACCGTGAGTCGTGGAAGCGATGATATTCGCAAGCGTGGTCTTGCCGGTTCCGGGAGGGCCCCAAAAAATACAGCTCCCAAGCCTGTCCAAAGAAATTGCGCGGCGCAAGAGCGAACCTTCCGCAACTATATGCGTCTGGCCGATAAAATCGTTTAAGTTATTGGCGCGCATACGCTCGGCAAGCGGCTTGGCAACGTTCTCGTTGCCGTTGAGATCAAATAAATCGTAAGTCATATTAAGGCCTTTTATCCGCACAGACGACATACGCATTCCGCACGGTTTTGTCGGTTATCTTTACTTTGTCGGAAATTTCCATCCCGCCGACTATAAGTATATCGTTGCCGTCGGCAACAAGCGGAATTGTCTTTCTCCGTCTCTGCGGTATTTTTTTATCGGTAAAATAATCACCGAGATTTTTTGTACCGCCGCCGAATTTTGTGAACCTGTCGCCCCTCTCCATAAAGCGTACCTGCGCCGTTGACGGTATCGCGTCCAAGTCAAACCTTAAAATACGCAATTTACCGGGAACGCGGTAACCCTCATCATTTCTTAAACACAGCGTACTTTTATCAAAATCCGCTTCCGAATTTGTTATAAACAGTAGTTCTCCGCAATAAGAATGTTTTTTTCCGGAGACATAAGAATTGAAAGGCACTCCGCAAAATTTTTTATCGTTTTGCTCCGAAGGATAAAATACAATTTTTTTATCCTCCTTAATAACTTCCAATCCGAGAAAACAGAACTTCTTCCCCAAATCCGCAAATTGGAGTTCGTAAAGTCTGTCAAAGTGATCGGCGGTATAGTCGATTTTATTGCCGAAAAATTTAATAGCTTTAAGCGCCGCGCGCTTAAATATCGCACGCTCTTTGCAAAAAGAAAGGGCGCAACCGTCGCTTTCTTCCGACAATAAACCTGATCTTATAATAATTTTATCAAAGTACTCCTCGTCCTCGGCGGCTCGGGCGGAAAAACGGCTGATATTTTTTATCGCGCCGGGCACAGCCCGTTCGAGGTCGGGGAGAATATTCAAACGAATTTTGTTACGCGTATAGCGATCGGATAAATTCGTTTCGTCCTCAACATACGGCACCGAATTTTCCAAAACATATGCGTCTATTTCTTCACGCAAGCAATTTAACAAAGGATGAATTATACGGCAACCGCCGAGTTGCGAATCGCGTATACCGCACAGCCCCGATAATGCGCTCCCCCTCGACAGATTAAATAATACAGTCTCGGAATTATCGTTAAGGTGATGAGCGGTAGCAACCGCGTCCGCCCCAGTCCATATTCCGTTCTCGGTATATATTTCAAACGATAGATCATTATTAGCGGAATTTATATCAGCAACGGCAAGAGCGTAACATTCCCTGCGCCATTTTCGGGCGGCGTTTTCATCGGCGCTTATTCCCCCCGAACGTCTGAAAAATAAAAGCGGGATTTTGTTGGCCGAGCAATATTCCTTTACAAAAGCGCTGTCACGAGCCGAAGCTTCGCCGCGGATCATATGATCGCAATTCAACGCGGAAAGCGTTATATTGTACTCATTGCAATTAGCTTGCATATAATGAAGAAGCGCCATTGAATCCTTACCGCCGGAAACGGCCACACAGATCTTCATACCGGAATATTTTGTCAGCTCGGGTTTCATAAGCACAATTATAGCATACCCTTTAATTTGTTGCAAGTTATTAAAATAAATTTTTTAAAACGCCCAAAAACGGTTGACAAATGGAATTTTATTTAATAGAATAAAAAAGCCTTGATTGAGGCAGTATATCGCGGGGTAGAGCAGCTAGGTAGCTCGTCGGGCTCATAACCCGGAGGTCGCGAGGTTCGAATCCCGCCCCCGCAACCAAATTTTCCCCATCGGGGATTATGGCGACGTAGCTTAGTTGGTCTATAGCGGCCGGTTCATACCCGGCAGGTCGGCGGTTCGAATCCACCCGTCGCTACCAAAGATAATTATTGCTTAAAAGCATTTAATTCATATTTGCCTTGCGCTTAAAGCACGAGGTTTTGACCGGCCCGTTGGTCAAGCGGTTAAGACATCACCCTTTCACGGTGGTAACATGGGTTCGATTCCCGTACGGGTCACCAAAAAGCGAGGAGATTTTTATATAAAAATCTCCTCGCTTTTGTTTATACTCAAAATTTACAAGTGCGCGGTTATGGTTTTGGCAACGTTGATAAAGTGGTCGGCTATTCTTTCCGCATTGGCCGAAAACGACAGATACTGCGCCCCGACGTCCGCGGTGCACTCGCCCGCGCTAAGCCTTTCTATATGGCTTTGCATCATACCTTCGGTTACGCGGTCAACCTCCTCCTCAACCGCAAGCGCCCTTTGCAACGCGCTCTTATCCCCTTCGGAATAAGCCTTCAAGACCTCGGTATACAGCTTTTGTATCAAAGTCTTTAACTCGTCTATTTCGGCGACTGCTTTTTCCGAAAAGCTACCGTCCGCCTCTTTAAGCTTGTCTGCATACTCGACGATATTCTCTGCATAGTCGCCGACGCGCTCCAAATCGGACACCGAGCGTATTGCCGCGGACAAGTAAATTCTGTCCTTTTCGTTAAGGTCCTCCTTCAACAGCCTCACGATAAACCGCACAAGCTCCTTATTCAGGAAGTTTAACTGATTTTCCCGTGCGCGGAATAGCGCTATATGCTCGTAATTCAGCGTGCTGACAACCTCGCACGCGGCGTTAAAGTTAAGCATAGCCGTATCCGCCATCTGAATAATTTCGTTTTTAATCTGCTGAACTGCTATGGGCGGAGTGCGCAGCATATGCTCCTCAACAAAGCTGAAGCGCGGCCCCTCCGGCACGGCGTTTTTATCCTTTTTGTCGGGAACCATTTTTGTAACCAGCTTAACAAGCAGATTGGTAAGCGGAAGCACTATAATTACCGTTATAACATTGAATACCGTATGGAACATAGAAAGCTGCAGCTGCGGCGTATGCGGGAACATTTTGCCGAAGATAAAGCCGTAATCTATTCCGCCTATGCTCATAAACAGCCCGATTATAATAAACACGATTACGCCGCTGACGTTGAAAATAAGGTGAATAAGCGCGGTGCGCTTTGCGTTTTTGGTGCTTGTAAGTCCGGCAATCAGCGCGGTTACGCATGTACCTATATTACTGCCCATTGTAATATAAATGCCCTGATTCAGCGATATAAGCCCCGTAACGACCATGGTTATTGCCATTGACGTCATAACCGACGAGCTTTGCACAACGGCCGTTAAAACGGCGCCTATAAGCACAAGCAAAAACGGATTTTTAAAGATTGCAAGGAAGCTTTTCACCTCCTCCAGCTCGGAAAAGTCCGACATAGAGCCGCTCATAAGCGAAAGCCCGACG
>CAJUOY010000028.1 GCA_910588645.1 uncultured Christensenellaceae bacterium
TTTGATTAAAAATAAAATAGGCTTGTCAATTAACAAACCTATTGTAGAATATCAAAAAACACAAAATATAGATCAAAAATTTTCTAAAAAACACAATATATAGTTAAAATACACTTTTAAACACAATATATACCTAAATAAGTATGAGCAGGATGCTTACAAACTGCAAAGCCGTGCCGGCTATATCGAAAAGATGCCATACGGAATGAAAATATCTGACCCTCTTACCGAGGGCGTAAAACGCTATTCCGAAAGTATACGCCAACCCGCCCGCAAGCAAAGTGTTGAACGATGAAAGCGGAATATTAGCAAGCAGTTCGCCGAACGCGGCGAGTATAAGCCACCCCATTGCACAATAAAATATCATTGAGACGGCCTTTACCGCCCTGTTGTTCATCGCTATAGCATTGCCCGTTATACCCAAAATCGCCATTACCCACTCGGCAACCAAAATACCTATTCCGGCAGGAGAGAGTCCGAGCGCGATAACGCAAAAAGGCGTATACGTTCCCGCAATAAGAAAAAAGATTGTGCAATGATCGAAGATACGGAAAACTTTTTTGCCTGTGCCGCCCGGCAGAAAATGGTAGAGCGCGCTCATTGTATAGAGCGTGACAACGCTCAAACCGAAAACCGAAACGGACGCCATATACGCGCCGTCAGGATAAGCAAAAATCAAAAGCGTAATCCAAAACGCCAGACCGAGAGCTCCGCCCGCGATATGCGAAACAGCATTGAAAATTTCTTCCCCCTTTGTATATAGGGGCTTGCTTTTAATATAACCGTTGCCCGAAGGATAAGTTACGGCACTTTTCATAAAATTCACCTCGCATTTAAAATTATATACAAAAAATCAGCTAGGTAAACCTACTTTGACGCTGGCGAACGCTACTTCCGCCGACTGCTTGCACTACCGCAAAATTAATATCTCTACTTTTAAAAATCCCCTCTCTACCGTGAGTAGAGAGGGGTAAATTTTATTAAATATTATTTTTAACAGTTACTTTTTTTCCGAGCGAAATACAAACTCGCCCTCGTTTACGTCCACCGTAACCTTTTCACCCGCAAGTATGTGACCGGCAAGAATTTCATCCGATAATCTGTCCTCGACGCGCTTCTGAACCGTTCTTTTCAGAGGTCTTGCACCGTACATATCGTTGTAGCCCTCGTCGAGAAGTTTATCCATTGCCGCGTCCGAAATTTTTAGCGTTATATCCCTGCCCTTGAGCCTTTCCGACAATCCGTCTATAATCTTACGGCAGATTGCGCCGGCTTCCTCTTTGGTAAGTTTGCGGAAGATTATTACGTCGTCAAGCCTGTTTAGGAATTCGGGTTTGAACTGTTCTTTCAAGGCCTCGTTGATATTATCCTTCATATTGTCGTAACCGGCTTCAGCCTCGTCACCCGAAGCAAAGCCGAAATTGGACATCTTTTTAATTCTGCTTGCACCGACGTTGGAAGTCATAATGATTATGGTGTTCTTGAAATTTACTACTCTGCCCTTGCTGTCCGTCAGTCTTCCGTCGTCAAGAATTTGCAACAATACGTTAAATACGTCGGGGTGAGCCTTTTCGACTTCGTCAAACAAAACTACAGAATAGGGCTTTCTTCTAACACGCTCGGAAAGCTGTCCGCCTGCCGCATCGTCGTATCCGATATATCCGGGAGGCGCGCCGATGAGTTTGGATACCGAATGTTTTTCCATATATTCGGACATATCCAGCCTTATCATAAGTCTTTCGTCGCCGAACATAGCTTCCGCAAGAGCTTTTGCAAGATCGGTTTTACCTACGCCCGTAGGACCTACGAATATAAAACTGCCTATAGGTTTATTGGGCTCGTTCAAACCGGCGCGGGCGCGGCGGATCGCGCGGGAAACGGCAGACACCGCTTCGTCCTGTCCTATTATCCGCTTATGAAGATTTTCTTCGAGATGAAGCAGTTTTTCGCTCTCCTGCTCGGTAAGCTTAACTACGGGAACGCCCGTCCAACCGCTCACGATATCTGCGATTTCATTTGCCCCTATATTGGGAGCCGTCGTTTGCTTTTCACCTTTCCATTCGCTGTTAAGTTTGTTAATCTGTTCCTGTACGGCAAGCATTTCGTCAACGAGTTTTTGCGCCTGCTGATAGTTTTCGCTCTTTGCCGCCTTATTCTTTTCAAGCGTCAGTCTCTTTAACTTATCCTCGAGTTCTTTGACCTCATTAGGGCTTTTAAGAGAATTAAGCCGCGCGCGAGACGCCGCCTCGTCGATGAGATCTATAGCTTTGTCGGGAAGAAATCTATCCGTTATATATCTGTCGGAAAGATTTGCCGCTGCGTCTATAGCCTCGTCGGTGATTACTACTTTATGATGAGCTTCGTATTTATCCCTCAATCCCATTAATATGGATATTGTGTCCTCTATACTCGGCTCTTCGACCTGAACGGGCGTGAATCTTCTCTCCAGCGCCGCGTCCTTTTCAACATACTTTCTGTACTCCTCTATGGTGGTTGCGCCTATCGTCTGCAATTCGCCGCGGGCAAGCATGGGTTTTAAAATATTAGCCGCGTCCATATTGCCCTCGGACGTTGCGCCGGCGCCTACTATCTGATGAATTTCATCGATAAAGAGTATGACGTTTCCACTGTTCTTAATCGAGGTTATCGCGTTTTTAAGTCTCTCTTCAAAATCACCGCGATACTTCGCCCCGGCAATCATACCCGCAAGATCAAGCGAAAATACAATTTTGTTTTTCAAAAGATCGGGCACTTCGTTTTTTACTATGGCCTGAGCGAGCCCCTCGACTACGGCCGACTTACCAACGCCCGGTTCGCCGATAAGAACGGGATTGTTTTTCGTTCTTCTGGAAAGCACCTGAATTATTTTATCTATCTCTTTCTTTCTGCCTATTACGGGATCTATTTTCCCCTCCCGCGCCTTCTGAGTAAGGTCGCTGCCGTATTGCAGTACGTTTTTATCCAACGAGGACGCGCTCTTACTCTCTTTCTTCGACTGGTTTCCCTGTTTTGAGGGATTGAACAAAGACTCGAACGAGGAAAGCATTTCATCATCATTATCCTCATCGTCCAATGCTCCCTGTCCGCCCTCGACGGCAAGTTCGGTTTTGCCCGCCAATTTGGACATATTTACGCCGAGAGCGTAAAGTATACGTACGGCAAGACAGTCGTTTGAAGACAAAACAGCAAGCAACATATGCTCGGTTCCCGCAAGCCCGTCGTCGCCGGTATCCAACGATATTTCCAAAGCACGCTGTATCATATGCTTTGTACGGGGAGTAAATCCATTTATATTGGAGCGGGTATCGATAGAACGCGCAAAATATTTGCGGTAATCGGGTTCGCTTACTCCGCTGGACGTTAAAATTTTACAGGCCGTGCAATCAGCGCAGTTCAACATTGCAAGCACAATGTGCTCACTGCCGATATAGCTGCTGCCGTAAACATCGGCAGCATCCTGTGCAAGCACTATGACCTGTTGTAAATTATCTGTCAATCTATTCATAAAATCCATATTTTTTACCTCCTGATTTAAGGTTACTGTTTCTTTTCAATAAGCTTTTTTAGATATTTGGCGGTATACTTGGCGCGGTAAGCATCCCTTTCTGCAGACGAGAGAGTCCTACCTGCGGACTCGTTTATATTCGACGGACGCATTTTAATTAAAAGCTCGTCCAATCTGGAAACGTCGTCCAAGCCGATATAGCCGAGGCACGCACCCAATTTTACGCAGGCGGCGTAACTTGTAAGTTCTCCAGAAGTCAGTTTTGCGCAGTTAGTCAATATACCGTAAGCCCTAAGACACTCGTCCTCTATATCGAGAGCCGCCGCTCCAGTTTTCAAAATTTCGCGTTCGGCAAGTTCCATTACGCAAACTTTGCCGACTATCTCTTGCACCTGAGAAAGAATTTCTTCCTCGGTAACCCCCAAAGTTACCTCGTTACTGATCTGATAAATGTAACCTTCGGCGCGACTGCCCTCACCGTACATTCCGCGCACAGTCAGTCCGAGACGGGAAATATCCTTAATCAGTCTGGGCATTTTGCCGTTAATAGTCAATGCGGGAAGAAACAGCATAATCGACGCGCGCAGTCCCGTACCGAGGTTTGTCGGGCAAGCGGTAAGGTAACCGAATTGTTCATCGTAAGCAAACTTCATAGAGTTGGATATACGGCCGTCAATCTCCGACATGGTTTCATATGCCATACGCAAATCGAAACCGTTTACTATACACTGTTCCCTGAGATGATCCTCTTCGTTTATCATTATGGAAACGCTCTCTTCCCTGTTTATAAGAACGGCCGAACAGCGATTGTTGGATATGAGATTGGGACTTATCAGATGATTTTCCTTTAACGAAACAGCCTCGGCTTCCGTGATTTTGTCCATATAATATATTTTAAACTCATCCAATCTTGCCAAAGCCGAAGTGACGAGACGGATTATTTCCTTAGCCTGCCTGTCACTTTTTAAGTGCGATGGAAACGGATATCCTTCGAGATTTCTCGCAAGTCTTACCCTTGTAGAGACGACAATCTTTGAATAATCAGTCATTATTGCCACCCCCGAACAGTTTTTTATTAATTTCGTAAATACTTTTGTTGAGTCGCCCCGCATCGGCAAATCTCTTCTCGCGCAAGGCCGCTTCAAGCTGCTGCTGCAAGCTCTTCAATCTGCGGTGCAAACCCATTTCATCCTTATTCGTTCCCGCTTTACCTACATGCACCGTTTTTCCATGAATAGCGCGTATCGCGGGAATAAGTTCATCCTTAAACACGTCGTAACAACTGGGACAGCCCAATAGACCGGAGTTTTCATAGTCTGAGTACGTCGTGCCGCATACGGGACAGACCTTTTTGGGCGCTGAGGAGCCGAACAGCCAGGCGCACATATTGTCGTCTATTTCAGATTGCAGATTTCCGTTTAATTCAAAACTGCATTTGGAGCAAAGATGACTTTCAAATCTTTCTCCGTTTATAATCTCCACGGAATGTTCCGTAGCTATATTTTTTTTACAACGCTGACAGAGCAACTTGTTTACCTCGGGTTTTTACTTTCGTTCACCTTTATTATAATATTTTTGTACGGTCGGTAAACATTATTTTAAATTATAAATTGAAAAATTTGTAATTTTTTTATCTAATTGGATTGAATAATCCGTTTTGCCGTGCTATAATGGTTACGGTTGATTTGTCCGATCTTAAAAAAACAAAAAACGACTGTCTACCGCAATAAATTTAAAAAAATATTTTGGAGGATTTGTAATGCAATATTCAAAAGATATTGAGAATATGATTTGCGTTGCCAAGGGCGTGTCCGGAAGATTCGAACACGGTCCCGCTCCCATTCCCGAAGAAGGACTTTGGGTGCAGGCAAAGGAAATCAAGGACATCAAAGGCTTTACGCACGGTATCGGTTGGTGCGCACCCCAGCAGGGAGCTTGCAAGCTTTCGCTCAACGTCAAGGACGGTATAATCGAGGAAGCGCTTGTTGAGACTATCGGTTGCTCGGGTATGACTCACTCCGCCGCTATGGCCGCTGAAATACTTCCCGGAAAAACCATTCTGGAAGCCTTGAATACAGACCTTGTTTGCGACGCTATCAATACGGCTATGCGCGAACTGTTCCTGCAAATCGTATACGGAAGAACGCAGTCTGCGTTCTCCGAGGACGGCCTTACTATCGGCGCAGGACTCGAAGATCTCGGTAAGGGACTTCGCTCGCAGGTCGGCACAATGTACGGCACCAAGCTCAAGGGCGTAAGATACCTTGAAATGGCCGAAGGTTACGTTATTGCAATAGCTCTCGATAAAAACAACGAAGTATGCGGATATAAGTTCGTATCTCTCGGAAAGATGACAGATTTCATCAAAAAAGGACTCTCCCCCAACGAAGCTTACGAAAAAGCTATCGGCACTTACGGAAGATACTCCAAAGAGAGCGGCGCCGTCAAGCATATAGATCCCAGAACGGATAAGGAGGTTGACTAATGGCTCTGTTTGAAAGTTATGAAAGACGCGAGGCCAAGATCCTCGGCGTATTGAAAGAATACGGCATTAAATCCATTGAAGAATGTAAGGAAATTACCCTTAAAAAGGGAATCGACGTAGATAAAATCGTCCGCGGCACACAGCCTATCTGCTTTGAAAACGCAGTCTGGGCTTACACCGTAGGCGCGGCGATAGCAGTTAAATCAGGATGTAAAAAGGCAAGCGAAGCCGCTACTAAAATCGGTATCGGTTTGCAGAGCTTCTGTATCCCCGGCTCGGTTGCCGAAAACAGAAAAGTCGGTTTGGGACACGGAAACCTCGGCTCTATGCTCCTCTCCGAAGAGACAGATTGTTTCTGCTTCCTCGCGGGACATGAATCATTCGCGGCAGCTGAAGGCGCAATTAAAATCGCAGAAAATGCAAATAAAGTCCGCGTAAAGCCTTTGAGAGTTATATTAAACGGCCTCGGCAAAGACGCAGCTTATATCATTTCGAGAATCAACGGCTTCACCTATTGCAGAACGCAATTCGATCCCTATACCGAAACCGTAACGGTAACGGACAGCGTCGCGTTCTCCGACGGAGCAAGAGCTAAAGTAAAATGCTACGGAGCAGACAACGTTCCCGAAGGCGTTGCAATTATGAAGATGGAAAACGTTTCCGTATCCATTACGGGAAACTCCACTAACCCCACTCGCTTCCAGCACCCCGTTGCAGGCACCTATAAAAAATGGTGTAACGAAAACGGCGTGAAGTATTTTTCGGTTGCTTCAGGCGGCGGCACCGGCAGAACTTTGCATCCCGATAATATGGCGGCAGGACCTTCTTCTTACGGAATGACCGATACTATGGGCCGTATGCACTCGGACGCTCAATTTGCAGGCTCCTCTTCCGTTCCCGCTCACGTTGAAATGATGGGACTCATCGGTATGGGCAACAACCCGATGGTTGGCGCAACGGTTGCCGTTGCAGTTGCCGTACAGGAAGCAATGACGAAGTAATTTATTGTTACTTTTTGTTCCAAATTGTATCTAATTTTAGATTTTTAAGGGCTTTCGTTTATTGGACGAAAGCCCTTTTGCCACCCGTTTTGAGACAATGTTTTAAAGCTGGCACCATTTTGGTATCCAAAGACTTTTTTATGATATCTGTTTTTGTCTCAATTTGGGTGGCAAATTTATATAGAGTTAACAATTAAATTTTTATAATTATAATCGTAGTTATGGTTAAGGAGCAATTTATGGAACATATCGGAACAAGATTACACGGCAAAACTTGGGAGTATTATTTTGAAGGACCAAGAATTAACGGAATACGTAAAAAGATTTTTAAGAGCGGATTCTTAACAAAAGAACAAGCAATTGAAGCAGGATTACAAAAACTTAATGAATATAAAGAAAACGGTCTTTTATTTAAGCCGTCTGATATCTTATTTATCGAGTTTTTGAATACTTGGTATGAAAATGATTTAAAAAACGGTAGAAAGAAAAGTACGGTTGATTATTACATACGCCTGATTAATAAGAATGTAAAACCTGTATTCAGAAAATATAAATTAAAGTCTTTAACTTCCACTCTTCTTCAAAATTTCTTTAATGAGAAAGCAAGCGAAGGTTTAGAAACAGGACACATATTCATTTTGAACTTTTTATTGAAAAAAGCATTGGATTACGCCGTTGCAACAAAATTGATATTAAACAATCAGATGAAAAACGTTCATATAAAATATTCTAAATCAACAGATCCGGTTCAACCTGTTAAAAAGGAAAGAAAAGTTTTATCACCAGAGATAATTGATAAGATATTTAAAAGATTTCACGAAACAACGTCAACACATCTCCCTATGATGTTCGCCTATAAATTAGGCGCAAGACCAGGCGAATGCTTTGCTTTAATATGGGATGATATAGATTTAATAAATAAAATCGTGTCTATAAAACGACAAGTACTTTGGGATGAGCAAGCAAAAGCGTGGACGTTTAAATTACTTGAATACAAATTTATTCGTACAGTTTCAATAGATGACGAATTTGCTGAATTATTAAAACGAGAAAAAGAAAGAAAAGAAACAGGTCAAAAAATTTATCAATCAAGATATATAAAATATTAACATATTAATTCTTTTATATCTTTTATAACTTCATTAATACTTATATAATCAATACCATTCATAACAACTTTTACCTTCTGCAGCTTCTATATACTAAAAAATTAATTAATTGGATATATATTTTCATTAATATTATAACACAATGTCTATATAAATTCAACCGTTATAATTATAACTTGTAAGGCAAAATGTAGTATTTTTTTGCATCTGGGGTGTTATCAAAATTTACCCTTAATAAGCTGGTATCTTTCTGGTACCCAAACTTTAGTAACGATTAGAAACAATTAGTACCTATATGAACAATAAGGACTAAATAATCGGGTAAATAAGGCTTTAAACCATACAAAAAGTGCCAAAAAAGCATAAAAAAACACGATTGGGTACGTGTTTTTGAAATGGGCAACAACCCGATGGTCGGCGCAACGGTCGCCGTTGCGGTTGCCGTTCAGGAAGCTATGACGAAGTAAAGCAATGCAAATCATTATAATTTAACATTATAATTTAATATAAAAAAGCGGGCTCATACGAGACCGCTTTTTTTATGCCACAATAAATGGTCGAAAAGAAAAGCATAATTTAAGAAAAACGGCCTTCTTCGGAAGGCTTTTTTCTTTGCCATTGAAGTAATATATCTATATAAAAATTAACAAAAATATTATTGACAAACAAAAAGCCGCTGAATAATTCAGTACAGCGACTTTTTTGTTTAAATTAAGTTATTTATCTTAACCGTTATAGCGGTCAAGATTGGCACGAATTGCCTCTATTAGTCTCTTTTCTGCAGCAATCTTAGAGTCTTTAGCAACCTTGGTGCTTACAGTCGTCCCATAGAGTTTTGCAAGATCCTCTACGAGATTTCTTAGATGTATAGTATCAAGAATGTTTGTTGAACCGCAAAGCTCTTCTGCCGTAGGTTGTTTAACATTAGTTTCCGTTGTGTTAAGAGTATCTTCCATATAATTATTTCTCCTTATCTTTATATTTATGTCGTTAACCGCTTAAATTTGACACAAAATAGGCAAATTATCTAAATAAATTAAAAAAGCAAAAATATTTCTGTATTTTTTTTATAAAAAATTTTTATTTAGTTTTCCATTTTTATTTGATTAGTAAGTATATATAAATGTGTATTAGTATTTTATATCCTATCAAAATTATAAAATACTTTCTTGACTTACAACTCAAAATAAGTTATATTTACAAATGAGGAGTTAAAAATGAATTTCGATGCAGACAAAAAGACTATATCAACTCTTTTAAGCAGTAAAAAGATATATGAAATACCGCGCTTCCAGCGTGAATTTTCTTGGGAAAAACACAGTTAGAAGAATTCTTTAACGATATAATAAACCGTATAGGTATTGATGAAAACGGAAACCTCATTACAAGTGAATATTTCTGGGGCTCAACTCTATTTGTCGGAAGTTTTACCGATGCAAATTGCAAATCTATGCAGGTTGTGGACGGACAACAAAGAATTACAACTATAACGATTTATTTGTCGTGCATCAGAAAGGCATTTTTAAAAGCAGGACAACCAAGACTTGCGGAACTGACGCAGGCCTATATTATGTCGACCAACGATAACGGAGAAGAATATGCAGTTCTTGTCAACGAAACACCCTACCCTTATTTTCAGAACACCGTACAATCTGAAAATACTACAAACGATACGGCCGTTTCTGATGAAGAGGTGAATATTAAAAAAGCCGTTGACTATTTTAACTCCCGTCTCGATAGTAGAAAATTGGTAAAATTTTTTAAAACAAAGTTCCATAAACAATTCGAAGCGGACGAAATCCTTAAAGCTCTTCGCGATCAACTTTTGAACAGCGTAATTATTGCGATCAGTACCCAAGACAAAAATCAGGCAAATATGATTTTTGAGATTTTGAATGCCAAAGGTAAATCCCTCGACCAAATAGATCTCATAAAAAACCAAATTTTTTCAGTTGTTAAAAGAGAACAACCCTCAGATGAGGCAAAATTATATTGGAGTGACATTAAAAACAAGCTTTATTCGCGTTCGTCTGGCGTAGATTTATCGGTATTTTTCAATCATTTCTGGACGGCAAAATACGGTAAGACTAATTATAAACAGCTATTCGCAAAGTTCAAAGACAAAATAAAAAGCAATGAAGAAACTTATCTTGAATTTTTAAATGATCTTAAAATTCACGCCGATTATTATGTCAAAATAACAAACCCTAAAATGGATGATTTTAACAATAGAGTCGAGTATCGTCAATCATACTACTACCTCTCATTTTTAA
>CAJUOY010000029.1 GCA_910588645.1 uncultured Christensenellaceae bacterium
AAGTTATGGCAAGAGATTACGATTTATTGCATACAAGAAACATCGGTATTATGGCCCACATCGACGCGGGCAAGACGACCACTACCGAGCGTATTCTTTATTACACCGGTATTAATCATAAGATCGGTGAAACGCACGACGGTTCGGCTACTATGGACTGGATGGTACAGGAACAGGAGAGAGGTATAACGATTACTTCCGCCGCAACGACCTGCCACTGGACAAGAAGCGGTCTTACCAAAAAGGACGAGTGCAGAATAAACATTATCGACACGCCGGGACACGTTGACTTCACCGTTGAAGTTGAGCGTTCTCTCCGCGTTCTGGACGGCGCCGTAGCTACTTTCTGCGCCAAGGGCGGCGTTGAGCCCCAGTCCGAAACGGTATGGCGTCAGGCGGACAAATATAAAGTTCCCCGTATTGCTTACGTAAACAAGA
The DNA here is from genome assembly GCA_910588645.1 of uncultured Christensenellaceae bacterium. GTDB lineage: Bacteria > Bacillota > Clostridia > Christensenellales > Borkfalkiaceae > Coproplasma. Next base: position 439 of record CAJUOY010000029.1, read on the forward strand.
TGGACATAAACGGCGCGAACTTCCAGAGAGCCGTCGATATGATGAGGGAGAGGCTTTCCGCAAATCCCGTTCCTATCGAGCTTCCCATCGGCAAGGAAGATACCTTTAAGGGTATCGTAGACCTTGTTGAGATGAACGCTGAAATTTACGACAGTGAAGACGGTAAACAGTATCACAAAGCGGAAATTCCCGCAGATATGCTGGAAGCGGCCGAAGAGGCTCATATGGCCGTTATGGAAGCTGCCGCGGAAGGCGACGACGAACTTATGGAGAAGTTCCTTGAAACTATGGAACTCACTCCCGAAGAAATTCGCAGAGGTCTCCGTAAGGCTACTATAGATATGAAATGCACTCCCGTTCTTTGCGGTTCGTCCTATAAGAACAAGGGCGTTCAGATGCTTTTGGACGCTGTTATAGACTATCTTCCTTCGCCCGTAGACGTTGCTCACGTTACCGGTATCAACCCCGATAACGGCAAGGAAGAAGTGAGAAAGACTTCCGACGAAGAACCTTTCTCAGGACTTGCATTCAAGATCGCGACCGATCCTTTTGTTGGCCGTCTTGCATATTTCAGAGCGTATTCCGGAGTACTCGACGCAGGCTCTTATTGCTACAATTCAACCAAGGGTAAGAAGGAAAGGGTTGGCCGTCTCGTTCAGATGCACGCAAATACCCGTACAGAAATTCCCAAAATTTATTCGGGCGATATCTGCGCGATAGTCGGTCTTAAAGATACTGCAACGGGCGACACTCTCTGCGATGAAAATCATCCTATCGTTTTGGAGCAGATGACTTTCTCCGATCCCGTTATTCAGCTTTCAATCGAACCCAAGACCAAAGCAGGTCAGGAAAAGATGACTGCGGCTCTCGTTAAGCTTGCGGAAGAAGATCCTACTTTCAAGACCTACACCAATCAGGAAACCGGACAGACCATTATAGCCGGTATGGGCGAGTTGCACCTCGACATAATTGTCGATCGTCTTTTGAGAGAATTCAAAGTCGAAGCAAACGTCGGCGCACCTCAGGTTGCTTACCGCGAGACTATCCGTCAGGCGGTAGACTGCGAGGGTATGTACAAGCGTCAGTCGGGTGGTAAAGGTCAGTACGGTCACTGCAAACTTCATATGATTCCCGGTGAACCCGGTTCGGGCTACGTATTCGAGGACCTTACCGTCGGCGGTTCTATTCCAAAGGAATATATCCCCGCAATCGACAAGGGTATCCGCGGCGCCGCGAAGAACGGTTTCCTTGCGGGATACGAAGTCGTTGATTTCAAAATTCAGGTCTACGACGGAAGCTATCACGAAGTCGACTCTTCGGAAATGGCGTTCCAGATCGCAGGTTCTATGGGCTTCAAAGACGGTATGGCAAAGGCTAAGGCCGTGCTTTTGGAACCTATCATGAAGGTTGAAGTCATCACTCCCGACGATTATTTCGGCGATATTATGGGCAACGTAACCGCACGCCGCGGCACTATCGTCTCCACGGACGACAGAGCGGGCGCTAAGGTTGTAGACGCGGAAGTTCCCCTTTCCGAGATGTTCGGCTATGCGACCGATCTCCGTTCCAGAACACAGGGACGCGGACAGTTCACAATGCAGTTCGACCACTATTCCGAGGTTCCCAAGAGCGTTGCGGAAAAGGTTATCGGCGAGAGAGCGAAGAAAAATTAAGCCCATAAAAGCGGCTTAAATACGCTAAAAAATTTCAAAAAATATCACGTTTTTTATTTGTGTTTTTCATATTTTTAATATATAATAAAAACAGCGTATAAAAAACGCGTAAAAAGCAGCAATAATGATAGATAGCTGCGACGCTCTTTGAGCGGAAGTTATCATTTTTATAAAAAAATAATTTAGGAGAAACAAAAATGGCAAAGGCTAAGTACGACAACAGTAAGCCCCACGTTAACATAGGCACAATCGGCCACGTTGACCACGGCAAGACCACTCTGACCGCAGCTATCACTATGGTAATGGCGTGCAAAGGTCAGGCAGAGAAGATGAAATACGACGAGATTGATAAAGCTCCCGAAGAGAAGGCTCGTGGTATAACAATTAACACCGCACACGTAGAGTATCAGACCGAAAAGCGTCACTACGCACACGTTGACTGCCCGGGACACGCAGACTACGTTAAGAACATGATTACCGGTGCCGCTCAGATGGACGGCGCAATCCTCGTAGTTGCTGCAACCGACGGTCCCATGCCCCAGACCAGAGAGCACATTCTGCTTTCCCGTCAGGTAGGCGTTCCCTACATCGTAGTATTCCTCAACAAGTGCGATCAGATGGACGATCCCGAACTGCTTGAACTCGTTGAAATGGAAATCACCGATACCCTTGAAAACCAGGGCTTCAAAGATTGCCCCATTATCAGAGGTTCGGCTCTCAAAGCTTTGGAAAAGGCTTCTTCCGGCGCTCCCGACGCAGAGGTTCTTGCTGCTCCCGAATGCCAGTGCATTCTTAAGCTTATGGACACCATCGACAGTTACATTCCCACTCCCGAGAGAGATACCGCTAAGCCCTTCCTTCTTCCTGTAGAAGACGTATTCACCATTTCCGGCCGCGGCACCGTTGCTACCGGTAGAGTTGAAAGAGGTACCGCTCACGTAGGCGATCCCACCGAAATCGTAGGACTTATCGAAAAGCCCATCAGCACGACCATCACCGGTCTTGAAATGTTCCACAAGAGCGTTGACGAAGCTATCGCAGGCTTCAACGTAGGCGCGCTTCTCCGCGGCATCGACAGAAAGGGTATCGAAAAGGGTCAGGTTCTTGCTAAGCCCGGTTCCGTTAAGACTGCTACCAAGTTCACCGCTCAGGTTTACGTTCTTAAAGCAGACGAGGGCGGCCGTCACACTCCTTTCTTCAACCACTATCGTCCTCAGTTCTTCATCAGAACTACCGACGTTACCGGTTCTATCGAGCTTCCCGCAGGCACCGAAATGGTTATGCCCGGCGACAACGTAGAAATATCCGTTGAGCTCATTAAGCCCGTTGCGGTAGAAGAGAAGCTTCGTTTCGCTATCCGTGAAGGCGGCAGAACCGTTGGTTCCGGTACTATCGTAAAAGTACTTTAATTTTTAAAGCGAAAGCGCTTGCAATTTGCAAGCGCTTTATTTTTTTATTTCAAGAACTCAGGTCTGTCCGTGCGTTCAAGAAGATAGTCTATGGATACGTTAAAATAGTCGGCAAATTGAATTAGCGTGGCGTAATCGGCTTCGCGCGCGCCCGTCTCGTATCTGCTTATGCTGTTTTGGTTCATATTGAGATCCATTGCAAGTTTCAACTGCGATATTTTTTTTTGCTCTCTTAAATATTTTAATCTCATATTATCAGTATTCCCTTGACAAGAGAATACCAAAACGGTATAATAAAAATATCCCGAATTGGTATATAAGAAAATTCGGGACAATTTTGACTATAGGAGAAAAAGTATGTTTTGTAAAAATTGCGGCAAACAGATAGACGACAATGCGGCCATATGCATCTATTGCGGAGTTGCAACGGAAAAAGGTACAGACCGGGAGGATGAAGAAAAAAAGATCAATGCATTCGGCATTACCGGGTTTGTAATCGGGCTTATATCGCTTTGGTTGGGGATCTATTTTTGTATAGCTTCTATTATAGGATTGGTGTTCAGCGCAATAGGCATGGTTAAAATGAAAAAGTGCAAATTAAACGGTTTTGCAATCGCGGGATTGGTATTATCCATTGTTTCGCTTGTAACTTGGGCGATTGTTTGGATTGTAGTGGGCGCGGCGATTTTGGCGCTTTAAAAAATACGGACGTGTTAAACGTCCGTATTTTTATTATTATAATAAAGACAATAGCTTTTTAACGTGCAGTCATGACAGTTAGGCCTCTGCGAGTGGCAAACTTGTCTGCCGTGATAAATCAAAAAGTGATGCGCCTTTGACCACATATCTTTTGGGATAGTCTTGCAGAGCCCTTCCTCGACTTTGGCGGGAGTCTTCCCTTCCGCAAGTCCTAGCCTGTTCGATACTCTGAAAACGTGCGTATCCACCGCAATAGCGTCGCCGCCGAACCATACCGAGTAGACGACGTTCGCGGTCTTCTGCCCAACGCCCGCAAGAGTTTTAAGCTCTTCGAGCGTGGAGGGAACCTCGCCGTTGAATTTATCTATGATATCGCGTGACGCAGAAAGAATATGCGCGGCTTTATTTCTGTAAAAGCCGCAGGAAAATATATATTTTTCAAGTTCGGGCTGGCTCAGTTTCAGAATGCTTTGCGGCGTGTTGTGCTGTTGAAAAAGAACGGCCGTCACCTTGTTTACCCGCTCATCCGTGCATTGTGCGGACAATATTACGGCTACCAGCAATTCGAATGCCGAATTGAATTTCAATGCCGGCGCAGCGTCCGGATAAAGATTTTCAAGCTCTGAAAGGATACTCTGCGAATTGTTTGTCATATAAAAATTTTATCATAACCGCAATATGAAATCAATTAAAAGCGCATAGTAAAATAGCCGTAAAAGGCGGAATATTTCCCTCTTGCGATCAGAGTTTTGGCGCGCGCAACCATATTTTGCGGTATTTTAACGGATAACCCGCAGCCCGTTCCCGCCTCTTTAGGGGTGTTGACCAGGTTCGACGGTATGCCGTACATACGCAACATCGAATTGCAATCGGCCGCTTGCGAACGCGAGCGGAAAACGGCAAGTATATCAGTCATATTTTTTATTCACCTTAGTATAATATTTTACTACCATAATATGACGGAGAGTAAAATTATGATATATTTCGATAATGCCGCGACGGGCGGTTTTAAACCCGACAGCGTAATTTCCGCAACCGAGTCGGCCTTGAAATTTTGCGCAAATCCGGGACGAAGCGGTCACAAACTGTCGCTTGCCTGTCTTGAAAGAGTATATTCGGTGCGCAAAATTTTGTGCGATTTCTTCAATGGTTACAGTTACGAACGCGTAATATTTACCAAAAATTGTACCGAGGCTTTGAATTACGCCATTTTGGGCTCTTTGAAATCCGGCGATGAAGTAGTGACTACGGTTGCCGAACATAACTCCGTTCTGCGCCCTTTGGAGCTCTTGAAAAAACGGGGAGTAAAAGTGCATTACGCGTCTTTGACGGCGGAAGGGGATATAGACATTTCTTCGATTGCGGCGGCTGTCAATAGCAACACCCGTGCGGTAATAGTCACGCTTGCCTCAAACGTAACGGGCGCGGGCGTCGATCCTAAGGCTTTAAGAAAACTTATCGGCGACAAATGCCTTTTGATTTGTGACGGGGCTCAGGCCTGCGGACACGTTGAAATAAATATGCAGGACAGCGGTATCGACGCGCTTGCGGTTGCGGGACACAAGGGCATGCTCGGCATACAGGGTAGCGGAGCGCTGCTCTTTTCAGAACGTATGAACCCTTCGCCCGTTATTTTCGGAGGGACGGGTAGTGAAAGCTATAATCTTAATATGCCCGACTTTTATCCCGACGCACTTGAAGCGGGTACCTTGTCTTACCCTGCCATAGTGTCATTGGGCGAAGGCGCGCTCTACTTGCGTCAGAATATGGAACAGAACCGCGAAAAGACAGAAAAAATGTGTTCGTTTATTCTTGCAAATTTAAAAAAGATTTCGGGAATTGCTCTCTATTCCAAGCCAAATCCTTACGGCATAACGGCCTTTTCGTTAGGCAATATGCAGTCGGAAGTCGCCGCGTTCAATTTGTCGGAGGAGTTTTCGATATGTGTTCGTGGCGGACTCCACTGCGCTCCAAAAATGCACGAAGCGCTTTCAAGCGATGGACTGATACGCGCATCGTTGTCGTCTTTTAACTCCATGGACGAATGCGCAACGTTCGTTTTTGCGGTAAGCGAGCTTGCAAAAAGGAGATAGATTACGTTATACGGCTCGATATCGGAAATAGTCGGCAAAACCCCGCTGTGTGAACTTAAAAATTTTTCAAAGAATTCGAACTTGTCCGCCAGGTTGTACGCAAAGCTCGAATATCTGAATCCTACGGGATCAGTAAAGGACAGGGCGGCCAGTTATATTTTAAAAAAGGCCGAAAACGCAGGTAAACTTAAAGGCGAGCCCGTCGTAGTCGAGGCGACGTCGGGGAACTTCGGAATTTCTCTTGCCGCGTTTTGTTCGTTGAGGGGTATAAAAATCATAATCGTTATGCCCGAAAATATGAGCGCGGAAAGAATTAAAATTCTCCGCCATTACGGCGCGGAAGTTGTTCTTACTCCCGCTGAAAAGGGGATGAAGGGGGCGTTGGACAGGGCGGCAGAGATAGTCTCGTCCGTCCCCGGAGGTATTCGTTTAGGACAGTTTGAAAATTCGGATAATGCGGAAGCGCATTATATGACGACCGCGCCGGAAATTTTTGAAGATCTTGGAAGATGCCCCGATATTTTCGTTGCGGGAGTGGGAACGGGCGGAACGCTTGCGGGCTGTTCTGCATTCTTTAAAGAAAAAGATCCTGCCGCGCTTATCTATGCCGTAGAACCCGATTCCAGCCCCGTGCTGTCGGGCGGCGAGTGCGGAGTGCATAACATACAGGGGATCGGCGCGGGGTTTGTTCCGCCTTTAATAAGTTTAAAGGATTATGACGGTGTAGTAACCGTAAGTGAAAAACAGGCGACGGATACCGCGCGACTGCTTGCCCGGACGGAGGGTATATTTGCGGGAATTTCTTCGGGAGCCGCACTATACGCCGCAACGGAGTTGGCCCGAAGTAATGAGAATAAAAACAAAACGATAGCGGTCATATTGCCGGATGGCGGCGAACGCTATTTATCGCTGTAAAACAGGGCGGCGCTTACGTCACGTTGCGCCGCCCTGTCGGTTTATTATTTTCAGCCGATTAAATATTTTTCAGTTTCGTAATTACTTCCTTCAATTTACGTTTCTTTATTCCGTCTATAAGCGGAGACAAAGCCGTGTAAAAATTGTCGAGATCCTGGTTTGTCAGCGTGCCTTCGCGCTTGCCGCGTTCGGCCTCCGTTATTATCGTATGTAAAATCTGGCTTTCGCTCTTGCCGTTCATTGCTTTTGACAGTATCTTTGCCAATTCTACGGTATTATTGTAAGCCCCTGTCTGACCGCTGTTTCCGTCCGCAGGCTTTTTATCGGGTTGTTCGCTTGCATAACTTTTAAAATCTTTCATAGTATCTCCGCATATAATGATATTATCAAAATATGCAAGGAAAGTATTTTATGCAACTGTTTATTATTTTGGCTCTATTGCTTTACGGAGGAAAATCAGGCGCGCAGAACTTAATCAACGAGGTCAAACCTATGCTCGAAACGTTCGGCGGCGAGGAAGTCAAAAACGCTTTAAAGAGTGCGGAAGAGATCTCACAGGTAATTACGGCCGTCAGGGGATTTACAGGCGGAACGTCTGATACTCCCGAGTTCCGCGCCGAATCCGAGCCTGCCGAAAGTCCTGTGAAGCCTTCCAACCCCGACGTGTCTTTTCCGCTTGCACCCATTTCAAGTGTGGCAAATCGTGAAATTACATATTCGTTATCGGAATATTTTTCCCGATAACTTGACATTTGCGCTCTGCGGGTATATATTAATAAAAAAGGAGAAGACCTATGAAAAAATTATTTGCGTTTACGCTTAGCGTAGCCATAGTCGTTTCCGCGTGTGCGTTCGGTGGTTGCAGTTCGGGTGATATAGGAGTTATTGACGGAAATTATTTGGAAGCTAACGCCGTACAGCTTGAAGAGGCTTTGGCAAAAATCGATACGAACAACCCTTTCGTTGAAACGACAGATAAAGAGAATTGTTACGGTTTTAAATTCAATGCGGCCTTTAACGGATCCTACGAAATGAATCAGTTAATGTCCACAAGTTTTTCCACCGTTGTTGATTATAAGCTTTCTTTGGATTCAAGCGGAGCATATCCCGATCTTGCCGGCAGCGGCAAATTAACTTCCGACAATAAAAGTACGTTGACGGTCGGCGGTACCAGCGTGACGCAGGAAAGTAAATACGGTGTAACAGTGTATAATGACTACGATTACGTTTATCTGAATGTGACGGCGGGAGAAGTCGGCAAGTTTAAAATAAGTTTTTACGATTTGATTAACGGAATGCTCGTAGGCTATAATGAAGATATCGATGAGAATCTTCCGGAAGAAGGGGATACCGAAACTCCTCCCGAAGATCTGACTATTGCGGGCATTCTCGATAAACTCGAAACGGCAGGTGTAAAAACTTATCTGGACACTTCCGACGGCGTCAAAGTAAAAATTAGTATAACGCAGGATTCCGTTGATAAGTTGATTGACGAAGTTATAGATTCAATGGAAGGTGAAATTACGGAAGAATCTTCAACGGAAATTAAGGCGCTTTTATCCTCTCTCAAATTTAACTCAATGAAGTTTGATATTTATCTTGCTTTCAGTTCGGAAGGGAAGTTCCTTAAATTCGGTACGGATATGGACATCGATTTCTCTTTGGATGCATCGTCGTTAAGTCCCTCGGAGAGCATTTCTATAGGAGAAATGCGCATAGTGCTTAAGGGCGGAATGATGATTGAAATGTTCAACAGGATAGTTACCATTCCCGAAGGAATTGCGGACGATCCTTCTTATATTGAAATGAACGGTATATAAATTATAATAAAATTATGTAGTCCCCCGCGGAAAATTTTTGCGGGGGATTGATTTTTGCCGATTAGCGTGTTACAATTTTTCTATGTTAGTAGGATTGACCACACGTTCTTTAAACGGTGAATGCGAGACGGAGCAGGCGCTTAAATTATCGGACGACACGATCGCGGAGGTTTGTGAAATTACACTAAGGACTTTTTACGAGTATCGTCCGGAATTTGCAAAAAAGTATGCCGACAGGCTCGGAAAAGTGCGGGCGTTTTCCGTCCGCGTTGCGCCGTATAACTTCGAGCCGCAGTTGTTTGACGCATCGAGGAGAACGAGCGGCGACGGGTTTTACTGGTTGGATCAGGTTTTGCGATCCGCTGCGCTGTTTAAGGTTAAAGAATATATTTTCAACGGCGACGCTTTAATTAATGAGGGGTTCGGCTTGGAACAAATTGCGGAAAAGCTTTGTAAAATTTCTTCGTTCTGTCTGCGTTCCGGCATAAGAATGAATATAGAAAACGGCGAAAGAGGACTTTTTTCCGAACCTTGCAATATATCGCGCGTATTGTCATTGTGCCCGGATATAGGCGCTGCGCTCGATTTGGGCAAAGCGCGCAAGGCTGGATACCCGTATACGATGTATCTTGCGGCAATGCGCGGAAGATTGACGCAAGTAAGGGTTTCCGACTTGTCGGCAGACGGTAAAACTTGCTTACCGGGGTACGGGATTTACGATATAAATGAAATATGTCGGGTTTTGAAATTATACGATTTTGACGGTCCGCTGTTTGCGGATAGTGAAAATTTTGCAAGTTTTGAAAATATAAAACTCGCATTGGAACATATTAAAAAATCTATATAAAAAAGGCGGGAGCGCTCCCGCCTTTTTTAATATGTAAATAAAAAATTTTGAATTGTCAAGTAAATAATGCAAAAAAGTTATAAAAAAATTTTAAGACGGCTTA
>CAJUOY010000030.1 GCA_910588645.1 uncultured Christensenellaceae bacterium
CCGCTAACGTATAGTTAGGGTTGGACAGGCTCACCGCCGTTGCCGTGTGCTTGCCTACGTTCTTTGCGCCGTCCACTATGACTTCGCACTCGTCGTCGCCGATAAGGTTCGTAGCACGCGCTACGGGATACTGTTCCACTCCGTTATAAGTGTACGCCGTTGTGGGGATATCCCACTCGAGCTCCACCATATACGGGAGTATCGTCACCGCTACGGTCGCTTCTCCGCCCGAATAATCCGGCGTGTCCTCGACTACTATATGCACGTTTACAGTGCCCGCGCGTACAGGCTTGAACACCTTGCCCGTGATCTCGGCTTCGCCGCTGCCGCCCGCCTCGATCTCATAGCTTATGTACTTGTCGTCAGAGAAGCCCGTTACCGCAAGCTCCAGATCCGTACCGTACACCGTCTCTTTCTCTATAAGATCCAGCGCGCTCGTTCCGCGCGAGATCATAAGCACTTTCGTAATCTCGCGGCTGTTGTAATTGTTTGTCGCCTGTATGAATACCGTCACGGTGATCGTGCCCGCGCCCACAGGCGTCAGAAGTCCCGTATCCGAGATTATCGCAGAGCCCGTGCCGTTGATTACTCCGTACACTATCTGGCCCTTGCCGACGTTGCCCGTTACTATGACCTGATCGGGCGTGCCGTATACAAAGCCCGTATTCGTGATCTCGGCGTCCGCGACGTCCGCGCGGTTGATGATAAACCCTGCCTGAGGATATTCGTCGGAATACTCAACGCTGCCGTCCGCAAGTTCGGTCACCGCTACAAGCGTATAGTTACCGCTCGACAATGCCTTAGCCGTTGCTATATACGAGCCCGCGTTTATCTCTTCGCCCGTGATCTCCGTTACGTCCACCTGATCGTTAAATACCAGGCTGTCGGCCTTTACCGTTGCCGTGGGCTTCTGCTTTGTCCCGTCGTACGTCAGCTCCAGGTTATCCCATTCAAGTTCCACTTGCCTCGGCAGGATGTTCAGCTCGAATAGCATTTCCCCGCCCGCATAGTGCTTGGTCTCGCTTGTTGTTACGTAGACTTTAAGAGTGCCCGCGCGTGTCGGCATTACCGTAAGTCCGTTTACCGAATGCGCGCTGCCCGTGCCGTCTTCGAAACGGATATTGCTAAGCTGCGCGTTCTCTACGTTGTTTACGAAGTTGATCGTGTACTCCGTACCGTACACCGCCGCTCCGTGTTCGAACTTCAACGGCGCGTCGCCGAGCTCTATCGTAAACGGATAACTTGCGCTGTTCGCATTGACGTTGTCATTGCCCGTTATATCTATCCGCAGCATATCCGTACCGATCGCCGTTGGCGTCAGCTCGTTGCCGTCGATGTCGCCGATGTCGCCCAAAGTCTTTAAAAACATAAAGCTTATATCGCCTACGTCGCTTATCACAACGTCGTTCTTGTTAGTGCAGATCGCTTTAAGAGTTACCGGCTTGCCGTACTTAACTCGGTCTTCCGCCAAACGAATGATCAGGTTGGCTTTCTTTATTGTAAATAAAGTTTCCAGTTCGTCCTTGGGTATCCCGTCCAAACTATAGTTCGGGTTACCGAAGCCCGTGATACGCGCGTGATACGGCGTCGCTTCGTCCGCATCGATCGCGTCGATCGCTTTATCCGTTTCCGGATCGTATGCCTCGATTATAGGATCGCACGTCGTGTTTACCACCACGCCGCCGAACTCCGCTACTGGCAGAATAGGATTGCCGGTATACTCGAACACCGTCTCGCGCCAGTTTATCGTAAGCCGCACGGGCAAGATGTTGAAGGTCTTTATATATCCCGAACTGTTCTGTCCGAGCGTATAGTTCACCAAATAGCCGTTATAACTGGGATCCTTTGCTACCAGCCCCGTGATCGTGCCCTGATAACCCGTACCCACGTTTACCGCGCCCTGCCAGCTCACGCCGATATATCGCTCGTCGTTGGGCAAAATGTTCGTTGTATACTCCGGAATCTGTTGATTTCCGTTATAAACGAGATCTCTGTTTTCCGACCAATCGATTTTAAGCTCGCGGGGAATTACGTCCACGTCGATACTGTACGTGTGCTTCAGGAAGTTCGCAGATTCCGACATCTCGATCACAAACCTGATCTTGCCTGCGTGTAAACCGGTGAATATATTCGTATTCAACCCGAATGCGCCAGTGCCAGTCTCGCCGCTGATGTCCATCGCGCGGAATTTAAGCGCCGCTTCTTCCGTTCCCAACACTTCTACTTCCGTCGGCGTTCCGTACTCGTACTCCGTTGTTCCAAGCTCTAACTTGGCTACGCCCTTTGCTACGCGAAGCACTGCTTCCGCCCAGTTGCCTTCCGTGTTCGACGCCAGGAAATTGTCCGTCTCGCGTACGTATACGCGGATTACGAACGTCCCCGCGCCCGGCGGCGTCAGAATATTACCGTCTATCGCCGTGAAATCTTCGTCCTTGGGATGTACACCGTTGATATACGGCGCTATCTGATACTCGATGTCCGCCGCTGTAAATCTGTCTGTTACGTCGTACTCGAAATTTACACGGTTGTACAAGTTCGCGCCGATGCTTACTTCAAGCTCCTTATCCTCGCCGTATGTCGCAAGTATTGACTGCTCCGTTTCGTCCACTTTAAGCTTTACACTTATAAGCGCTTTGTTGATCACAAACTCTCGGCTGATACCGTGTCCGCCCTCGACTGTGTAGTTCTTGTAAGTCTCCCTGTCTTCCGCCGTGCCCGTCAAGTACACTGCACGGGCCGTATGCGTCCCCGCCTCGGTCTGGCCGCCGCCCACCGTTACGCCTACTTTACCCGAGTCATCGAATTCGAAAGTCGACGCGTCGATCTCTGCTGTCGGTATATGCACGTATCCGTCGTACGTGTATTCTTCCTCGCTCCAGTTCAAGGTTACAGGTTTCTGACGGACCGTGAACGTCAGTTCAACTTCCGTATCGTAATAATAATCGTTGCCCGTTGCCCTGACGATTACCGTCACGCTGCCTGCGCGTACCGCACGGAACATATTGTCGTTCAATAGCTCCAAACTGCCCGTGCCGTCCGTGACTTCGTAACTTATGGTTATACCTTCGTTGTGCGCGTAATCCGAAACCGCAAGGTCTATCGTCTCGCCGTACACAGCGCTGTCCTTGCCTTCAGCAAATTCCAAAGGCGATACCCCCCGGTCCACGCCGATTACCGTATCCGCCGTTCGCGCCGATCCCGTATTGTTTGTCGCGGCTATTACCGCGTACACCGTTACAGGACCTACGCCGTCCGGTATCAGTATCCCGTTCTCGATCTCTACTTCTTCACGGTCCATTCCCGTGTTCAGTACCTGATAGTACGTCACCGCGCCGTGATTCTTTGTTACCGCGCCGTTCGATAAACGCACCTCAGTTTCCAACTTCAACGCCTCGCCGTAGCGTGCGTCCGTAGTTGTGATCTCCGCTGTGATCTCGGAAGCTACTATATCGAATTTATGTGTCGGCAGGAACGACTGCGGATTGTCCTGATCCACGCCTTCCTCGTCGTCCGGATCGTATAACGCGTAGTTCTCGTTCGACAGCGCCTGCGCTGTAGCTATATATCCCGTACCCGCTTCGACCTTTGCGCCCGAAACTGTTACCGCGCATACGTCGCCGTCCAACAGTCCTTCCGCTCGCGCCGTAGGCGCGTGCTCCTCGCCGTCGTACACAAAGCTGTCGCCGTCCCAGACTATTGTTACTATGATAGGCTTTATACGTACGTTGATCGAGTATACCGAGTTCGAGCCGTCGCTCCAGCAATAGCCCGGCAGTAACTCGAAGTCCACCGTATACTCGCCTACGTTGATAGCTGTAAGATCGCTGCCGCGCACGTATACGCCCGTAGGCGGACCGTCTACACGCATATATTTATCGTTATAGTCAGTTATTATGACTTGCTCTTTACCGTTGTAAACCGGCGAGCTCTGCATTACAGGCTTTTGTACCGGTATACCCATCGAGCCTTCCATCTTCGGACCGTCTCCGTTATCCACGTATGTTACCGATACCGCCGTTGACGCAGAATCCGACGAGAATACCATCATCGGCAATATAGTATTTTCCTGCCAATAGCCGTTAGTGAATACGCCCGCCACGTCGCGCGTCACATATATCGACGCCTCCTCGCGCACAAACTCGGAGACTATGTTTATAAGCCTCGAAGGGATTGTTATATACACGTTGCAGGGCTCGCCCGTGTTCGTCTCGTTGCCGTTGACTTTCGCCGTTCCGCCCATATTAAGGATTGCAGACGAGTACGCGCGCACGCCGTTCATACCGATATTGCCCGTGATCTCGCCGCCCGTCATCGTGAACGTGCCCGTCGCGGGGATATATACGCCCGAACCGCCGCCCGTCGTCTTCGACGTGCCGCTCGCTATATTGCCGCGGATTACGCCACCGATCATATCGAATACGCCCGCGTCGTATACGCCGCCCGACGAAATACCCGTGTTCTCAGAGATCACGCCGCCGCTCATTTCCATATACGCCGTTGCGCTGTTCACTACGTACACGCCGCCTACGCTCGTGCCGTTATTGCCCGTGATCGTGCCCCACGACAATTCGAATCTCGCGCCCGATGCTACGTATACGCCGCCCGCTAAGCCGTTGTTGTCAGAGATCACGCCGTTCGTCTCGCTGCTGTCGTCCGCTTTGTTCATTGCAAACACGCCGCCTGCGACATATACGCCGCCGCCGTGCGTCGCACGGTTGTCTGTGATGTGTCCGCCAGTCATTATGAATTCAGAGCCCGCAGACGAATCTACGTATACGCCGCCCGCGTTTGTGCCCGTGTTGCCCGTGATCGTTCCTCCGCCCATTGTGAAGCTGCCGCGTACGTGCACCGCGCCCGACGTCGAACCCGTATTGCCGGTCATTGTGCCGTTTTCGAAGATCACCTTGCCGCCCGGTCCTACTACTACGCACGCGCCGCCCGAATTGTTGCGCCCGCCGGTGATTCGCCCTGAATGCTCGTCGGTTAAATCCGTGATCCTGAGTACGCCCTCTACGTAGATTACGTAGCCGTTGGATCTCACGCCCGTCAATGCGCGGTCCAATACGTAACTGTTCAAATCCAGGATTATATCCGCACCCTTCGGTACGTACAAACCGCCGTTGATATAGCAGTCCTTTGCCGTGCCGAACGCCGTCGCGTAAGACCGGTTGCTCTCCGCCGTCCAGTCGCTGTGCATCGTGAACGTCTGCTGTAAACCGTTGTTCTTCAGACTGTTCTGGACCGCATAGTCCCAGTTCATAGCGTTGTTTTCCGTCGTCATTACGCCTTCGTAATAACCGCGTACGTTATCGCCGTCCACCTCATACAACGGATCTTCCGATACGAACTTCGTGTTGGGATTCACTCCCGGCGAGTTGTTGTCAGGGCCGTACTGGTACGTGAATACGCCCAGTCCCGATCTTGTCACTCCGATAGGATGCGTGTTATCCAACCGAGATACCACGTTGATTATTCCCGTCGTCGAGACCATATACACGTTGCTTAAGCTGTCGTCGGCTTTCTTGTTGTCGTAAATTTCAAGACTGCCGCCGACGTTGAACTCGCTCTCAGCCGGTATATACACCCCGCCGTATGCGCCGATATTGTTTGTTACCGAGCCCCCGATCATCGTGAACGTGCCGCCTACGTATACGCCGCCTGCCGACGCCGTGCCCGTGGACTCGTTTTCCGTGATGTTGCCGCCTGCCTGCGTGAACTCGCCGCCTACAGCGATATATACGCCGCCCGCTCGCGACGCCGTCTGGTTCCAGCCGCCCGTCACGATTCCCGTGCCCGACGTAGAATTATCTTCGAGCCGGAACTTGCCACCTACGTGGATTACGTAGCCGTTCGTTCTCGCACTCGTCAATACTCCGTCCTTCTTTAAGCCTCTGTCTACCGTGAACCCGTTCAAATCCAAAACGATATTCGCGCCTTCGGGTACGTACAGTGCGCCGTTTGAATAGCCCGGCAGACTGTCCGGTCCGAACGACTTCGAATAATACACGCTGTCCGGTTCCGCATTCCAGTCGCCTGTGAGCTTTACCGTCCACTGCGCCCCGTTCTGCGCCAGACTCATCTTTACCGCGTACGACCAGTTCAATGCGTTGTCGTCCGTCAGAACCGTCACTTCTCGGCTGCTGCCCGCGCCAACTTCGCCCAGATAATAGTCCGGATTCTCGCAAACAAAGTAGTCCTCTACATTCGCGTCAGGCATATAGTCTCCGAAGCCTACCGTCAACGGACCGAGACTGTCGCGCGTTACCCCGAACTGATTGCCGCCTGTTAGCGCTCCGCCCAGCGTGATCTTCGCGCTGTCGGAGCTTAAGTATATGTTAGACGTCTTGTCGCCGTCCGATTTGTTGCCAGTGATCTTCGCGTCGCCGCTTATGCTCAGTTGCCCCGTGCTCTCTACGTACACGCCGCCACCCTTGCCCGCGCTGTAATTTTCTTCGATACTGCCGCCGCTCATTATCAAAGAGCCCGCAGCATTTACTCCGCCTGCGTTCTCCGTGGACGTTGACGTGTTTCCCGTCACTGTGCCGCCTTCGAGTATCAAAGTGCCGCCGTTCGAGATATATATTCCGCCCGTGCCGTTACTGTAGCCGCCCGTGATCTTGCCCCCGCCCACGCTGTCTATAATCCTCAGCGTGCCCGCTACATAGATTACAGAGCCGTTCGTGCGCATTTCTTCCAGTGCGCGGTCTACCGTCCGACCGCGTAAATCCAGGATTATGCTCGCGCCCGCCGGTACGTACAGCCTGCCGTTTGAATAGCCTACGTCCTCGCCGAACGCCGTACCGTATGTCTGGTTCGGCTGTGCCGTCCAGTCCTCGTGCAGATACACCGTCTTAGGGTTGCCGTTGTCAGCCAAACTCGATTTTACCGCGTACGACCAGTTCAAAGAGCCGTTGTAACAGCCCAACGATCCCTCACGTACGCCATCTATTTCCTCTTCCTCGATGAAATACGTACTGCTGTCCGGCTTGAATACCGTCTTTGCGTGCGCTACGTTCTTGTATGCGCCCGCGCCTTCGCCGCCGGAACCGTAACCCTCCGTAAACCTGCCGATCGTTGTGATCGCCAATCCGATCTCCGAGCCACCTAAGTTGCCCAAAACCCGAACTGTGGGCGCGTCGCCCAACATATACAGGTTGCTCACGCCGCCCGAGACAGAGTTCTGATTGTCCTTTACCACTATCTTTCCCGATATCCCAAGCTTGCCGTTTAATCCGATATACATTCCGCCGCGGCCCGTGATCGCCGTTGCCGTATTCGTATTTACATTGAGGACTTTCGCCGAAAGCTCACCGTTGCTGTACACGCCGCCCGTTACCGTGCCCGTGTTGCCGGTTACGATCACGTCGTTTAACTTTACGTCCGTGTTTATGTCAGCATAGATACCGCCCGCCGCGTTGTTGCCAGTTGCCGCGTTCCGCGCGCCTTCAGCCGCGTCTGTGCTGCCGATGCTTACACGCGTTACCGTTAACTTGCCGTTCTCGATGACGACGATTGCTCCGCCCGAATTGTTGCTGTTGTTGTTGCCGCCCGCGATTATTCCACGCTCGCGCGTTGACGGCACTACTCCGTCCGGAACCTGTATCCCCGAATCTATCGAGCCGCTGTCTATGATTGTAAGCTCGCCCGCCACGTAGAACACGTAGCCGTTCGCCCTGGCGTTTTCCAGATTGCGGTCTACCTTGTAGCCCTTTAAATCCAGTATTATGCTCGCCCCGACCGGTACGTATAATCCGCCGTTAAGATAACCCGTTGTGTTCCCGAACGACGTCGTATACGTATCGCTCGGCTTGGCTTCCCAGTCCTGATACAACGTTACTGTCTTTGTTGCGCCGTGCTCCGCTAAGCTCGCCTGTACCGCCGTCGACCAGTTGATCTCGTTATCGAAGCTCACGATTGCCGCTTCCATATCCACGCCGCTGCGCACTGTAACTACCATCGATAACGGACTGTCCGCCGTGAAGTACTGCGTGGGCTCGACTACGGGACTGACTACCGCGTTACGCGCGCCGTAGCCCGTTGTGATCTCGCTGATTGCCGTACGCGTTACGCCGATTGCCGCGCCTTCGTACAGCATCCCCACGATCTCGATCTTCATCTCGTCGTTCGCAAAGTATACGTTAGATGCTTTTTCCGAGCCGTTTACGTTCTCCTGGATGTACGCCGTGCCCGCTATACGCAGACTGCCGCCCGCAGGTACGTACACGCCGCCCGCAACAGGAGCTTTGTTCGCCTTTACTGAGCCCCCGCCCATTGTAAAGTTCACTGTGCAGTACACGCCGCCTGCGCTCAATGCCGACGTCGCTGTGTTGCCCGAGATCTCGCCCGTTAGAATTTCCAAGTCCTTGGTTGTATAGATTCCGCCCGCCTGCGCCCCGCTGTTGCCTGTTACTGTAATCTCGCCGCTGACGTTTATCTGCCCCAAGGCGTAGATGCCGCCCGCGCCCGCTGTGCCACTTGAACTGTTACCGCTGATCTCGCAGTCCTCTAAGCCGACTGCGTTCCCTTCCCAAACGTATATGCCACCTGCGCTCGTTGTGCCCGTTGCCGTATTGTTTTCTATGGTACAGTTGGAGAAAACTATATCAGAGTTCGTATTTGCAAATACCAAAATTCCGCCGACAATCGTACCTTCGTTTTCCGCTATCGTGAGTCCGTTTAATCTTACGTAAGGTGATTGATATATGTATATCCCCGCGCAGCCCACTCGGCTGTTTGTAGCATAACCCGTAGCCGTATTTTCCAGAACACTTCCGCCGTTGATAGTTACGTTCGTACAGCCTGAACTCGAATATAATCCTCCCACATTTACAGCCGAATTTCCAAT
>CAJUOY010000031.1 GCA_910588645.1 uncultured Christensenellaceae bacterium
CCGCTAACGTATAGTTAGGGTTGGACAGGCTCACCGCCGTTGCCGTGTGCTTGCCCGCGTCTTTCGCACCGCTCACCGTTATCCCGCACTCGTCGTCGCCTATAAGATTGGTTATCCGAACTTCCGGCTTCTGCTCTAAAGAGTTATACACGTAAGGCCCCGTGGGTACGTCCCACTCAAGCTCTACTGTATACGGCAGAATCGTCACTACCTCCGTGATCTCTCCGCCCAAATAGTCCGTTGTGTCCTCGACTACTATGTGCACGTTCACCGTGCCCGCGCGTACCGGCTTAAACGTCGAGCCTTCGATTACCGCTTCGCCGCTGCCGCCGGCCTCGATCTCGTATCTCACGAAATCGTTGTTCGTTACCGTCGTGATGTTCAGACTGAGATCCGTGCCGTATACCGTCTCTTTATCTATCAGATTGTATACCGCCGGGCTCTTGTCTATTAAAAGCTCCTTCTCGATCTCGCACGCCTCGTAGTTGCCCGTCGCCTGGATGTATACCTTGACTATGATTGTTCCCGCGCGCACAGGCGTCAATAAGCCCGTTGAAGATACCGTCGCAGAGCCCGCCACGTCCGTTACGGAGTATACCATCTGGCCGCCGCTCACGTTGCCCGTTACTATGATCTGATCGGGCGTGCCGTAGATAAAGCCCGTGTTAGCGATTTCTGCGTTCGCGATCGTTGCGCGCCTGATTATAAACTCCACCGACGGATAATCGCTCTGTGCCGGCACGCTTATATTGCCGTTTTCGTCTACCGTTATCTCTACAAGCGTATAGTTCTCGTTCGAAAGCTCCAACGCCTGCGCCGTGTACGTTCCCGCGTTCACCTGCGACGTTTCGATCCTAGTCACCAGTACGCTGTCGCCCGCGATTATGCTCGACGTAGTAACCTCAGCCGTTGGCTTATGGCTCGTTCCGTCGTATACAAACTCCAGGTTATCCCATTCAAGTTCTACCAACCTCGGCAGTATCGGCAGTTCGAACGCCCATTCTCCGCCCGCGTAGTGGTCCGTCTCCGTCGTCGTCACGTAGACCGTTATCTTGCCCACGTGCGTAGGCATAAGCTTCCTGCCGTCCTGGTCCGCCGTACCCTGAGTGCCGCCCGTCATATTCTCTACACGCAGGCCGCTCAGCTGCGCGTTCTCGATATTGTTCTCGAACTCTATCGTATACTCGCTGCCGTACACCGCCGCAGGCGTCTGCAATCTTATGGGCGCGTCGCCGCGGATTACACGCACAGGTCGCTGTACCTGTTTTGCTTCCACGTTGTCGTTACCGCCGATAACCACTATTATGGATACCACGCCAATCTTCAAAGGCGTTAAAACGAAATCGTCCGAAAGCTCCGCAACGTCCGTTGCGCGCTCGAACATAAACGTTATCTCGCCCACGTTACTTATTACATTTCCTTCATCGTTAAAGCACTCGGCTTCAAGCTGTAACGTTTGTCCGTACTTAACTTCGTCAGCTTTAAGGCGCACAGTCACGTTCGCCTTGTGGATTACGAACGTTGTTTCAAGATCTTCCTGCGAGATGCCAGTTAGCGTATAGTTAGGATTGCTGAACCCGATTATCCGTGCGTTGTACGGCGTTACGCTCGCGTCGATTGCGTCGATCTTCTGACTCGTCGCAGGATCGTAAGCCTCGATCACAGGATCGCACGTTGTGTTCGTTATAAGCCCCGATAACGTCGCCGTTGGTAATATAGGATTGCCCGTATAATAGAAATCCCGTTTATCCCAGGTGATTTCCAACGTCTTTGCCACGATCTCGAACGTTACCGTATTGTTCGTTCCCAGTACGTAGTTCTCCACGTAGCGATCGTCGCCGTTTAAGATACCTTTCAGGCTCGTTACCGTGCCGCCATATACCCCGACGTCGCGCCCGCCTATCCAGTTGAAACCGATGTGCGTAGCGTCTTCCGGAAGTATATCCGTTGCTATCTCGGGAAACTGATATTCGCCGTTGTATTCCAGTTGCGGTCTTGTATTAGGCCACTCGAATTTTACTTCCCTGGGCTTGATTTCGATTTCGAAACTGTACGTCTTTGCTACGTAGTTCGAGCTCTCGTGCATTTCGATCACAAACCTGATCTTGCCTATGTGCCGCCCCATAAACGTGTTCGTGCCGTCTGCAAAGTAGCCCATGCCCTTCTCGTTTGCTATCTCGATTGCATCATACGAGTATTCTGCGTCCTCGCCGCCTATCACTTCCACGCTCGTCGGAGTGCCGTAGATATATTCCGTCGCGCCAAGGCTCAGCTCTGCTACGCCCTTCGATACCCGCATTACCGCTTCTTCCCAGTTGCCTTCCGCATTCGACGCCAGGAAGTTGTTCGTCTCCTCTACGTATACCCGGATTACGAACGTACCCGCCGACGGCGGCATAAGCTTGTTGCCCGTGATGTCCTCGAACATACTCTCGTCCGGACGTACGTTGTTTACGTACGGCGCGATCTGGTACTTTATGTCGCTTGCCAAATATTGGTCGGTTATATCGTACTCGTAGTTCTCCCGGTTATAGATGCTTGCGCCGATCTTAACAGATAATTCCTGCTCTACTCCGTACGTCGCCAATATCGCCTGTTCCGTTTCGTCTACAACTAGCTTTACTCGGATCGTGGCTTTATTGATTATAAACTCATGAGTACCGCCGTTCGCTCCCTCTACCGTGTAATTCCGATACGTCAGGTTGTCGTCGTTAAGTCCCGTTAAGTATACCGCACGCGCAGTATGCGTACCCGCCTCGGTTTGCCCGCCGCCTACCGTTACGCCTACTTTACCGGCGTCTTCAAACTCGTACGTAGACGCGTCGATCTCCGCCGTAGGAATATGCACGTATCCGTCGTACGTAAACTCCTCCGAACTCCAGTTCAATGTTACCGGCTTAGGCTTGATTGTAAACGTCAGCTCCTCTTCCGTCTCGTAATAGTACGAGTTCTCCGTCGCCGTTACCTTTATAGTTACGTTGCCCGCACGCATTGCCCTGAACGAATTGTCGGTGATCTGTTCCAACGAACCCGAGCCGTCCTTGACCTCGTAACTGTATACGATCCCGTCGCTGTGCGCGTACTCCTCTATATTCATTTCGAACATCTCGCCGTATATTGCGCTGTCCTGAGTGAGTTTTATCGGCGATTTGCCGCGGTCGATATAGATCGTCGTGTCCGCCGACCGCGATTCTTCGGTATTAGCAGTACCATCTACCTTTGCGTATACCGTAACCGTGCCGATTCGATCGGGTATATATATTCCGTTCTCGATCTCCGTCTCTACACGCTCGCCCGTGCTCTCGTCCACCAGATAATACCGCACTTCGCCGTACTTCTTGGTCTCCTCGCCGCCGGGGAACGTCGCGCGGATCTGTAATGCCAACTCCTCGCCGTACGACGCGTCCGTTGTCGTGATCTCTATTATCAGTCCCGTAGACGTGATCTTATAGTCGTGCGTAGGGAAGTACTTTGTTGGAGATTCTTCCTCGCCCACGTCGTGCCTGTTATATAACGCGTAGTTCTCGTTCGACAGCGTCTGCGCTACTGCCGTGTATTCGCCAACGTCTACCCCCGCGCCGCCGACCGTTACCGCGCATACGTCGCCGGGGAGTATCCCCTCAAGCTCCGCTGTCGGCGCGTGCTCCTTGCCGTCGTATACGAAGCTGTCTCCACTCCAGTTTACGCTTACCACTATCGGTAAAATTTCGATATTTAATACGTACTCAGAATTCGAGCCGTCGTTCCAGCAATAGCCTTCGCGCAAATAGAACGTTACCGTGTACATCCCCGCGTTGATCGCCGTAAAGTCCGTCCCTCTGAGGTTCACGCCCGCCGGCAGCGGACCGTACATCATATATTCCGGCGCGTACTCGCTGATCACCACCTGCTCCGCGCCGTTGTACGTCGGCGAACTCTGGACAACTGGCTTTGATACGGGGATACCCATCGAGCCTTCCATCTTCGGACCGTCTCCGTTATCCACGTACGTCACCGATACCGCCGTCTTCGTGTCATCCGAAATGAACACCATCATCGGCAGTATCGTGTTGTGCTCCCAATAGCCGTTTGTGAATACGCCCGCGTTGTCCCGAGTCACGTAGATCGCCGCTTCTTCGCGCACAAACTCGGAGACTATGTTTATAAGCCTCGAAGGGATTGTTATATACACGTTGCAGGGCTCGCCCGTGTTCGTCTCGTTGCCGTTGACCTTTGCCGTTCCGCCCATATTCAGAATTGCCGACGAGTACGCGCGCACGCCGTTCATGCCGATATTGCCCGTGATCTCGCCGCCCGTCATAGTGAACGTGCCCGTCGCGGGAATATATACGCCCGAACCGCCGCCCGTCGTCTTCGACGTGCCGCTTGCTATATTGCCGCGGATTACGCCGCCGCTCATCTCGAACGTGCCCGCGTCGTATACGCCGCCCGACGAGATTCCGGTGTTCTCCGAAATCACGCCGCCGCTCATTATCATCTGCGCCGTTGCGCTGTTGACTACGTATACCCCGCCTACGCTCGTGCCGTTGTTATTTCGGATCGTGCCCCAACTCATATCGAACACACTGCCCGCTGCTACGTACACGCCGCCCGCTAAGCCGTTATTGTTCGAGATCACGCCGCTTGTCTCGCTGTCCTCCGTGCCGCGCACCATAGACATCCTGCCGCCTGCGATATATACGCCGCCCCCGTGAGTCGCGCGGTTATCCGTGATATGGCCGCCCGTCATCTCGAACTCGCCGTCCGCCGCTACGTATACGCCGCCTGCGTTCGTGCCCGTGTTGCCCGTGATCGTGCCTCCGCCCATTGTGAAGCTGCCGCGTACGTGCACCGCGCCCGACGTCGAGCCTGTGTTGCCCGTCATCGTGCCGTTTTCGAAAATCACTCTGCCGCCCGGACCCACCACTACGCTCGCGCCGCCCGAATTGTTCCGCCCGCCGGTGATTCGTCCCGAGTGCTCGTCGGTTAAATCCGTGATCCTGAGTACGCCCTCTACGTAGATTACGTAGCCGTTGGATCTCACGCCCGTCAATGCGCGGTCCAATACGTAACTGTTCAAATCCAGGATTATATCCGCACCCTTCGGTACGTACAAACCGCCGTTGATATAGCAGTCCTTTGCCGTGCCGAACGCCGTCGCGTAAGACCGGTTGCTCTCCGCCGTCCAGTCGCTGTGCATCGTGAACGTCTGCTGTAAACCGTTGTTCTTCAGACTCGTCAATACTGCGTAATCCCAGTTCATCGAGTTGTCTTCCGTTGTCATTACGCCTTCGTAATAACCACGTACCGTATCTCCGTCTACTCCGTAGATAGGATCCTCCGATACGAACTTCGTGTTCGGATTGACCGTCGCAGGGTTATTGTCCGGTCCGTACTGGTACGTGAACGCACCAAGCCCCGATCGGGTTACGCCTATTAATACTTGATTGTTTAACGTCGAGACTATGTTTATAAGCCCCGTATTCGAGACCATAAACACGTTGCTTGCGCTGTCGTCCGCTTTCTTGTTGCCGTTGATCTCTATGCTGCCGCCTAAATTGATCTCGCTGTTTGCAGGTACGTATACCCCGCCGTATGCGCCGATATTGTTTGTTACCGAGCCCCCGATCATCGTATACGTGCCACCTACGTATACGCCGCCCGCAGACGACGTGCCCGTGGATTCGTTCTCTGTGATGTTACCGCCCGCCTGCGTGAACTCGCCGCCTACCGCGATATATACCCCGCCAGCTCGCGACGCCGTCTGGTTCCAGCCGCCCGTCACGATTCCCGTGCCTGCCGTAGAATTATCTTCGAGCCGGAACTTGCCGCCTACGTGGATTACGTAGCCGTTTGTTCTCGCGCTAGTCAACACGCCGTCCTTCTTTAAGCCTCTGTCTACCGTGAATCCGTTAAGATCCAACACGATATTCGCGCCCTCGGGGACGTACAGCGCGCCGTTCGAATAGCCCGGTAAACTGTCCGGTCCGAACGACTTCGAATAATACACGTTGTCCGGATCCGCATTCCAGTCGCCAGTCAGCTTCACCGTCCACTGCGCCCCGTTCTGCGCCAGACTCATCTTTACCGCATACGACCAGTTCAATGCGTTGTCGTCCGTAAGCATAGTCACTTCTCGGCTGCCGCCTGCGCCCACCGTGCCCACGTAATACTTCGGGTTTTCCGATACGAAATACTTGCTCTCGTCCACGCTGCCCATGTTCGCACCGAAGCCGCTTGTTACAGGCCCAAGGCTGTTGCGGGTTATGCCTATAGGCTCTGTTACACCGATCGGTCTGCTGACCGTTACTACTCCCGTCTCGCTTGCTATATACACGTTACCCGGGTTATCCCCGTCCGACTTGTTGCCGCTTATACCGATTTCTCCGCACAGATCGAGTATGCCCGTGCTCTCCACGTACACGCCGCCGCCCGGCCCCGCGCTGTAGTTATCCTCTACGCTGCCACCGCTCATCTTGAACGTGCCCGCAACGTTTACTCCGCCCGCGTTCGCCGTGGACGAGGACTTGTTGCCCGTGATACTTCCGCCTTCCAATACCAACGTCCCGCCGTTCGAGACGTATATCCCGCCCGTGCCGTTACTGTTGCCGCCCGTGATCTTGCCGCCGCCTACACTGTCTATGATCCGCAGACTGCCCGCTACGTACAGTACCGAGCCGTTCGTAGTCATTCGGTCTATTAGATTCCTGCTTACCGTCCGCCCCGCCAGATCCAACACGATGCTCGCGCCTACGGGCACGTACAGTCTGCCGTTCGAATAACCTACGTCCTCGCCGAACGAAGTCGTGTACGTCTCGTTCTCCGGAGCAATCCAGTCGTCGTACATATACACCGTCTTAGGATTCCCGTTGTCCGCCAAACTCGATTTTACAGCGTACGACCAGTTCAACGAGCCGTCTCTACAGCCGATTACTGCTTCCCTGATTCCGTTTACTTCCTCTTCCTCGATAAAGTATACGCTGTTGTCCATCTTAAAGATCGTGTTGGGATGCGCTATGTTCTCGTACGTGCCCTCGGCGTCCTTGCCGTAGCCTTCCGTCAAGACTCCGATTGGCGTTGACGATAAACCGATGCTCGCGCCCGCCAATGAGCCCGTTACTTGCATCTTGGGCGCGTCGCCCAACATATACAGGTTGCTAACCGGGTTTGCTACCGCTACGCTGTTTGCGTTGTCCGTTACTTTGATTGCTCCGCTTATGCTAAGCTCGCCTTCGAGGCCTACGTACACGCCGCCGCGGCCCGTGATCGCGGTAGACGTGTTGTGACTGATCTCACCGCCGTGAATGCTAAGTCCGCTGTTGCTGTATACGCCGCCTGCGACCGTGCCCGTGTTTTCGCGCACGTTCACGCCGTTCATACTGATCGTTGAGCCCGCCTCGCCGTATATTCCGCCCGCAGAGTTGTTACCCGTTGCCTTGTTGCCCGTGATATCCGCGTTCGTTATGCTGATCTTGCCGTCCTTGATTACGACGATCGCGCCGCCCGAATTGTTGCTGTTGTTACTGCCGCCGCAGATAACTCCGTGCTCGCGCGTCGACGGAGTTATCCCCTCAGGTAGATCGCCGTTGTCCTCCAACGCGCCGCTGTCTATGATCTTGAACTCGCCCGCGATATAGAATACGTAGCCGTTGCTTCGCGCGTTCTCAAGATTCCGGTCTACAGAATAGCCCTTTAAATCCAGAATTATGCTCGCGCCCACGGGTACGTATAACCCGCCGTTTAAATAGCCCGTTGTGTTACCGAACGAAGTCGTATACGTCTCGTCCGGACGCGCTTCCCAGTCCTGATACAACGTTACCGTCTTTGTTGCGCCGTGCTCCGCCAAGCTCGTCTGTACCGCGTACGACCAGTTGATCTCGTTGTCAAAACTCATTATCGCAGCTTCCATATCCGGACCGGTACCACGAGTTACTACCTTTGACAACGGACTGTCTGCCGTGAAGTACTGCGTGGGCTCGATATCGTTTCGCGCGCCGTAGCCCGTTGTGATAAGGCTGATCGCCGTTCGCGTTACGCCGATTGCCGCGCCCTCGCTCATTCGCCCGGCGATCTCGATCTTCATCTCGTCGTTTGCAAAGTATACGTTAGACGCTTTATTCGAGCCGTTTAAGTTCTCCTGTATGTATGCTCTGCCCGCTACACGCAATACGCAGCCTACGTTTACGTACACGCCGCCTGCAAGGGGTGCCTTGTTCGCCTTGATCTGCATACTCCCGCCGACTGTTAAACTGCCCGTCGTCCAGTATACTCCGCCCGACGAGACCGCCGCCGTCGCTTCGTTGCCAGAAATCTCGCCCGACAATAACTCCAGCTGGCTCTTTGTATAGATGCCGCCCGCCTGCGCGCCGCGGTTATTCTTCACCGTGACCCCGCCTACGACGTTCAATACGCCTAAGCTGTATATTCCCCCCGCGCTCGTTGTACCGCTTGAACTGTTACCGCTGACCTCGCAATCCTCTAACGTCAACGTCGTATTTGCATACTGATATATTCCGCCGCCGCTCGTACTTCCGCTTGCTTCGTTACCGCTGAACGTACAGCCCTTGAACGTTGC
>CAJUOY010000032.1 GCA_910588645.1 uncultured Christensenellaceae bacterium
ACTTTCCAAAAATCGCAAACATTTGTTTTGAAAATCTATTGACTTTATACTGTCAAAGTAGTATAGCCGCCCGTGCCTTAGCTTACGGAAAGGGCGTAAGTTTTGTTTTGTTACGCAAAATTCGTAAGCCGTGATAGGCTTTTATAAGTGTACGATTTTTTCGGAAAACGGCACTAAAATCAATTCTCTAACTTAATAGAATGACCAACCATCATAGAGCACATTATGTTGCTAAACACGGTTAGAAGTCGGTGATACAAGAAGTTATCAGCGGCTTTTTTCGCGCCTTTTTTACGGTATCTATTCCACTCTT
The DNA here is from genome assembly GCA_910588645.1 of uncultured Christensenellaceae bacterium. Classification (GTDB taxonomy): domain Bacteria; phylum Bacillota; class Clostridia; order Christensenellales; family Borkfalkiaceae; genus Coproplasma. The sequence continues at coordinate 314 of CAJUOY010000032.1, forward strand.
TCTTGCGTGGACGAAGATATAAAACTAACAATTCGGAGGTAAATTTATGACAATAAAAAGCATATTCCCACACAGTAAACCGTGTGGGCGTGCGCTTTGCGCACGGTTTTATGAAGCAAGCGGAATACTTTAACTGTTCGTCATATAGGAAGAACTTGAAGCGGACCTGCACTTCGCACCAAATTACGGTTAAAGCGATAACGGCAATCATACAGGACGATTTGAAGCGTACAATTCACTTTGCCAAGAACCACAACGAAGAATTTTTACAGACCTTACGCAAGGACGCCGAAGCAAAAACGAAAAAGGAACTCAAAGAGAACCAACGCGAAATAGAAACTTCGGAAGAACGTATAGACAAGCTCGACAAGATTATAGAAAGCTTATACGAAGATAAGGTTGTGGGCAAAATCTCGGAAGAACGGTATTTGAAAATGAGCGATACATACGAAACGGAACAAGCCACGCTGAAAGAGCGAGTTAAAGTTCTGAAAGCGGAAATCGAGAAAGCCAAAGCGCAAGACGATAAAATACTCGACTTTATGATGCTCATCTACAAGTACAGCAACTTTGAAGAACTTACACCCGAAATTCTGCGCTCGTTCATTGACAAGGTAATCGTCCACGAGAAAACCAAAGTGAACGGGCATTACAGACAAACCGTTGAAATAGTCTATAACTTCGTAGGCGCAATACAGCCGCCGTTCTTCGATGACGACTACGACAATTAACGCAACAAAAACAAGACAAGAGAAAAGGCGTGGCTTTACGCCACGCCTAATTCTCGTTCGCCTACGGCTTACCTAATATTCCCTATGGGAATTACGGTAATACCGCGGGATTTTTTTAATAAGAAAAATTATTAAAGGGGCTGTTTAACGGATTTTATCCTTCTTGCGGAAAAAATCACGCACACGAGAAACCCGTTCTCCGTTCTTGTTATTTCCAGAGCGGGGTTTGTCTCCGTCTCAAAATATTCGGCCGTAACTTTTTTTAAATCCTTTAAAAACAACGACCTTTCGAATTCCGACATATCGTCTCTTTCTAGAACTATATTTTTCATAGCTTTTCCCTCATCTTTCTTTTAAAATATCCGTTAATTCCACCGAACCCTCTTAAAACGTTGAGTACGCCCTGTCTCCTGCCGGTCAGCGCTTCTGCGGCGATCTTAAACGCCTTTACGGTGGATCTTTTCATATCGCCGCAGGGGATAGTCAGATCTTCGGGTATGACCGCCGCAAGAGGAGTGTGGAGCAGAACGGAAATTTCGTTTGCCGTCATAACTTCGCCGTTTAAAATTTGCGCGGCGCAAAGCTTGTTGACTACGAGATATATTTCATTCATTCCGTTGTCAGCAAGGTGCGAGCGGCACGCGTCTGCGCTCTTTACCGAGGCCGTGAAGGGCTCGGTGACTATCATTGCCCGTCCGCATGCTTTTTCCGCGATTTTGTCCGCCAACACGTAATCGAAAAGGCCTTCTACGTCGTTCACCGCATTCAATGCCGCTTCATTGTCTTTAAGACCTATCGACGGCATAAACGCAAGGTTGCTGTTTTTTGAATGCGTTACTAATGTCTGTTTGGCTCTGCACGCGCCCTTTTCGTAGTCGGCGAGAGTGTAAACGACTCTGTCCCGGCAATCGCCCGTTATTTCGGCGCAGCCGCACCTCGCGTCTCCGTCGACAATCAGTGTGCGCTCCCCGAGCGAGGCGAGCGCAAGGCCCAGACCGACGGCGTAGGTGGTTACTCCCGTGCCGCCCTTGAAACTTGTTAAAAGTATTTTTTCCGCCATAGTGAAAGTATAAATTATGTGCGGCAAAGTTTTTTGCGGAAGGATAGCTGTTTTTGCCGAATATTGCGGAAGGTTATATCCGCGTATCGAAAATCATATGCTGTTATATGAAGCTATTGGAACAAATTCTTTGTGAACTCGGCGCGGACGATATGAAAGCGTTTACCGTGGTGCCCGGGTTTGGCGGCTATTTCCGCAACGTGAAGAGTATTAACGAGTATTCGCCCGAAAAGATAGTGTTGGTTTTAAGAAAGACCGTTCTTACTTTGGAGGGGGAGAAGCTGGAACTTGGCAAATATTTCGAACAGGACGTGTTCATCAAGGGCGAAATAAAGGGGATAAAAATTGACTGATCTGACGAGAGTTAGTATTACCTGCACCGTCGAAGCGGCGTTGAAGAAACTTAAAAAGGGGCAGATAGCCGTTTTCGACGTAAAAAAAGAGGGCGCAAGTCTGATATTTTCGGTTAACGACAAAGATCTTAAAAAAGTTTTTGCAATTTTCGATAAGCCGTGTTATAATATATCCGTAAAAAGACGCAGTTTTATAAAGAGGCTGTCGTCCTTTCTGTGCCTGAGGGCGGGACTTGTCGCGGGCGCCGCTCTTTTCGCCGTTGCGGCGATCATAGCAAATACCTTTATACTCAAAATAGAGGTGAGCGGCAGCGGAAGCTATCTCGAAAACGAGGTAAGGAGAATAGTCCTCGAAGAGGGGGCGGGGGAGTTTAAAAGTTATTCCTCGTTCAACGCGTCGGGTGCCACGGGACGCATTCTTTCTCTTCCGCAGGTTACTTTTTGCAATATAGAAAAACGCGGCAGCGTTTTAATGGTCGACGTGCAGGTAGACGAGGAGTTTTTCGGTTCGGCAAACCGCAAAAATCTTTTGAGCGATTGCAGCGGTACGGTGCGCAATATAGTGGCTATATGCGGTACCGCGGCCGTAAAAGCAGGCGATACCGTCGGTAAGGGAGACGCTCTCATTTACGCGCATACGCTTGCGGGTGAGGAAACTATAAGCTGTCTTGCGGCGGGTTATGCCGAGATAGAGTGCGCTAAAACATGCGAATACTTTGCAACGGAGGAGAGCGAAAGCAGTTTGAAAGCCGCGCTTGCCTCGCTTCTTGTGGAGGAAGAAAATATCCTCGACCGCAAAGTCGCGGTCAAGCCCGTTGACGGCGGGGTTATGTACGTCATAGATTTTACATATCTACACAGATTAAGTATCAATATGGAATAGAACCGTATAAGCTTTGTCTATCGTACGGTTGAAGAAATTAATTTATGGATAAATCGATAAGGAAAATCAGCGCGGAAAATACCGAAGTTCTGCAAAAATTTTTGGGCGCGTTCGACGAGAACGTCAATCTTTTAATGCAGGAGCTTGGGGTAATAATCCGCGTGGACGGGGTAAAGGTAGTTATAAGCGGCGCGGAAGATAAAGTAAACGCGGCCGCGTCCGCAGTGGAGAATTTGCTTGAACTTGCCGTTAAGGGCGAGGAGATAGACAAGGGCAGAGTTTCCTACTGCGCGGAACTTGCAAAGGAAGGTAAGGCCAAGGATATAACGTTGTTATCGTCGGGAACCGTGGCTATAACTTTCAGGGGTAAGCCCATAAAATGCAAGACGGTAGGCCAACGAAAGTACGTCGACAGCATTAAAAAGAACGGCGTGGTATTCGGCATAGGCCCCGCCGGTACGGGCAAGACATACCTTGCCGTTTGTCTTGCTGTACAGGCCTACAAGCAGAAACAGGCGGACAAGATCGTCCTCACCCGTCCCGCTGTAGAGGCGGGCGAAAAGCTGGGCTTTCTTCCCGGAGATCTGCAAACGAAAGTCGATCCCTATCTGCGTCCCTTGTACGACGCTTTGGAAGAGATGTTGGGCGCGGAAACTTATCTCAAACTTATGGAGCGCGGAACCATAGAAGTAGCTCCGTTGGCATATATGCGGGGACGAACGCTCTCAAACGCTTTCATAATTTTGGACGAAGCCCAGAACACGACGAGGGAACAGATGAAGATGTTTTTGACGCGTCTGGGCGACGGAAGTAAAATGGTAGTCACGGGAGACGTAACGCAGATAGATCTTCCCGACGGCAAACACAGCGGGTTAGAACACGCAGTGAGAGTACTCGACGGCGTTGAAGGAATTTCCGCGGTGTATCTTACGGATAAGGACGTAGTAAGAAATCCGCTTGTTATGAGCATTGTCCGCGCATACGAAAAGGATTCGTCAAGGAGAAACAATGAAGAAATACGGACTGAGTAAAAAGGAATTAATTCTATCCATATTGACGACGGCTATATGTCACGTCGCCCTTATGCTTATGATGATGCTCACGCTCATCATCAACGTAGAGGGGGATATATTAAACTTTTTAAATACCGAAATAAATAACGTCATAACGGTAATAGTAGCTCTGTCGATCCTGTCGATAATAATGTACAGCTATTTCCTTGTGGAAAATAAAGCCGTTATCGCAAAGTGTTCCAAGATAATCGAAATATACGTGCTTCTCGGAATAGCGCTGATACTTAACGTCGTCATAGGCAAGTACGTTTCGCCTACGGCGCGTCCGTTGCTGTTTTTCTCGCTTATGGCCTGTATGTTTGTCAGACGCAGGGAGGCGGTATTTTTAAACAGCGTATTTATGTTGACGATATTCGTATTCAACAGATATTTGAACAGCGTCGACGTCAGCGGCGGTACAGTTCAGATGATAGAGAGCTTTGCGGGACTGCTCACATCGTTCTGCGGCGGCGTGCTTTGCATCTTCCTTATGAAGAACATAAAGACGCGTTTGGGTTGCGTATTGGTGGGGCTTGTACTCATAATTCCCGTAACGGTTATAAACATAGTTATGCAGGTCCCCACTATGGTGGGTTACGGTTGGTTTGACGTCGTTGAAATAGGAATATTCAGTATTTTCGACTGTCTGCTCTCCGTACTGCTGTTTATGTGTATGCTTCCTATTTTCGAAGCTATATTCTCCGAACTTACTCCGTTCAGGCTGCGCGAACTCACTTCCGACAACGCCCCGCTGATCAAAAAACTTAAACAGCAGGCTCTCGGAACTTACAATCACAGCCTTGTCGTGGCCCAGCTTGTCGAAGCCTGCGCAAGCGCGATAGGAGAGGACTCCGAGCTTGCCAGAGCCGTTGCATACTATCACGACGTGGGTAAATTGAAGAGCCCGGAAATGTTTGCGGAAAATCAGAGCGAGTACGATCTGCACAAACAGCTCACTCCCGAATTGTCAGTAGATATTATCCGTTCTCACACGCGCGAGGGAGCCAAGCTCATTAAAAAATACAGACTTCCGGAAATCTTTGCGGACGTCGCCGTACAACATCACGGAACTATGCCCATAAAGTACTTTTACGCAAAGGCTCTTAAAATGAGCGACGGCGAACTGAACGCGGGAAGTTATTCTTATTCGGGCCCCACGCCCGCAACAAAGATTGCGGTAATCGTTATGATCTGCGACTCGGCGGAGGCGGCGACGCGCTCACTTTCCGACAGGTCTCCCGAAAAGGTTGCGGCGCTCGTATCCAATCTCGTGGAAGAGCGTATGAATCAGGAGCAGTTCGTTAATTGCGACGTAACTATGCAGGAACTTACGATAATAACACAGACGGTTATAAACCAGCTTGCGGGAGTATATCATTCCCGTGTAAAATATCCCAAACTCGTGTTGTCGAGAAAATAATTATGTTGAAAATATATTGCGACGATTTTGATTTTTCTCCCTTGGAAAGGGCGTTCGACGGCGAGATCGAATGCCTGTGCGCGCTCTCGGCCGAAATAATTTTTACGGACGGCGAAGAGATCAGGCGGCTTAACCGCGAGACGCGCGGCGTTGATTCCGTGACCGACGTTCTCAGCTTTCCGTCGTTGGACGGGATAAAGGGCAGGACGGTTGATAAAGACGATTATCCCGCCGATATCGACGAGGAAGGCAACTTGTTTATAGGAAGTATCGCCATATGCACCGCAAGGGCAGAGGAGCAGGCGGAAGAGTACGGTCACGGTTACGACAGAGAACTTCATTATCTTGCCGTGCACGGACTGTGTCATCTGTTGGGATACGACCATATGACGGATGAGGACAAGCCCGAGATGCGGGCAAAGGAAGAGCGGGTGCTTGAAAAAATGAATTTGAAGAGGGACTCTTAATGCGCGCGGGATTTATAGGAGTTATAGGCAAGGCAAACGCCGGTAAGAGCACGCTTATAAACGTGCTTGTGGGTGAAAAGGTTGCAATAGTCTCGCCCAAGCCGCAGACTACGAGACACTCGATAATGGGCGTATTAACGAGAGAGGAATATCAGCTCGTCTTTGTGGATACTCCAGGAATATACAGAAGTTCCAACCGTCTTACGGATATGATGATGAAGGCGACGGACGATACCGCAAAGGACGCGGATTTTATACTGTACGTTCACGACGGACACGGGGGCGTGTCCGATAGCGATATTGAGCTTATGAAGAAATATCTGTCTGGTAAACTGCCTATGGCGATTGCCTATACAAAGACGGATATTATGCCCAAGGAGCGCATTGCAGAGGACGTTAAAAAGCTCTACGAAAACGGCGTTGACTGCGATATATTCCCCGTTTCCGCAAGAAAATTCCATAACGTAAGAAAGCTTGAAAAGTATCTTGCGGAGCAGATGCCGGAGGGCGGAAAGGTAATTGAAGAGGACATAGTGTCGGACAAGAGCGAAAAGTTTATGATCGCGGAAATAATGCGCGAAAAGATACTTCTCAAATTCGACGACGAAATTCCGCACGGCATAGCTATCGTGATAAATAAGTTTGAAAGATCGGAAAACGGTACCTACGACATAAACCTAGATATAATCTGCGAAAAGGCAAATCACAAGGCCATATTGATAGGCAAACAGGGCAGGGCGATAAAGGAGGTTTCCTCGTTTGCTCGTCAGGGAATGGAAAAGTTCCTCGAAGCCAAGGTCTTTTTGACCACGTATGTTCGCGTAGAGACCGATTGGCGAAACAGACCTGGACTTATCAAAGACGTTTTTATCGTCTGACATAATTTTTAAATTTTTACGCATTCTTCTATTGAGGAGATTGTGTTATGAAAAGAGACAGAGACGCGGCCGAACTTGCCTGGAAAATGTTTGAAAAGACGGGGAACGTCAGCTACTATATGCTTTATAAACATCTTGACGGGAAGGACAATAACCCGTAAATTAATGCAATGGAGATAAAGGTAAACGCCCTTATGCTCAGGGCGGCGGATTATAACGAATACGACAAGATACTTACGCTTTTGTCACCCGAATGCGGTAAATTGACCGTCGGGATAAAGGGCGTAAGGCGTCCCGCCGCTAAACTGAAATTTGCGGCGCAACCCTTTTGTTTTGCGGAATACGTGCTTGCAAGGCGGGGTGATAAGTATACAGTCGTGAACTGTTCGGAGCTGGAAAGCTTTTACGAGCTGAGGACGGATATAAATAAATTTTACGCCGCTTCCGCCGTTATCGAGGCGGTGTCTGCCGTGACTTACGAGGGCGACGCCGCGGGGGAGATTTTTTCGGAGTGTATCAAATCTCTCTCCGCCATATGCGAGGGGGAGGAGAGGCAGCCGCTCATAAAATTTCTCAACTATGCGCTTTCGGCATCGGGGTACGCGATCGCTCTTGACGGTTGCGGAGAATGCGGGGCCGATCTTTTAAAGGAAGATAAATTGCGCTTCGATATGGATGCGGGCGTCTTTACCTGTTTCGGATGCGGTACGGGCCCCGGCGCAAGTCGTGTAACCTATAACGTATTGCGTATGTCAGAGGGAAAGACTTTTGACGGCGCGGCGATTACTTCCGACGGAGAAAAGCGCGCGTTGAAGCTTTTAAAGGAATATTTTACATACAAGACGGATTGTAGGTTAAACAGCCTTTCGGAGTATATAAGGTTGATATAAAATTAATTAAGTATTGGGCGTGTCCGACGGACACGCCTTATTTTTTTATAATCGTCTTAAGCTGTACGAATTTGATAACCTTAATTATGTCGATATATTTTTAATTACAACTACTTTACACAAATTTCCAATTTTTTTCTGAAATGTTGTTATAAGATAGGTTTGCAATTCAAAAGCAAGCCTATTTTTTATTACCC
>CAJUOY010000033.1 GCA_910588645.1 uncultured Christensenellaceae bacterium
TCAACAAAGATTAGCTACATTTTTAACGAGCAACTTTAGTCTTATTCCTTTATCTCATTCCTGTCTTATTTCATTTTTTTATGCAGTTGTCAGACTTCATTTACCAATGTATATTATCGGCTCAGTCCGTTATATAACCATTCCGGTGACGATAGCAACGAGGATCCACCTGTTCCCATACCGAACACAGAAGTTAAGCTCGTTTACGCCAGAAGTAGTTGGGTTTTAACCCTGCAAGATAAGGTAGTTGCCGGATTTCAATTAAAAAAGAGTAACCAATCGGTTACTCTTTTTTTGTGCAGAAAAGGCGTAAACGAGCTACGCTCGTTGTCTCGCTTGGCGCAAGGGGAACGCCTCGCTCGGTCACCGCAAACGCTTATCTATGCGTTTGCTCGTCTCGCCTTGCAAAACAGCGGGTGACCGCTGTTTTGAGAAGTCAAGGCTCGTCGCCAGAAGTACTTGCCTTTTAAGGCCGGGAGATAAGGTAGTTGCCGGATTTCAATTAAAAAAGAGTAACCAAACGGTTACTCTTTTTTTATCTGTGACGGCAATTTTATTTACTATATTTATATGATATGTTAGAATAATGATATGCTTTTGGATAATGAGTGCAAGGATTGCTTGTATAACAGTCAGCTTAAAAAAGTTTATAGAGAGCAGGGCGGCGGAGAAAAGTTTGAGAATTTTAAAAGCGCGGTAATGTATTTGTGTAAAAATCCGCCTGCTAACTATTGCGCGCCCTTATTAATGCGAGATATTGACCGTGCACATCGCCAAATTTACGGAAACAGCATAGATTATTCACGTGAGAAAAAGCTTTTCAATAAAAAAATGATTGAGCTGTATCTCGAATTGGATAATGAAATATTAGTTTCAGGCTATCCTCTGAAAGAAGCGGTAAAATATGCAATGGCGGCTAATTACATAGATTTTGCACGCATTGCCGATCTTGACGAAGGCGCGGTTGACGTAGTGATTAAAGCCGCAAGGCGTGCTGAACCCGATTCAAATGCTCTTGCAAGTCTGAGAAATAAGCTTAAGGGCGCAAAATCTTTATGCTATTTGCACGATAATTGCGGCGAAATAGTGTTGGATAAATTGTTGATTTCCACAATAAAACGACTGTTCCCGCAGGTAAAAGTCACTTCGGTTGTCAGGGGTTTGCCCATAATCAATGACGTGACCGCAGATGACGCAAGGGAGACGGGACTTGACGATGTTGCGGAAGTTGTGGACAACGGAACGGGCGTTCCCGGGACATATCTGAAAGAAGTCAAGACTGAAATACTCGATCTTCTTAGCGGGAGCGACGTTATAATTTCCAAGGGGCTTGGAAACCTTGAAACTCTTTTCGGTGAAGGTTACAACATTTTTTATTTATTTACATGCAAATGCGGGCACATAGCAAAGCATTTCAATGCGCAGCCGATGTCTGCCGTTTTATACGAGGAGGTCTGAAATGAAGGCGACAAACTGGGATTTAATGAAACTTGCGCAGGCGTTCGACGGAGAGTTTTGCCTTTCCGACTTTTCTCCCGCGGAGCTTGACGAGCTGTTGGGATTGATAGACGAAAATATGAGCCCGGAGGAAATACGCGAAAAGTATTTTGAGTATTACGACGACGTAAAGGACAGGGTTTTGGATAAGCACAAGTGGAGTGACTAAAAAATCGGCGGAACGCATTGCGTCCCGCCGATTAACTTATCTTTTACATAACTACGATATTTCTCTTTTCAAACAATTCCTTGCATTCCTTGGGGAAGTGGTCGTCCGTAATGAGTACGTCGATATCTTCTATCCTGGCAAAAGTGTAGGGATTTATTTTTCCTATCTTGGAGCTGTCAAGCATCATATAGACTTGACGAGCCTTTTTAAATACGTCTCTCAAAAGATCGCTTTCTATCTGCGAATTGCAGGAAAAGCCCTCTTCGGGAGTAAACGCCGTTGCGGAAACTATTGCAATTTCAAAATTTGTAGAGTCGAAATAAGCGCGGGCTGCGGGGGAAGAGGTGGAAAGGTTATCTTTCATCAACTGTCCGCCGACAACTGTGATATTGACGTGTTTCTTCTGCGCAAGCTCCATTGCAACCGCTATGCCGTTGGTAAAAATGTGGCAGTTGAGGTCGGGCATTTCTTTGGAAAGATACATTGCCGTAGTGCCGCCGTCAATGAATACGCAGGAGCCCTCGTCGATCAGCGCCGCCGCTTTCTGTGCAATTACTATTTTTGCGTCCGTGTTGATAGTAGTCTTTTTGGTGTACGCTTCGCCCGAAACCTTCTGCACTTCTTTTACGGACATAGCGCCGCCGCGGATACGGATAATGCGGCCGTCCTCTTCAAGCTGAAAGAGATCGCGCCTTAAAGTCATTTGCGATACGTGGGGGAAAACTTCTTCAAGCTGTTCAAGAGTCATCTTGCCGCGTTTGTCGAGGATTTCCGCAATTTCTTCTATTCTTTCGCGTTTCATAAAAATACCTCACTTGATATATGTGAAATTTTTAAACAAACAATGTTAGTTTATTGACGATAACTTTTCGTTAGTTCAATAGTATTGTAATGTATTCACAATTAATAGTCAAGGAATTTAACATTTTATGTTAAAAATATTTTAAACTGAAAACTTTTAACATGGATATTGCCGTTTAAAAGACTTGCGTTTGAGCAAAAATCGTTATATAATCAAAGTAACTCTATTTTACCGCCTTTTCATATATATGAAAAGGACGGCAAAGTATGTTTTTTAGAAATTTACGTAAAGATTTAGCTGCGGCAAAGGAGAACGATCCCGCCGCGAGAAATAAATTCGAAATACTTATAACGTATCCCGGGGTGCACGCGCTCGGGTGGCATAGAATTGCGTACAGGCTTGACAGAATGCATTTTAAATTGCTTGCGTCGCTTGTCGCGGGATTTGCGCGCTTTACAACGGGAATAGAAATTCACCCCGCCGCTAAAATAGAGCCTGGAGTTTTCATAGATCACGGCACGGGCGTGGTTATAGGCGAGACTGCCTCTGTCGGAGAAGGCACCGTAATATATCAGGGCGCGACGCTTGGCGGTACGGGAAAAGAACGCGGGAAACGGCACCCCACGGTCGGACGGCACTGTGTAATTTCCGCCGGCGCAAAAGTTTTGGGGAATATAGTTATAGGCGACTATGCCAAGATAGGCGCGGGTGCGGTGGTTCTGTGCGACGTGCCCGAACGCGCAACGGCAGTCGGCGTGCCTGCAAGAATAATAATGCGGGATGACGGTAAGAATTAAACCGACCGTATTTCCGGTGTCTTTAAAGCGATAGGAGTTTTTATGAGAATATATAATACGCGCACCCGCAGAAAGGAGGAGTTTATTCCTCTCGAAGAGGGTAAAGTAAAGATGTACGCCTGCGGCATAACCGTATCGGGAGAGGCTCACGTCGGACACGGCTACCAGGCGCTCGTCTACGACGTAATGCGCAAGTATCTTGAAAAAAAGGGATACGACGTGGTCTATGCCCGCAATTATACCGACGTTGACGATAAGATTATCGCCCGTTCGGCCGAAACGGGTATCCCCGCCGACGTCTACGCCCGTGAGATGATTAAAAAGATAGATGGCGTAATGCGTGAAATGGACGTCGACGATCCTACTCTTTGGTTGAAGGCGACCGAAAATATCGGCAACATCATTGATTTTATAGAAAAACTCATTGCAAGCGGTCACGCGTACGCCGCAGATAACGGCGACGTCTACTTCGAAGTTTCCAGCTTCAAGAATTACGGCTGTCTTTCAAACAGATCGGTTGAGGATATGTTGGACGGTGTTCGCGTTGAAAATAACGAGGACAAGCGCAGTCCCGCGGACTTCGCGCTCTGGAAAGCGGCTAAGGAAGGGGAAATCAGCTGGGATTCGCCCTGGGGTAAGGGCAGGCCTGGTTGGCATATAGAGTGTTCCGTAATGAACTATACGGCTTTCGGCGATCAGATAGATATTCACGGCGGCGGCCGCGACTTGATATTCCCTCATCACGAAAATGAAATCGCGCAGACGGAGAGCATTACGGGTAAGAGGTTTTCGACTTTCTGGACTCATAACGGACTTATCAAAGTCAATGGGCAGAAGATGTCGAAAAGCCTCGGTAACAGTCTGCTGCTCGAAGATCTGCTCAAAAAATACACCAACGAGGCGATAAAGTTCGCCCTGTTGCAGAACAATTACAGAAACGATATAAATATAACGGACGACGTTTTCCCCGAAGCGGAGAAACACCTTACCGAGTTTTATACAATAATCAAGTCTGTTGAAGACAAGTTCGGCAAGGGAAGTTCGGGGAATTCTGAGATCGATAAAAAGTTCGACGAATGTATGGATGAGGACTTCAATACGGCGCTGGCGTTGTCCGAACTGTACAGGCTCTTCAAAACTATTTCCGCAAAGCTTTCGAAGGGAGACGCGAGCGCCGCGGAGGATGTATATCAGATCAGAAAGACTTATTCTCTGCTTGGACTTTTCAAAAAGGACGCGGCTGAATATCTTTCGGAAGTATCGCTCAAAAATCCCGTTGAAATTCCCAACGAGGTCAAGGAAATCGCCCACAGAAGATGGCAGGCAAAGCTTGCCCGCGACTGGGCGGAAGCAGACAAACTGCGCGGAGAACTGGACTCTATGGGATACCTTGTAAAGGATTCAAAAGAAAATTATACAATTATTAAGAAGTAAGGCAAATTATGAAACATCTGACATCGGAAACGTTGAGACAACTTTATTTGAAATTTTTCGAAAGCAAGGGGCATAAAATAATTCCCTCGGCTTCGCTTATTCCCGAAAACGATCCCACGGTACTTTTCACCACCGCGGGTATGCATCCGCTTGTTCCCTATCTCTTGGGCGAAAAGCACCCCGAGGGCGCGCGGCTTACCGACGTGCAGAAGTGCGTAAGGACGGGAGATATAGACGAAGTGGGCGACAGTTCGCATTGTACGTTCTTCGAAATGTTGGGGAACTGGTCGCTCGGCGATTACTTTAAGGCTGAAATGATCCCCTGGTCATTCGAATTTTTGACCTCACCCGATTACCTCGGCATTCCAGTCGAGGATATCGCCGTGACCTGTTTTGCGGGCGATAACGATTGCCCTAAGGACGAAGAGAGCGCACAGCTTTGGAGAAAGTGCGGAGTACTTCCCGAAAACATTTACTTTTTACCAAAGTCGGGCAACTGGTGGGGCCCTGCGGGTATTACGGGCCCTTGCGGTCCCGATACCGAAATGCATATTATCCGCAACCGCGAGGAGGCGGACAGGCTTGGAAAGTACGATTTTGACAACGCTCCGTCAGGCACATTCCTTGAAATCTGGAACGACGTCTTTATGCAGTACAACAAGACTGCCGACGGTGCTTACGAGCCTTTGAAACAGCGCAACGTGGATACCGGAATGGGTTTGGAACGCACGCTCTGTATTCTCAACGGCAAATCCAGCGTATACGAAACGGATATATTCGAAAGAGCTATAGAAAAAATCGAAAGCCTTACCGGACGCAAGTACGGTGAAAACGCGGAAGTTACCCGCGCTTTCCGCGTGGTTCTCGATCACGTCCGCACGGCTACGTTTATGATAGGCGATGTAAAGGGCATTGTTCCCTCCAACAACGATCAGGGCTATATTTTGAGGAGAATTATCCGCCGTGCGGTGCGCTTCGGCAGGAACATAGGGCTTCCTCAGGGTTCATTGAAAGAGGTTGCGGCTACCATAGTTGATAAGTATGCCGACGTTTATACAGAACTTGTAAAAAACTCTTCAAAAATTTACGAAGAACTCGAAAAGGAAGAGACAAAATTTTCAAAGACTTTGCAACAGGGTATACGTGAATTCGAAAAGGCTGTTTCGGCTCTTTCGGACGGCGGGGAAATAGACGGCGTTATGGCGTTCCACCTGTACGATACTTACGGTTTCCCCGTGGAGATCACGGAGGAGATGGCGAGAGAAAAGGGACTCACGGTCGACGTAAAGGGGTACGAAGCCGCTTTTGCCGAGCATCAGGCAAAGTCCCGCGCGGGTAGCGAGCAGAAATTTGCCTGCGGACTTGCCGATCATAAGGAGCAGACTACTAATCTTCATACGGCTACGCACTTGTTGCACGCCGCGCTCAAAAAGGTATGCTCTCCCGAAATCGAGCAGAGGGGCAGCAACATTACCGAGGAGAGACTGCGTTTCGACTTTAATTTTTCGAGAAAGCTCACTCCCGAAGAGGTTGCAGAGGTAGAGAGGTTGATAAACGAACAGATCGCTTTGGACGTTCCCGTCGTAATGAAGGAAATGACGCTCGAAGAGGCTAAGATTGAAGGATTTACGGGGCTTTTCGAAAGCAAGTACGGCGAAAGAGTAAAGACCTATTCCATAGGTGAGTTTTCCAAAGAAATTTGCGGAGGACCTCACGCGGAGCATACCGGTCTTTTGGGTAAATTTAAAATCGCCAAGCAGGAAAACGTATCTGCCGGCGTGAAAAGAATAAAGGCGGTACTAATAAAATAGATACTGAAAAAAAAGAGGACGGCGCGGAGGAAATAACCCCCGCGGACCTGTCCGTCGAACAAGTTAATATGTCTCAGCACGAGTCTGAAGAGCCCGTCGGCAAAGCTGCGGAAAAAACTAAAAAAAGGTCTAAAAAACCGGAGATAGACGACGTTCTGAAAAACTTCGAAGGGACGCCCGTGGAGGCGCCGAAAAAGAAGAGGTTCGGTTGGGTTGGGACAGTTCTTTTGCTTGCGGTTATAGCTGTGGGTATTTATCTGATGTTCAGCATTGTCGGCGATATGGGAGAGGCCAAGACTTTGGGCGAAGTAATCGCCAACAGCGACTGGCGGTTTTTCCTGATTACTATCGCAGTATTGTTGGGCATACTGATATTCGACTGGGGCAAATACGCCGTAATTATGCGCACGACTACTGGCAAGTTCAATTTGAGAACCAGCCTCAAAGTATCGCTGTTGGGTAAATTTTACGACAACGTGACACCCTTTGCGGCAGGCGGACAGCCCATGCAGATATATTATCTGCACAAAAAGGGATACTCGGGCGGAATATCCAGCGCGGTAGTTCTTATAAGATACTTTGCGCATATGTTCTGCTGGACTTTGATCTGTCTGTTGCTGATGGCGTTGAATACGGGCGTGCTTACAAGACTGGGCGATCCCGTTTGGGAACACACCATAATAATAGCCGCCTGGATAGGGCTTTTCGTAAATATGCTTTTGCCAGCAATGGTTGTGCTGTTTGCGATATTTCCCAAATTCGCAAGGGCGTTGACTTCCTTTGTCGTGACTTGCGGCAGTAAGCTCAGGATCGTAAAGGATAAGGAAAAGACGATGATGAAGGCGGAAAAAGTCGTAAGCGATTTCCGCAACGGTTTCAAGGTAATGTCCCGCAGTCCTTTGGGATTTATCGGGCTCATAATCTGTTGCGTTGGGGACGTCTTGCTGACGTACGCTCTTCCGTTTTTCGTGTTAAAGACTTTTTCGGCTCTTCCCGAGGACAGCGGATTTGCAATGCTCTTTTCGGTAATGGCGTTGAACGTTTACGCGGCGCAGTCGGTAACTGTCGTCCCTTCGCCGGGCAATTCTGGCGCAATGGAAGTAGTGGTCGTAAAGGCCTTTTCCGCCGTTGCGGGAGCGGCCGCGCTCGGTTGGGCGGTGCTTACCTGGCGTTTCGGCGTATACTATATATATATATTGATAGGAATAGGGCTTACGATATTCGAATTTATAAGAAATATCGTTCGCGCCCGCCGCGCCGCCAAAGCGGAGAAAGCGGTATCGGCGGAACCAGCGGAAGTTGCCGCGGGTACGGCAGAAGAGCCGCCTGAAAAGGAAAATATTGTAACGGAATAAAAATAAAACCGCGCGCCGATTACCGTAGTTCCCATAGGAAATTTTAGGCAAGCCGCAGGTTATAGAAAAGGTATGGCATGAAGCCATACCTTTTCTATTGTATTTTAAGCGTGGACGAACTAGGCTACTAGTAGCCTAGTGAGATATAGATATGTTTTATATAGCACGCAAAATACAAAATTCAATCGGTTGCGCTCTTTTATTTTTCATGATATAATGATTTTACGATAAACAGTAACTTAGCGGAGAGTAATGATAGTTTTAATTGCGGGAATAACTCATACGGGAAAGACA
>CAJUOY010000034.1:0-4922 GCA_910588645.1 uncultured Christensenellaceae bacterium
GATTTGAACATAAAACAAAGCCGTATATTAATTTTAACGTTGTTCAACTTATTAAACAGAGAAAATAAGTTGTTGTCCTGTACATAATATATCAGATGTCTTAAAAACCTCTGTATTTTTCATTTGATATATAACGGATTGTATGCCCAAAGAACAAACATACTGGAAACATTGTATTCGGAAGCTTCCATACAGCTGCTAAACGATACAGATAAATCACAATTAAAAAAGCATTTGGAAGATTTATACGAGAACTTAGGTGCACAGCTTAAAAAAATAGGATTAAATCAAAGCATATTGATAGATCGTATCTCGCAGTTAACGTATTCAGCAAAAACAAAAAATCCGGACAATCTCCGCACGAAGTTTATTATTCGTATGCTCTATGAAATAAAGGCCGCTTATCCTACGGATGCAAGCATAGAACATATAGAAAACGAATCTTCGGAAAAAGCTTATACTTTAAACATAGGTAACCTTTTCCCTCTCGAACAAACAATAAACAGTCGCATTCCAAAAGATGCAACATTTAAACAAAAAACGGAAAACTACTATTCAGAATCAGTTTATTACATAGTTTCAGAGTTTTTAAATAAACATTACGACAAGTGGTCTGAAGATGAAATTACTGATCGCGCAATAGATTTAGCTAAATTGTTTATAGATAATTATTTCAAAGATTTAAAATTTATTAATTGATAAGTAAAAAGCGGAGGCATAAGCCTCCGCTTTTTGTTTTGCCGTGATATTGTAATTATCAAGCGCTCTGGTTGGGGATATAGTAATGGTCCTTGATATCCGTTACTCTGCGGATTATGGACAGCAATGCTATCGCGTCGCTCGTGCCGATCTCCCCGCTGTTTACTACGTACGCTGCCAGCTTGTATTCGGCCTTATCCAGTTCGAGTACCCTTCGGATATACGATAGTACGCTGATGTTGTCCGCCGTATCTAAGTATCCGTCGCCGTTTACGTCGCCGAGCACCGAGATATAGATCTCTTCTCCGCCCGTCTCGTCTACTCCGTACTCTATCTTATATCCCGTACACATCTGGTACATCTCCGTGTCGTTCAGGTCATCTTCCGTTATACCCTCGCCCGGCTTCCCGCGATCATACAGGATATTTCCGTCGCTGTCCTTCAACCGGATCATACTCCACTGGGATTCCTCGAAGTTGCTCATAAACGTCATTATAGACGTTTCCGGACTTACCTGGCCTATTACGTATCTCTCAAGCTCCGTATCGTCCACGCCGTGTACCCAGCCGAGCTCCGCATACGTCCTTCTGTAGCTGTAGATATCCCCGTCCTCGTCTTCCTCGATTTCCGTGATATACTGCGCTATCGTTCCGTCCTTCAGCTGTAACGACTTGGGCGCGTCTACCTTAAGCGTGCCGTAGTCCTCGCTTACCCCGAACGTCACTTCGTAGTTATTGTTCCCCGTAAGCGTTCCGCCGATGATTACAGGCTCCAAGATATAGTCGCCTTTCTCTATAGGAGTTACTACTGTTCCGTTCTGCTTTATGCGCGCCTGGACCACTACCCCGCTCGTATTGAACAGCTCTTCTATGCTAAGCTCCGCGTCGGCGCCCGTTATTTCGTCGCTTATAAAGCCGTACCAGTCGTCAGGCAATGTCACTGCCTGGCCTGTATACACTGCGAATACGTTCCGGCTCTTTACCTTTACCGTAATCTTCTTCGCATAGATTTCGTAGCGTACGCCTATATCCGTTACACGGATTGTGTAGTTATTCGCCTCGGCGCCGTTTACAGATACAGCAACGCTATACGTTCCTACGTCCTTACCTTTGGATGAGAAGTCCAGGAATATCCTGTCGTTCTCTACCGCGTTAAGGAACTCGTACTCGGGTACCTGCTCGCTGCCGTTGTACTCCAACCGCAACGCGCCCCAGCTGAACTCAAGCTCCAACTGCTCTATCGTGTACTGCGTCGATACTCCCGCCGTAAGAGCATAGTTCGGATTGGATAGCTCCGTAAGTACCGCCACGTAGTACGGCTCGCCGGTTAGCTTGTTCGTGTTCCGCTCCTTGCCCTCGAACGTGAATTCCACTTCGTCACCGTCGCAAAGGTTTGTTATGCGTATCTCCGGACACTGCTCCTCCCCGTTATACGTCAGCTTGGTTTCTCCCCATTCGAATTCTGCCTTCAATGCCGTGATCTCGAACAGCGTACTGTTGCCGTCCGCCTCTTCGCTCAGAGTATAGTTTACGTTAGACAGGTGTACCGCCGTGCCCGTGCGTATGCCCGCGTCTTTTGCACCCACTACAAGCACCGTGCACTCGTCGCCCTCGCAGATATTAGTTACCGTTGCCGTTGGTCTGCGTTCAGTGCCGTTATACTCCCATACAAGATTATCCCAGCTCAGTTCCGCTATCCTCGGCAGGATCGCAAACTCCTTCTCGATTTCCTCCCCGCCTTCTACCGTGTAGTTAGGGTTGCTCGTGCCTGTCGCCCGCGCTATCGCGTGTTCGTTTGCGTTCACCTCGCCGCGGATGATTACCGTGCATTCGTCCCCGAATACCGTGTTCACTACCCGCGCTTCGGGCGCCTGCTCAGTCTTGTTGTATCTGAACCCGTCTTCCGGCATTGTCCATTCCAGCTTTACCGGCTTCGGCAGGATACTGAACGTCTTCGAGATCATCGCCGACTCGTAGTGCGGCGTGCCCTCTACCCGGACCGTGATCGTTATCGTGCCCGTCTGTATAGGCAGTATCGTCACTCCGTCGTCCTGCATCTCCGCCTGCCCGCCCGTACCGTCAGAGTTCTGGACTATACTGTAAGTTACGTTGCCGCTCTCCTCGTTGCCCGTTATGCTCAACTCGAACGGCGTGCCGTAGTACAGGTTTTCCGTTGTAAACCCGATGTCCGGCGAGATCTTGTTTATTGTCACTGTCGCCTGCGTCGTCGCCTCGTCGAAGTTCATCGACGCAGCTACGTGCGCCGTTACTATTACGTAACCAACGTTCGTTGCCGTGAGCACGCTGCCCGATATGGTCGCCGAGCCCGAGCCGTTCTCTACGCTCCAGGTCACTTTTCCGTTTCCCAGGTTGCCGCTGAGCTCCAACTGCAACGGCGTGCCCCACACCGCCTGTGTACTCGTGATCTCGATCTCGATCTGGTTCCTGACAATCCTGAACTCCTGCGTCGCGTTCGTCGCGCCAGTCAACGTATAGTTCGGGTTGGAAAGCATTCCGCCGCTCGCCACGTGCGTGCCAGCGTTCACCTGCGCGCCCGCAGGCGTTACCTCGCACTCGTCGCCGTCCAACAGGTTCGTTACCCGCGCGCTAGGCACGTGCGCTTCCCCGTCGTACTGGAATTCCAAAGTATTGCTATCCCATTCCAGTATTACAGGTATAGGCAGTATCTCTATCTCGTACTCCACCGTTGTCTGCTGGTAGTCCTTGGTCTCGATACTCGTTACGTACAGCTTTACCGTACCGGCCTTTGTAGGCACCAATAAATCTCCGAGTATATATCCGTCTCCGGTTATCCCCTCTACTCGGTAACTCAGCGTCGCTTCCGCAGGCCCTTGCACCTCTATCTTCAGGTTCGTGCCGTACATTGTACTTCGGTTCTTCAACGCCAACGGCGCATACCGCTTGCCGATATCCACGATCACCGCGTTGTCGCCCTCTGCCCTGTACTCCGCGTAGTTCTTGGTCTCCTCGATCACGAACTCCACCCGCACCTTGCCGATTACCAAAGGATGAAGTATTTCGTCTTCCTCCCAAAGTACCGCCGCGCCCGTATCGTTCAATATCTTATACGTTACCCCGCCGTTGCCGTGGTTATTGATCAGCTCGAGCTTAAGATCCTTATCTATAGTCGTAACTTTTTCTTTTAAGTCTACGTCGGTCAGCGCCGCCCGGCCTATAGTGAACGTATTCGTCGCGTTCACGCCCGAAAGCGTGTAGTTGCGGTCTACCCACCAGTTGTGCGAATGTATCCAGGCCGTTACCTGGTATACTCCCGCGTCTATGGGACCATTGCCGCTGTATACGAGTATGCACACGGAATCGTTGCCTACAGGATTCTTTACCCAGACCGTAGGACTGTGCGGATTGCCGTCATAGGTCACTTCCAGATTGCTCCAACCAAGTTCTATTACTCTCGGCGTAACCGGTAAACTCTTCCAGATCGTAGTAGTTTTATAGCTCTTCGTCTCCTGATACGTTACCCATACGCAGATCGTGCCCGACTGTGTTCCCGTAAGATAGCCGTCTTCGTCGATCGTTGCCCTGCCGTACGGCCAGTAGTGGTACGTGCCGTCTTCGTGAGTGTGAGAGTTTGCGCATATTCCGTAAGTTAAGATTCCGAATTCCGTATTGTTGGTTACCACAAGCTTCGTGCGCTCGCCGTACTCGATACTCTCGTTCTCGATTACTATCTGCGCTTCGGCTTTCTCTATTATGATCTCGGTCTTTTCGGACTGCGCCTCGTATGTGTTCGGAGTATCGCTTACATATGCCGTAACCCATACTCGGCCCGCCGTGATCGGCGTAAACACGTCGCCGCTGATCTTTGCAGAGCCCGTATCGTTCTCGATCGTATACGTCACTTCGCCGTCGCCGATGTTGCCGCTCACTTCGAGCTTGCCGTCCTCGAACAGCACGAATTCTTTCGTCGTGATCTCGATGGTCACCTGCGCTTTTACGATCTCGTACGTTACGCTGAGGTTGGTTGCGCCCTCGAACGTATAGTTCGGGCTTGCCAGTCCCGATACCGTAGCGACGTAGCCCGTGCCCACGTTTATCTGCTTGCCGCTGACTTCGATGTCGAATGCCGCGTCGCCCGCGACCATATTCGTGATCGTTACTTCGGGCGCTTGCTCTTCCGCATTGAATATGAGAGTCGTGTCGCCCCATTCCACTTCTATTATTCTCGGCTTGATTACGTACGTC
>CAJUOY010000034.1:5022-6246 GCA_910588645.1 uncultured Christensenellaceae bacterium
GAGAGTCGTGTCGCCCCATTCCACTTCTATTATTCTCGGCTTGATTACGTACGTCGTCTCTACGTTTATTCCGCCTGCTACCGTGTAGTTCGGGTTGATTGTTCCGTCCGCTTTCTTTATGGCAGTAGCTATTGCTTCCACCGCTTCGCCTGCGTCCTTCCCGCCCTTTACTTCTACGTTGCAGTCCGCAAGATCTTCCGCCTTTACCGGATTCGTCACTACGGCTTCAGGCACCTGTTCTTCGCCGTTATACACGAACTCCGGATACGTCCATTCGAGGATTACTGGCCTCGGCTGGATTGTTACAGTAAAGTCTGTATTAACTTCCTCGTAATAGTGCGACTCGCCTATACGTACGTTGATTATAACTTCGCCTGCGTGTTCGGGCGTCAACACTACTTCCACGTCCGCCGCGACTTCCTCATTATCGTGCGTAAGCGTTGCTTTGCCCGCGCCCTCCGCTTTCAACGTATACGTTATCGGCAGGTTCAATTCGTTTCCCGATAAGCCCAAAGTAAGATCAGTACCGTATACTGCCTGCGTCGTTGTAAGCTGTACGTTGAACACGCCCTTGTGGACTGTGATCACCGTTATATCCGTCTCGCCTGCATACGTGTTATCCGTCTCGGCTACGTGCGCCCGGACTTTCAATTCGCCGATGTCTTTGGGTGTCAATACCCCGTTCTCGTCGATGTCCGCAAACTCGCCGCCCTCTACGATCTCCCAGGTAATCTCGCCTTTGCCGATGTTGCCCTCGAGCTCCAACTGTAAAGTCTTGCCGTAGTATGCGTCCAACGTCGTGATCTTCAACGGATTATTCAACGGATCCAACGGGTTGTCGGGGTTATCCGGATCGGGCGAGATATACGCCTTGATGATATAGAACTCCGCAGTGCCGTTGTCGATATTCGCTATGCTGTAATTCGCATTGCTCAATCCGAACGCTATCGCCTCGTAAGGATCCGCGCTCACGTCCACCTGCTCGCCGCGGACTATGACTTCGCACTCGTCCCCCGCAAACAGATTGGTTACTTCCGCCGTTGGTGCTATGCCCTTGCCCGTGAAGTAGTATACCCTGTCTCCGTCGTGCTTATCTATTCTGTGTATCTCCCACGCGATCTCCGCTTCGAACGGAACGATCTCGAAGTCGCACGTCGTGGATTGCGTACCCGCTAACGTATAGTTAGGGTTGGACAGGCTCACCGCCGTTGCCGTGTGCTTGCC
>CAJUOY010000035.1 GCA_910588645.1 uncultured Christensenellaceae bacterium
CGGTGGACTGAAAATCCATATGTCGGCGGTTCGATTCCACCCCAAGGCACCACCCGAAGCGGGCGGATTTGCTGGTGTAGCTCAACTGGCAGAGCAGCTGATTTGTAATCAGCAGGTTGTGGGTTCGATTCCAATCACCAGCTCCAGTTTACCCCGTTTTTACGGGGTAAAATTTAATATGGGCGGATTGCAGAGTGGCCAAATGCATCAGACTGTAAATCTGACGTCTCCGACTTCGGTGGTTCGAATCCACCTCCTCCCACCACAAAAACGGGCGTTTTTAAGTAAAAAATGCCCGTTTTTGCTTATTTTTCGGCTATTTTTAAAAAGTTTGCGCCAATTTTGCCCCAAAAAATCTTACAGAATAACCCCGTTTTATACCCGCATTTTTGCGGGTTTTTCTTTTATCTGAACGTATCAAAAAATATATTCGCCGCGTGTCAACGTTCTGAGCATTAAACCAGGGCAGGCAAGCTGCACCACAAAACGTTGCGTTTGCGTATAATTCAAATTAAACTGTTGACAAACTATATAAGACTGTGCTAAAATAAAAACACAGCAAGGGCGATCCTTAAAAACGGTTAGCCCACATTACGATTAAATAACCGCTCACGGGTGCTAAACGGGGCGGTTATTTTTTTATGATTATGTAAATTTTGTCTTTCGTAACTCTAAAAGAGTAAACCGCGCCGAGCTCTACCATACGTAGAAGCAAGCGCAGAAAGTCAAATTCCATACAATCACCCCCTTTGAAGAATGCTCATCACATTCCCCCGAGGGACTAACCGCCTAAAAGGTGCCTTGCTGTGGGTGGTTTACCACCATATGAAAATTATATCACTTTTTGCGGCGGTTTGTCAATCGTATAACTATGCGGTCATACATCGGAATCATTAAGCTGCGCCGCCAAGCGCGGTCAGCTTTCGAGGTCAAAGAACGTCGTCAACGTCCGGAGTTACTGATCTGAGCGAAGCCGTCTGCAAACCTCTTGCGTATAACCTAATATAAACCGCCTCGGCTCGGCTGCATAATAACCCGCCTTATCTGCTTTATTCCTGCGCTCTGCGTTCGCGATCAAAGCTTGACAGCCTGAATAATGCGCACGCGCGCGAACGCCCGCCGCTTAGATTCTAAAATACTCTGCGCCGCTTTAAACTGCGTAAAAAGTCATTTAAGTTCGTTTATATATGTAAGAACCTATGACATTTTAACATTTTTACTTATGACTTTTTAATTTTACTTTTTTCAATATGTCATAGATCACAAATAATAAAAGTCCCGGCTTCGTTCTCGAAGCCGGGACGGGTAATTTATTGATTTTCTGCAACGACCAAAAGCGCAAACATACTTTGCGCTTTTTATTTTTTATTCTGTTCCCCTGCACCTACAAATTTCTTATCGCCCGGCGGCGCACCGCCTGCGGAATAAAGTTTAAATAAATATTCTTCGTCGAGGAGATCTGCCGTTAAACCTAATTTTTTTAATGCTACGGTCTCTTCAGCTAACCAATGCGCACGCTCAACTTCAAGCTTTGCCGCCGCTACGCCGTCGTGAAGCTCTTTAAACGCTATTTCTATATTGAGATCCACAACACGTTTATGAGCGGCCATATAACGCTTGTTACGCTGTGCGCGTTGGGTGTTGCGTTCTGCTTCGTTGATCGCCCTTTCCTTAACTCGTTCCAACCATAGTTGACGGGCAGCTCTTGCCGCCTGATCGGGCGCAACAGTTGCCGGCTGATTGGTTGTAGAGTTAGATTTTGCGGAAATATCTGCGGGCTTTGGATCCTTACATTTCTTTCGCCGCCAGTAAGATCTGTCAAGCGAATAAACGCTCTTATCGGTTATACTCTTTCCCTTATCTTCTTTCGGTCGATGTATGTAATTATGCTTCAAAAGCCATTTAACGGCGCGTATTGCCTGTCGTTCACTGCACCCGACGTCTTCGGCAATGTCAGAATAGCTTGCCGAAATTTTATGATACTTGCGTAGTTTTTCCGTTCCCGGATCTCCGCATTTCTTATCATTGTTGCAACGTGCGTTAAACCACGCAAAAATCCGCAGTCTTACGCCCTGCACTCGGTCGAATCCGTCCATAATTTGGGCTATCTCGTTAAACTCTATTCGCGTAAATTCATCAGGAGATTTCAGCTTGTCGCGGTTGAATATGTACTCGTCACGCGAGAGCCGGGAAACGAAACCATTGTCTATCAATAGCGCAATATCACGGGTTAAGGTCGGGAATGATAAAAATAAGCTTTCCTTCATTGCCTTACGTGTGCGGCAGATCGTAGAGTAAACGCCGTCTTGGTCTTTCTCGCCTGAAAAACTATAAAATAAGCCGCCAATAAGCTGCGCCCCGCTCGGAAGGTGATTTATGCCAGTCGGTATCTTTATATACGGATACGCAAACGGCAAAGGTATCAAATTATTAAGTTGTACGTTTGCCGTTTCTGTCATTGTTTAGCCCTTATAAATGTTTTCTATTTTCAGTTGCTCCCAGCCTTTGGGAAAATCGCCGGCATTATTGGCCGCGCCTAATCTGTGATCCGGCGCACAGTTCGGACAATAGCATTTTTTATAATCCTTTGATATTGCCCAATCTGCACTACGTGCTTTTACATACGAGGTAAACTCGTCCTCGCGCCCGCAGTCATCGCATATGTATAATCTTGCGCGCATATCCTCACCCCCTCGTTGACTTCGATTTTTGACTACGTTAATTGACGACGTCGCTTGACTTCGATTTTTGACCGCGCTTGACGGCGCAGCTTGCTCGCCCCGGTTTAACGCTCAGAATATTGACACTCACGCTGATCGACGCGTCCTGCACGCTCTCGCAGGCTCTAAATCGCTGTTTTAAGGCAATTTTTTGTCCTGTTTTTTGAAAATTTGCAATTTTCACGATTTTCAGCCGTTTTCAGACCTCACGGTCGCGTATTTGACGACCGTCTTTAATGCGGCGTTGCTCGCGCATTATTCGCCCGCTATCGCGGGCGGAAATTTATGCGGTACTTATGTCTGATTTCCCTTTTCATTCATTACCCTAAATCGCCCCGCACCCGCGACCGAACACGCGCGGCGCGTTATACGCGCTGTCGTGCGTGTCGCCGTTTCGGTTTTATAAGTCGCGGGTGCTGACAAGGGGGACGATTTTTTCAGCTATTAAAAAGGGAAATCAGACTATGCTGCCCGCCGCTTTGTTGTTCCTTTGCTTTCGCCCAACGTTGTGTTAAATTCTTCGTGGTCGTATTCTTCAATCGTAAGTTTTTCCCAGCCCCGCAATTCTATGGGCTTGTCTTTACATCTGTATTGCTTGCGGTACGTCCTATCGTCATACTGCACACCACCGATTGCCGGCAATATGATTTTGCTCTTCTCGCCTACCAACGCGCCCTTTGTTGTCATAAGCTGACAAGTGATTTCTCGGAAGCCTATCGTTCGGTAATATTTTTTTAAATAATACAATTCTTGTGCAATATACTCTGCACGTTCCTCACTATATTTGCCTGCGTTCAACCGTTTTAAATACCTTTGTTCTCTTCGCTTAAATCTATTTTCAAGCGCAGTCGGCCGCTTTACCCATTCTTGTCCGTATATGTGATTATTAAAATCAGTACTACGCCGAACGGCAATGGCCGCCTGCGATCCGTCCTGATTTGTATTCATAAATAATCCGTCGAAAAAGTGACGAGGAAATCGCCAAAACGCTAAATAATACGGATTTGTTGTGTCCGATTTGTCTACGCCCTGGTCTTCGCCGATTTCATCGTTAAAAAATACGGTATATTCGGGCACGCGGTCTTTTTGTAAAAATATTTCAGGCGTTACTTGATAGCTCATACGCCCCGTGCCGTATTCTCGTAACGGGATTGTAGATATTAAGCACGGTATTAAATCGTTTTCACGCTCTTTATAAAACAAATAACTTTCTTCCAGCGACTTAAACGCTTCAAGTTTATCTGTTTCTCCACTGCGTAACCATTCGGATACCATTGACTTTTGCGTATAATAGTCGGTTTTTAATTCTTCCCAACGTTCTATCGCCAAAAAATAAGCCGCATTCGAGCCTAAAAAAGTTTTCCCGGCTCCCGGCGCTCCGTCATTTGTCGTTGCCCTGCCATTACGCAAATATTCGGTCGTAAAACTACTGAAATTACGTAGCTCTTTCCGCAAACTTATAAGTTCTACTATTCCCCATATTAGCAAAAATCCCGTACAAATCTTGAAAATTGCCCACCTGCACACATACCTCACGGTATTTTTTAATGGCTCTTGCAAGCGTGCTTCTTGCTTTGCAAACCATTCCGAATTATGCTGTTTCATAAATCTTTATATGTATTCCCCGTTCTTCCAACACGTACGGTTTTACCCTTTGCGGCTTTAAGTTTGCGTAAATTTGTGCTATTTTGGGCGTAGTATTTCGTCCTGGTCGTTTTTACATACCCGCGTTTAGCGCAACTCGTTGTAGTATTCGTTACCGCGATTTTGTTTTTTGTAAGGTAAATGTCCCCTGCACCTGTAAATGGATTACACGGTTTTGTTGCCGTTGTTTTCGCTTTAATCTGTTTTTTTCTCAATTCTGCGCTCCTTTTGCTTGACTTGCTTTCATTCGCTGTGATAGACTTAATTCAAATAGCGACAATTTCCTCGGAAATCGGCTGATGCTCTTTAAGTGTTTGGCACGTCGTTATTTTTTTTTGCGCTTTTTTTGTCTATGTACTTCTGCTTAGCCTTTTGCCCATACTGTACCGCACGCTCGTGATCTTTCTTTGTCATTTTTCCCTTGCGTGGGCTCGTATATGAATGTTTAGGCGCAACTGTACCTTGCCGACGTAAATAAGACTGCTTACCGTCTGGAAACGGGCTTTGCTCTAATTTATAATTTGTTGCATTTTTTCCTTTCTTAGGTTTCGTGGATAGTCCGACTGAAACGTGATTATCGTCAATATTATCTACGATAACGTGATTATGCCCGCCATTTTTATCTGCTTTGAACTTTAACGTAACCGTTACCATATCTCCCGACATTGATATCTTAGGCGTTAAATCCTCTGATTTCTTTGTTTTCGCCTGCATTCCCGCGGGCTTTTTTCTTTTAAACATAGTTACTTGAATATTTCTCTAACTACAAACTTGATGAACTTTATCGCAAGTACGGCCACAAATACGACAACAAGCAACGCTAAGACCGCAACGACCGTTTCCCATATATTCGCCTTGCCTGTAAACAGCTTTACTAAACAACTCCACACGTAAGCGAAAAAGCCT
>CAJUOY010000036.1 GCA_910588645.1 uncultured Christensenellaceae bacterium
CGGGATTTGAAACCTCTCTAAAAGCACCAAAAACAGTTATTTTAGCATTGTTTTTGCCATTTTAGGCCCATTTTCAAACTTTTGCCCCAATTTGCCCCCAATAAATAAAGCCTGTTTTTCCTTTTTGTGCTCGCATTTGCGGGCATTATTCTTTTAAACTGTTGACAAACTATTTAGACTATGATAAAATAAAAACACAGCAAGGGCGAGCCTTAAAAACGGTTAGCCCCGACATTGATTAAAAAATAATCGCCGACGACTGCTAAACGGGGCGGTTATTTTTTTATGATTATATAAATTTTATCTTTCGTAACTCTTAAAGAGTGAACCGCGCCGAGCTCTACCATATGTAGAAGCAAGCGCAGAAAGTCAAATTCCATACAATCACCCCCTTTGAAGAATGCTCATCACATTCCCCCAGAGGGGCTAACCGCCTAAAAGGTGCCTTGCTGTGGGTGGATCACCACCATAAACAAATTATATCACTTTTTGCGGCGGGTTGTCAAACGATTATATATCCGGTCACACATCGGACTTATTAAGCTGCGTTATTAAGCGCGGCCAGTATTCGAGGTCAAAGAACGTCGTCAACGCCCGGTGTTATAGATCTGAGCAGATCCGGCGACCCATTTGAGACCAAGCTTTTAAAAACCGCTTGGGATCGGCTGCATAATAACTCACCTTATTTGCCTTCTTCCTGCACTCTGCGTTCGCGATCTAAGCTCGGCCGCCCGGATAGTGTGCACCTCGCGAACGCCCACCGCATAGATTCTAAATACTTTACACCGCTTTGATTTGCGTAAAGAGTTGTTAAACTTTGTTTATATATGTAAGGACCTATGACATTATAAAGCTTTTTCTTATGACTTTTTAATTTAACTTTTTTCATTATGTCATAGACTACAAAAATTAATAGCCCCGGCTTCGCTCTCGAAGCCAGGGCCGGAAAATTCTTTATTTTAAGTAACGACCAAAAGCGCAAACGAATTTTGCGCTTTTTATTCTTTATTCTGTTCGCCTGCACCTACAATTTTATTATCGCCCGGCGGCGCGCCGCCGGCCGAATAGAGTTCAAATAAATAATCTTCGTCAAGGAGCCCCGCCGATAAGCCTAATATATTTAATGCGGCGGTTTCCTCTGCTATCCAATGTACACGCTCGGCTTCGAGCTTTGCCGCCGTTATGGGGTCGTTAAGGCCCTTAAACGCTATCTCTATATTAAGATCCACAACTCGCTTATGTGCTTCAACATAACGCTTGTTTCGTTGTGCGCGTTGGGTGTTGCGTTCTGCATCGCTTATGGCTTGTAACTTAACGCTATCCAACCATAATTGCCGGACAGCGGTTTCCGACTGTTCGGCCGCGGGTTTAGTTTCTGTGGGAACGTCGGCGGGCTTTGGATCTTTGCGCTTCTTGCGACGCCAATAAGCACGGTCTAAATTGTAAATACTTTTATCGCTTATGCTCGTTCCCTTATCTTTTTCCGGCCGGTGCACGTAATTATGCTTTAAAAGCCATTTTACGGCGCGTATCGCCTGTCGCTCACTGCAACCGACGCCTTCGGCTATATCCGCATAGCTTGCCGAAATTTTATGTTCCTTGCGAAGTTTCTCGGTTTCCCGATCCTCGCATTTTTTATCATTGTTGCAACGAGTATTGAACCACGCAAAAACACGCAGTCTTACTCCCTGCACTCGTCCGAATCCGTCCATAATTCGGGCTATCTCGTTAAATTCTATTCGCGTAAATTCGTCCGAAGATTTAAGCTTATCGCGGTTAAATATGTACTCGTCGCGCGATAGCCGCGAAATATAGCCCTTATTTATCAATAGCTCAATGTCGCGGGTTAAGGTGGAGAACGATAACAGCAGACTGTCTTTCATTGCCTTGCGGGTTCGGCAAATCGTAGAGTACACGCCGTCTTTGTCCTGCTCGCCCGAAAAACTGTAAAATAAACCGCCGATAAGCTGTGCGCCGCTCGGCAAATGATTGATTCCCGTAGGTATTTTTATATACGGATACTCATACGGCAAAGGTATTAAATTATTAAGTTGTACGTTTGCCGTATCGGTCATTGCGTTGCATCCTTTTATTTGATTTCAAGTTTTAACTGTTCGAAGCCTTCCGGAAGCCAAATGCGCGGCGGCTTCGACTTACCGTTTGCACCGCCGAGCCTATGAGGCGGAGCGCATTCCGGACAATAGCAATTCTTATAATTACCCGCGATCGCCCAACCCGCAGCGCGAGCCTTCTTATAACTTTTAAATACCGCCTTTTTTTCGTGGCAATCGTCGCAGGTGTAATTTATATCTGTTCTCATAAGCTTTAATCCTTTATGACTTCGATCGTTGTCGCGCTTAACGAATCCGATCATTGACCGGGGAACTTGACCTCGATTTTTGACTACGTTCTTTCGCTATGATTATTGGCAACGTTGCGCCGATCAGCGCGGCATAGTTGAATTTAAAACTTAAAAATTCAATAAACACGGCGCATAATTCATATACAATTTTTCAGTGCGTATGATTCCGCCTTGCGCTTGCGTACGCTTTTCTACCGAATACCAACCTTCAAGCATATCATTGTATAATTGATTATCATAAGCAGACAGACAAATTTTAGATTTGCTTGCTTTAAGTAGTGTCAAAAGCTCGATATGCCGTTTATCGTCCATTTCGTGCTTATATAAATTCCTTTTACGTATACTCTGCAAATACGGAGGATCTATATATAAAAGCGTATCAGCGCTATTATAGCGCTCAATAAGCGTAAAAGCGTCTACATTCTCTATTTGCGCATCCTTCAGTCGTTCGCAAACACTAAATACTATTTTAGGTAACTCACGCCATTGCGCCGTTACTCTTGGACTTCCCGCACCTTGTGAGTTACGCCAGCTGGACAAACTTGAATTACTTGTCCCGAAACTCTGATGAAACCTTACTAACGTGCGCCGGGCGCGTTCTACTTCGTCACCCTGCGTCATATCATAACAATTTTTATATTCTTCACGCGACCACGGAGTAAACTCTAAAACCGCTGCAAGTTCTGCAGGGCGTTCACGGCAGACTTTAAAAAGGTTTACAATATTTCCGTCTATGTCATTTATCGTTTCAATAACTGAAGGGCATTTATTGAAGAATACGCCACCACTGCCAAAGAATGGCTCGCAATAAACTTTATGAGCTGGAAAATTTGATATTATCCAATCCGCTATACGCCATTTCCCACCGGGATATTTTAAAACTGCTTTCATTTTACTTCTGTCGTGATCTTAATTTTAGTTGCGTCGAAGCCGATGGGCGCGGCGCGGTTGTTTTTAACGTGAACGATCGGTCGGATCTTTACGGGTTTTCGCTCTCATTGGCTGTCGGTCGTCAATTTTGCGCACCACGTTATATGCGGCTTGCTTGCGCATTTTTTAGAACGAACTGTCGCGCCGCCGACAGTTCAGCAGCGCCAATCACTGTCGGCGGCGCGACAGCCTTTTTAAGCTGTTAAAAAGTATGTGCGTTATATCGGACTCGGGTGCACGATTATTTACTTTGCTCTTGCTTGGATTGCGGTTCGTCGAACGCCTCGCTTATGTCCGCGTTGTCGGCGGATTCAAGTATTTTTTCAAGTTCTTCAACGGCACGTTGCTTAGCGTTCAAAAACTTATCCGCGTTTACGTCTGCTTCGCGGCTTATCAATTTCTCCGCTCGGTTGCGAAACGGTATCAGAAATAAAAAGTACCACGGCCGGCGAACTTTTGGCGTCAATTCTTTCTTACGACGTTCAAGCTCGCATTTCCGCGCAGTGCCTTCGATGTCGAGCTCCGCCGCGCGGTTTTCCTCGGCCTTGAACTTGCTCTTTATGAGTTTATAATCAAGCTCGTACAGCTCCATTATTTTTTCTGCAACGCTCTTTTTATGCGCCGCGTCGTTGATATTGTCGCTGTTCTCTTTCAACTTCCCAAACGCTTTATATAGCGTGTCGTTCAATTCCCGGATCTCGTCTATTAGCATTTTACTTCTTCTCCTTAACCGGCTTAGGCGCGGCCTTGTCCGGCTTCCTATATAGTTCAGGCTCAGTCGTATTATAAAACGTCGCCGCCGGATCATCTGGGTTATGACTGCCTTCCTGACGATACGGTAAATAATGAAAATCTTCTCCTTCGATCGGCACAAACTCATTAAAACAACTCGTCGAGTTATAGCTCGCAAATATATCCCCGGCATACTCGTAAACCGTTTCTATATAATTCGCGCCGTCGCCGTTTACGTAGTCGTCATAATCCTGCATACTTGTAAATTCGCGGCATTCCCAACGTGTTTTATCTATCCAAGTCCCCCCGGATCTTTCCACTGTTATTCCCTGTACTTCGATGAACCGTTTGCATAGTTCGCGGATATTCAGATCTATGAGCTTGCCGCGCTGTACGTCAAGATAAATATCTATCCCGTAATGTCGGTGCATTTCATAGAATCTACTTACCCAATCGGGAAGAGTGGAGCTCTTACGGCTGTTATAATATCTTTGAGCTTCAGATATGAATAACCTGCTGTACGGAGGTATATTCTGCATTTTCATTTTGTCGTTTGACAGTCCTAAATAATACGGGTTGATATAATATGGCTCGTAATGCTTTTCATAGCCGATCAAAAACTTAACTTCGTAATTTGTATAGATCGGCGGATCCGTAGGCGCGGTCAACGGCGTTATTCGGCTTTCGTTTATTAGCTCTATCCTATCGCGGATAAGCTTCAAAAGTCTTGCGCTATCATTGCGGTAAGTTTGCCAGCAAAAATACGTATTAAGAGCGGTTTTACCTACGCCCGGTTTACCTGTGATGATCGTTATCATTTAAACACGCCTTTTATTACAAACTTGATAAACTTGATAACAAGAACGATCGCTACGACCGCGACAAGCAACGCTACGACCGCGACGACCGTTTCCCATATATCCGCCTTGCCTGTAAACAGCTTTACTAAACAACTCCACACGTAAGCGAAAAAGCCT
>CAJUOY010000037.1 GCA_910588645.1 uncultured Christensenellaceae bacterium
GAGTGTTTATCCTTGTTCCTATGAAAAGTCTAACCCCCTAAAAATGCCCATATTTTGGGCAAAAATGCCCCATTTTAGCCATATTTTGGGTTAGACTTTTATCGCTCAAACAATCGGTTCGATCACGTGTACGCCCTCGTCGAATTCCGGATAGACAAGCCCCGCCCCTGCCGAAAATCTGCCGTACTTTCTCGAATCCAGCGATGCTCCGTCCAGCGCCGTCTCAAGTAAAGCTGCCTCTTTTTTCGATAGAAAGGGATTGTCCTCCCAGGTCATAGATTGGTGCCAGATTTCCGGATTGTTTCGCCTGTTGAGGTATATTTCGCCGTAAATAAAAGTCCTGCCTTTCAGCGGCGTCATAGTGCCGAATATATCCCCTCGCCTGTCCATAACCCTCATTAAACATTCCTCATAGACGTCCTTTGGCGGCTCTTCGTCAAACCATACGAAGTCTAAAGAACTGCCCTGGAATTTTTCCCTGCCCTGATCGCAGCTCTTAAACCCGAGAGTGGATATTCCCCCAAAGACGTTTTTTATCTTTATCTGATCAACCACCCCGCCCGAGGGATTGTCCTTTCTGCCGGAAAGCATAGTTATGTCGGCAATCCAGCTCTTTGGGAGATAACTCAGTATTTTGGCCTGCGCCACGTCGCGCTGCACTTGCTGTGAGAGAGAAACGGCCCAACCGAACACCTCTTTTCTGTTCTTTCTGTAAGGGTGAATACCCCTCAACATCCAAAGACATTCCACCGCGCCGCACTCGGTCTTGCCGGAGCGGTTTCCGCCGAAAACCCAGCGGTTACGCTTTTTACATTTGTGAAAAGCCATTTGTTTTTTATGCTTTTTTGCGCCCTTGTTATATGTATCTATCTTAGTCTTTGCGCGCCGTCTCTTAAGTTCTGCGTCAATCTCGGCTATTCGCTTTAAAATAACTTCCCTTTGCATAAGACATTTTACGACGAAATTCTCCTTTATTTTCGGTATAAACTATTATAAAATTATGAATGTATGAAAGCTTTAAAGTCGGCGCTTGCCGCCGTAATCGCAATAGTAATATGCCTATCCTGCGGCGCGCCCCTTTCAGCTTCCGCCGCAACCGCCCGTTTCGCTTACGCCGACCTCGGAAGCGAGGTCTATTTCTGTACGGAAAAGAACGCGGAAAGCGCTATCTTTATAATTCCGCAGACTTACTGCGTGGAAATTCTTGCGGAAGAGGACATATGGTACTACGTCAAATACGCGGAGGACAACGGGAATTACCGCGCCAAATACGGGTACTGTCTTAAAACCGAGCTAATCGAAATAAACGAACCGCTGGAAAATACATACCTCAATCTGCCCATAATGATTACGTTCCGCACCGACGAGATAAACAGCCTGCTTCCGCCTATCACCATTGAAATGAAGGCGGCATATTACGGCGAATACAGATTGGGAAAGACAACCCTGGCGTACGTATACTGCAACGACAAATTCGGCTACGTGCCGCAAACTGTTACGGATTATCCATTCAACGAACTACCCAAACCCGTGATAGGCGAAAACCCCGATCCTCCCGAAAGCAACGTCAATTCAACATTGATAACGGTAATAGTAATAACGGTGGTTGCGGCGGCCGCCGTGGTTATTCTCTTTTTTTCCTCAAAGAAACGTCCGACGGACAACTAAACATACAGTAGTACGAATTTACAAGTCTTACCCCCTCGGTAAATCTTCCGACGTTTACGGCGTGGCGGGAAAATTTCACGGCCGCGCGGCGTATCTCTCTTGCCTCATCCACCGGAAACCTCTTTATCCCCACCCTCAATCCCCCGTACAGCCGCAATACATCCCTGTCGCGGAGAGTAAGCTTTTCCATAACGCCGTCAAGATAGGCCCAAAGTTCCTGTAAACGGTCTTTAGCAGAAATTAAACCGCATATTTTCTCCGCGCACTTCTCCCCGTTTCCAACCCACTCATCCGATTTTAAAGCAACGGTTGCAATAAGATTGTCCAACGTCTTATTCAAACTCTCTGCGGAAAAATAAAATTTTATAAGTCGCTTGACCTTCATCGACTCCTCCGAAAGAAAACATTTGTTTTGTTTACGGTTGTATTATAAACGTCAATCGTGACACAAAACGCACGTTTAAAAAATATTTTAAAGTTTTTTTATAATTTTTTTGTGATTTTTTAAGTCGGACAATAAAAAATCGGGAGCACGGCTGGCTCCCGACAAAATCACGTTTTAAATTTAGCAAACAAACAGTTTACAATTAATCAAAAGGTATGGTATAATTCAATCGTGAAAAAGTTAGTAATTTTAACAACTTCATTATGTCTGTTATCGGCCGGAACGCTCGGTTCCATTACCGCCTTTGCGGAAGAAGCTTCGGAAGGTCTCAATACATATCCTGTTTCCTTCACAAGAGAAGTGGCTTTCGAAGATCTACAGGATTATGCGGTAGGCGAAGGCAAATATGCATTTTTGGAAAACAACGTAATATATGAATACGTCGGAGACAAGCCTGTAAAATATACGGACGAAAGAACGGTAACGGCCATTTATTATAAGGACGGCAAACTTTGTTACGGCAATGAAAGCGGCGTCTATAATTACGAAACAAACGAACCGGTTGAAATAAGTTTGCCGACAAGCTTCGATATAGGCAACTACCACTATTACGTCAATTCGGCAACCCAAACGGTTTGCGTCCTCAACACTTCTGCCGCGGAGGGCGAAGAAGCAGTAACCGCGCTGGCAGAATACACTTTATTAAAGGAATACGGGAATAAAGCTTACGCCGTCAAAGACAGCGATCTATACGAAATAAAAGGCGTCACTCCCGAAAAGTTGACTCTTACTTATCTCGATTACTCGGATACGGAGAGAATACTTCGGGGCGACTCAGCCGAAATTTTAAAAACAAGTTCGGCAAAACCGCAATTTGTTGCCCTTACGAACGGTGCATTTATGACGGAAGTCGAGATAGACGACAGAGAGAGCGACTTTTTCAAGACGGGCGACACGGTCAAAGCAGGTAAAGACGTTTCCGCAACCTCCGCCCTTCTGTTGGCAAAGACGGGCGACAACGACGAGATCGCGTTAGTTATGATCGCCAGCGAAACGGACGGCGAAAGCACTTGCTATCTGATGAACTCAGCAAACGTGAGGTTACTGAATCGCGAGCCGATTACCCACATTCCCGATGACAAGACTGCCGTTGCTACGGTAACTATTGCAAGCGGTTACGTATACGCCGCACCCTACGTCTGCGCAAGCACGCATATAGCAGGCGAAACCGAAATAACAATTCAATCGGGAGACAAGCTGGAAGTGCTCGGCGAAGTGACGAAAGAAGATAATCCCGAACTTGTGAGAAGCTTCTATAAAGTAAGATTAGAAGGCGAGGACAAAACCGAATACGTAGGCTACGTTCCCACGGGATATGTTTCGCACTATACCTTTATAGAAAAAGATCCCATAGAGACGCCCGATCCCGACTATACCGAAGAGAATATGATAAGACAGGTCGTTCTCGTAATAGTTGTTGTAATTCTCGTTCTCGCCGCGGCCGTTTACATGGTCTACACCTCCACTTCCGGCAAAAAGAAAAACAAGAAAAAAATTAAAAAAGATAAATCGGGCGCAGACGACGATAAATAAATTAACAACGGCGGAGATTTTTTTCTCCGCCGTATCTATTTGTATTAAACTTGTATTTACGTTGATTATCCTATTAAATAAAACAACAGTCAATGCAAAGAAACAAATTTTAATTTTTAATAAAATACTTAAAAATAAGTTGACAGCAAAAAAGCGTTTTGATATAATTTGTAAGCATTGAGTTGTAAAGAATGCCAATAGCTCAAATGCGGGTGTAGTTCAATGGTAGAACACTAGCCTTCCAAGCTGGTTGCGTGGGT
>CAJUOY010000038.1 GCA_910588645.1 uncultured Christensenellaceae bacterium
TCGTTACAAGTACTAAAAATATAGCGATGACTTTTACGATCGTACTTCCCGTCGTTGACGGCCTACTGTAATTGTGTTTTGACATAATTGCTCCCCGCGGGATCTTGCCCGCTTTTTTTATTTTCTTCGGCTTGCGCCGCAGCTTCTTATTTTAATCCTGTTCGATCTTCCCATTCGTCTATTGCACGTTGTAAGCTGTCTCCTTTCTCGAGTTCGATGTATTGATAATAGTCGCAACGATGATAATCCGCGCACGTGCATTCATCTTTTATCCGTTCCATACAATCGCAAGTCGTTCCTTGCTCCGTATTACAATACGGACATATTTCTTCAAATCGCGTTTCGTCTGCGTTCATTCTTCAATCTCCGCCGACTGATTTATTACTTCGGCAAGTTTTATATAAATTTCCGTTTGATCTTGAATACTTTCTAAAAATATTACAAACGGTTCACTGTCCGGCGCGTCTTTGTTGTCTTGCAAAAATTCTAATTCTCTCGATATTGAATATTGCAACGTCGTTAATATTTTTTCTATTTCACGTTTTGTAAGTCGTATTGTTTTAAGTTCGTCCATTATTTCACCACCCTTACTATGCGTGCTTTGACTTCGTCGTAGCTCTCGTCTACCGTTAAACGG
The DNA here is from genome assembly GCA_910588645.1 of uncultured Christensenellaceae bacterium. Taxonomy (GTDB): domain Bacteria; phylum Bacillota; class Clostridia; order Christensenellales; family Borkfalkiaceae; genus Coproplasma. The sequence goes on from CAJUOY010000038.1 coordinate 638, forward strand.
GTGCAATCGTGCAAAATTAAGCTTGTTTTTTTACCATCACACGTTGCGGAAACCCAAACGATTTGATTTACGTTTATCGTGTACTTTGCCGAGCCTTGATAGGTTACTTCAATAAATCCTTTCATTTTTGCAAATCTCCTTAAAAATTTATTTCAAAGCTCTTACGAGCTGTTGTTCCCTTAATCTCAACCCCTGCGCCGTTTATGGCAGCGCAGAAGCCGAGATTTGCATTAACGCGTTACGGATTTCCCCGCGCCGCGCCATATCAACCGCAGGCGCGCCTTAATTCTGAATTGTACGCCTTGATCTTATCTGCAATAGCAAGCGCGCAGACGCATATACGTCCCTCTTTTATTCCCACGTCGCCGCACTCCCGGCACTCAGATTGCTTACGCAAAACCCTTTCGTCTACACCCTTTTCAGTAAGTATTTTTTGCTGTTCGGCTTCAAGCTCGCCGAGTTTCTTTTCAAGCTCCGCAACCTTTGCCGTGTCGCCGTTCGCGCGGCAATAATGAAGATTTTCCGTAATCGCCTTTATTTCGGTTAAATTCTTTCGGTATGCAGTCCCGTCAAGTTTAGTGTTTGCCGTTACGTTGGCCTTTTTCATTTCCTTACGCTTAGCCGCGTAAAAAGCCTTAACTTCCTCTTCCAAAAGCGGCAATTCAACCGCTTTCCCCTCTGCCGTCTGTTCGCAAGGCAATCTGCAAAGCATAAACTCAATCTGCATAACGGAAAAGCGCGCGGGCAATTCTTTACCTGCGCTCTCTATCCTGTAATATTCCTTTTTAGTGAGCTCGTCCCACTCGCAAGTTAAAAACTTATACGTAAACGGCGCGCCCACAGGCGGGATAACGTTGTATTCCGCTCCCTGGTTATACTTGAAATATAACTTTCCGTCTGCGCCGACCTTGTACTCATTCTTTTTACTCACTTATTACAAACAACTCCTTTTGCCCTGCTGTACTTGGCGGGATTTGGTAGAATTTTCTATATTCTACCATAGAATTTTCGATATTGCAAGCATAATTTTAGAATTTTCTATAAAATTAAAATATGACTTTCCCCGAAATTTTACAAGAAATATTAAAATACGAAAATTGTACGCAAACAGATTTAGCAAAAATAATAAATGTGAAACCCAGCCAAATATCTGAATGGTTAAAAGGTAAAGCTAATCCAGGCTATGAAACTTTAAAAAATATGTCACTTGCACTTAACATTTCAACAGACTATCTGCTCGGATTAGAAGACGACTTCGGCGCGCGCATTTCAACCGTTCCTGCCGAACACCTTGTACCTTTTGACAAGGAGTATTCCGCTGATGAACACAACTTAATTATTCAATACCGCAGGTTGCCCGAAGCTCTTAAAGAGTTAGTTCGCCAGCAGCTTGACGTTTATTCTTCACCTGAGGATTTACTTAACAAATCCCACAAAAAGGCTTAAAATAACCCCCACTACAATTTGTAATGGGGGATTATATGATTTTAACAAAAGACGATTACAACGGACTGACAGAAGTTTTAAGCATTTTAAATCGAATAGTTAAAAACGCCGTTATGTCCGAATTGGAGGAGGCACACGAACAGAAATTTAACAAATTTTTAAAAAACGGGGTTATTCTGAATACCTACACTCAGGAGGATTCAGAAATGAAACAACCAAAAACTTTTAAAAAGTTTATTCGTATTGAGGGCTGTGACGTTCGCATACGTACACGTAAGTGCGGTAAAGATTTATCTTTCGAATTGCGCTATCGCAAAAACGGAATAAATATAAGCGCTTCCGCAAAAGATAAAGAAATTGCAATAAAAAAATTTACTGAAAAATTGAAAAGCGCATTAGCGATGAACAGCGGATTTCCGCAAGTACCAAGCGATTTTCACAATTTTTCAATGTATTACTTTGAAAATTTCCGTAAAAGGTTAGTTACACCTACTACTTACAACTCAGATTTGAATAAGTACAATTTGAACGTTAAACCCTATTTGGAAAACATTCCTTTAAAAAAAATTATGCCTTTACAATGTCAAGTAAGATACTATCTTTCAATTACCCTTAAATATGCCCTTAAAAGGCACAAAAAAGAGTGCTTTTCAGCACTCTTTTTAATCGAACAATTTTTTTGGCACACGATTTGGCACAGTGGTAGATAGTATCTTTTTCTTGCAACACTACCTTATTATGGGAATATGTTTATTACTACTAATTGTGATTGCTTCCTTTTTTCAACTCTTTTAGCATAATCATAAGCTATTCTTGTACCGCTCCGTACTGCCCCACGCGGCGAATAGGAGTCATTATAATAGAAGATACAATAGTTACTATCATCTATCATAGCTTGATTCCTTTCAATATACGAAGCTCTACCCGCTTCATACTTTTTCGCAAACTCAACTTCCGACTCAAAACCTTTTAGATGTATTTCCTTGCCCATTAGCTTGCTAAAAGCGCGTTCGTCATCTTCACGTTCATATTCCATAGTTGCCGCTTCGCTTCTGCAAGTGTAAGCCACACGGTTTATAAACGGATATACTTCACGCAGTTCAGTAACTACGCTATGACAAAGATCGTCAAACGCACTCCTGCTACCAAACAAAAAAGTATTGACTCCTTCTTGTTCAATTAGAGCAACTATCTTGTCTTTCAAGAGCGAACTAATTAGCTCACTATTTTCTATGAAACGATGCCCGATAAATGAACATCTTACTTCTTTGTTCGAATCTTTATCCATAAATATATTATAGCATATCATCCGCTAAATTGAAATTTCTCTTACATCGGTTTTAGATTTTTATTAAGCCGTTCTACCAT
>CAJUOY010000039.1 GCA_910588645.1 uncultured Christensenellaceae bacterium
AGTTCGGAAAGAGCTTTGCATTTTATCGAATCCAAGTATTTTATTATAGAGGCAGAATACATAAACGATAAGTTATTTTCAACGTTATTGAAATCGATATTAAACAAGTCTTTAACTCGTTCCAGACGATAAGTTACTGTATTTTTATGTACAAATAGAATTCTGCTCGTTTCATTTAAGCTTTTATTATTTAGTAAATACTGATATAGTGTTTCAAGCAAGGACGTGTTGTTATCTCTATCATAAATATAAATTTCAAGAATTGTTTCGTTGATATAGTTTAAGATAACGTCGGTTGTAGGAGCATTAAAAAGCGGAACAAGCAATTTATTTTCTTCTTCATATTTTAAACAATATTCATCTTTTACTTTTACAAGGTAATCAAACAGTTTTATCAGATTATCTATTATTACATCCAGTTCATACAAATCTATAATTTTCGAACTTAATATTGCATAAATGTGATTTTTAAATAAGAAGTCGTTCAATGTTGATACCGTATATTCCGACAAATCTTCATTAAGTATCACTATAACATAGTTATCTTTTACAATGCAGTAGAAATTTCGCAAAATGTTTTTCAGCGAATCTTGCAAGTGATTATCTTCATGATTTTCGTATTTTGCAAGAGATAGAAGTAAAACTCGGTAATTATATGTGAGCGAAATTTTATATTCGGACGCTTTTGAAAGAAAGATATCTCTTCGCACATAAGTGTGTTTGACAAGAGCTTTCCAAAAATTCAATTGCGAAAAGCCGTGCCCTTCATTGGATTGTAACCGTAAAATTTTGATTATGCTCTTACACAGATGCTCTAAAAGTATCAAATCTAAATCTTCAAATTTATTCTTTTGATTTTCAAGTAATACAAGGTAGCCTATAACCGAATCGCGGAATGTCAAACGATAAAACAAACGCCGTACTTTACTGTTTATTGTTTCTAAAATTCTATATCTTTCCCCGTCTTTAAAAGATAGGTTAGCAATACTTATAAGTTCCATAGACCAACTGCCGCGTTGAATATTCGACATATAAGTATCGTCTGCGCTATCAAGGAAGAAGTGTCCCTTAATATTGTAATTCTGATCTATAACCGCCATAGGTAATTGAAAAAATGCATAATACGCTTTTAATAGTTCATCAACGGTAAATGAGTTTTCTTCAATTTGCAGTAATTCCTCGTAATCCATAATAGTACTTTGTGCCAATGGCCCAAATATTGAATGTAAGTTCGTATTTGTGGGCTATTACTTTTTGCCTCCTTTTTTATTATAATACAAACAATCAATTAAAGCAACCGGTTTTTAGGTCGCGAGGAGGCATATTTTGAAAGCAGAAAAAAGCAAAAAACCGTTCAAAGGCATAGGGATTTGGAACTTTATAAACAAAATCCCTGCCGGAACAATGTTTGTGCCGCTATTGATAAGCGCCGTTATTTGTACTATAACGGTTGCTTGTGGTCTTGGCACAGGGAAAGCGGGTGAAGGTATGACGTTATGGCAATATCTCGGTAATCCCGTCAAAGATTTATTCGGTTCTACAGGTCAAATGTTAATGATAGGACTGATGTTATTCTGTACGGGGACAATGATTAAACCGCACGATTTTGTAGATGTCTTTAAAAGAGGAATATGGGTTGTTTTAGCAAGGCTTTTGCCTGCTTACATTATTTCGGCTGTGGTTTGGATAGTTTGTGGGCCCGAAGGCTTTTTGGGAATCGATGCTATTACTTTTACTTGCGTTGTAACAAGCGCGAATGCAGCATTGTATATGGGCGTTACCGCACCTTATGCAGATAATAGCGATAGAGCGACGTTCCCCATAATGTTAATACTTTCAATGCCGTTACTTCCTTTTATATTTATTAGCGCATTCGGGATGCCGGCAGGAAGTACGTCCGCTGCAACAATAGGTAAAATTTTACAAATCTTTGCATTACTAATACCGTTTTTGTTGGGATTTTTGTTTGGTAATCTCGATCCGAAAATACGCGAAATATTCAAGGGCGGCAACACGATTATATTACCGTTCTTGGGATTTCAGTTTGGCTCGACTATTAATCTCGCAAAAGCTTTCCAGCCTACGGTGTTATTGGCTGCCGTTGTAATTACGTTAATCTTTTGGGCAATTACTATGATATTGCCTTATGTGGTAGACAGGTTTATTTTGAAGCGTCCCGGCTATGCTTCAATCGGTAGCTCGTCGCTTGCGGGCGTGGCTTTATCGATTCCTGCTATGTTTGCGACATACACGTTTCAAGGGCTTTCGGGCGCTGACGTGGCGGCACATTCGATTGCTATACTTGCGTTTGTGCTACTCATAACCAATATTTTATCCCCGTTCTTCACAAGGGGAATTATGACGCATTACTTTAAAACAAATCAAGGCGTTAAAATTGAAAATCCCCGTAAAATTTTCGGTGCGACTCACGGTGAACTTTTAGCCGCCGTCTATGACGAAAATAATCATTATATCTCAAAACATCATCATCTCAGAAAACATCATTTAGGAGGCATTTAAAATGCAAAATAATCAACTTTTACAAATCGGCAATCTCAACAGTCTTATGATGGGCGACTATCACGGTAGCTGTACCGTCAAAGACCTGCTTCGTTACGGCGATACGGGAATAGGCACTTATGACGGTCTTGACGGCGAAGCCATTATAATTAATGGTAAAGCGTATAACGGACGAGCAACAGGCGTGGTAAGCGAAATGAACGACAGCGATTCGCTTCCGTTCTCAACGGTAGCAAAATTTGAAGAGAGGGTGGAAGAAAATCCTTTGGAGTTTGTATCTATCGAAGATTTCAAAACTAAAATGGAACAATACATACAAAGTCATAATTTCTTCTACATGATAAAAATGGAGGGCAAATTTAAGGTCAGAGTGCGGTCTTGTTTTGTTCAAAGCGAGCCGTACGAACCGCTTTATAAAGTTGCTTGCGATCAAAGAGAGTTTGAGTATCACGATGAAGAAGGCTTTGTTGTAGGAGTATATTGTCCAAACTATGTAAACGGGATAAATATGCCGGGTTGGCACATACATTTTATCAGCAAAGATTTAACAAAAGGCGGACATATCCTTAAACTTTCATCCGACGATTGCAGAATGAAAATCAACTGCTTGGATGAATGGAACTTAATGCTTCCGCACACTGCCGGTTTTGAAGAGTGGAATCTTGCAACGGATTTAAAAGATAAGACAAATGCGGTAGAAGGTTCAACGAATTAAATTTTTATAGCAATAGAACAGGGCTTGCAAAAGTGCAAGCCCTGTTTTCTATGAAATCTTGAAATAAAAAGTAAATCCGAACCACTCACTTGTAA
>CAJUOY010000040.1 GCA_910588645.1 uncultured Christensenellaceae bacterium
CCTCGTAAGTTGCGCTTTCACCCTCGGTTGAGGTTTCAACGTCCGCGCACTCGTTCACAAACTTGCCGCTGTCCCAAGGGTGTTCGCTGTGGTAAAGACCGTAGCCTTCCGTAAGTTTTCCCTGTCCGTTACGGTATACGCCTATCTTTGTTTGCGCGCCTAGGGCCTTGGTTATTTTTATTTTACCTGCGGCGGACTCCATATAGAGGTTATTCTGTTCTCCAGCAGTATTTTTGTTGTCGTATATTTTAGTGTTGCCGCCGATAGATACCGTACCGTTTGTCGGTATGGAAACGGCATGCGCGCCCGTATTGCCCGTAATTACGGTATCCGTCAAAGTCAACGCGCCGGCGAATTTAATCGCGCTTCCGCTTGCACCCGAAGTATTACCCGTAATGGTGCAGGAATCGAAATTGACCTTTGCCGTATTGCTGGCAAGCTGAATAATGCTGTTGCCGGTGCTTGCCGACGCCGTGTTGCCCGTAAAAGTACAATCTGTCAAATTTACTATGTAATCCGACGAATAGCCGTTTTTATACCTTATGTAAATAACGCAGTTTTTAACTTCGTTGTCGTTGATCCTGCAATCGGTAATGTCGGCTGTTGACGCGGCAACCGTAATAAGACCGTATTGCGCATTAACCAAAGTATTGCCGGAAATGTTTACGTCGGTCAAACTTGCGTTCGACTCATAATACAAAAACTCCGCGCCGTTTATTACGTTATTAGTAAATTCGCCTCCCGTTACGGTAAAAGACGAACTTGCCTGAACCCACCACGCCGTTAAAGTTGTGGAGGTTACCGTATTTTGCGTAAAAGTAACGTTTTCAAACACGGTAGCGGTTGACGCCGCGTTTACGTAAAACCTGTTCATAGCGGTGTTGTTGCGCCAGACGCAATTTGTCATCGTGAGTTTTGTGCTTGACTGTTCTACTTTGATAAGAACACCCGCGGAACTGTTGTTTTCAAAGTTCACGTACTCTAAATCACAATCGTCCTCGACATACAAGAGAGAATTGTCTAGAATAGTATTATTGCTGACAACTACCGGATCCGTTACGCTTCCCTTAATATTGATAGATCCGCCTCCGTCATTTGGAACGGCGCGCAGCAACGAGTATCCTGCGGTATTGCCGACTATTTCACCGCCGGTAATATTGATGTTTCCTCTGTGACCGGTATAAATAAAGGTAGCATTCGACGGAACGGTATTTTCCGATATACTACCTCCCTTCATTTCAAACAGTGCGCCCGATTGTGCCAAAATTAAAAATTGAGTGGTCGAATTACAGTTAGTAACTGTACCGCTTTCCAAAATAACGTGTCCGCCCACACCGAACTGTACAAAGGAACCCGCGTTATTCGAGCTGTTATAACCCCCAGTAATCTTACCGGTGCCGCCCGTGCCGTTAGCTTCGGTTGCAGAGTTGTCGTGTATCGTCAACGTGCCCGCAACGTAAGCTACATAACCCGCAGAGCGTGCAGAAGTCAGCCCGCGGTTTACCGTGTGCCCGTTTAGCTCCAATATTACACTTGCGCCCGAAGGAACGTAAAGCGCGCCGCTTGTGTAGCAGTTGGATACCGAACCGAACGAACCCGAAGTAGCATTCCAGTCCGCATACATTACCGCCGTATAAGTCGCTCCGCCGTTTGCAAGACTGTTTTTAACGGCTGTCTCCCACTGGTTTGCGGGGGCAAGACTGACGAGATTGACTTCCTTCTGCGTGCCTCCGCCCGAAAGAGCGACGTCCATAGCCTCGGCTACGAAAATGGTGTTGTCGGGATAGAAGAAGTCCGCAGGGTCGTCGGCGTCGTTATAAACGCCGTAGTTTACGGTAAGTCTGCCGCTGGCGCTGCGGGTCACGCCTATTTTGCTGTCCTGCATTATTTGCTGAACGACTTCTATCGTTCCCGCCGTAGAAGTAACGTTGATATTGCACTGCGCGCCCGCAGACGTCAGGTTGTCGTACACGGTAGTCGCCCCGCCCAACTTCAAAGTTGCGGTCGAGGGCAACTTTATCGCGCAGGTGCCGGCATTGTTGGTCATGACCGTGTCTATCAAGGTCAAAGTGCCGCCGCCGGGGAAGTCCACCCCGCCTGCGCTCGTACCGGTATTGTTTTGTATGGTGCAGCCTTTCAAGGTTACGTTGGAGGTGTTCGTGGCGCTCAGATTTCTGAACCATACGCCGCCCGTGCCGCCGGTATTGTCGGAAATAGTGCAATTTTCCAAAACGGCTTGGACTGCGCCTTCGCCTATCAAAACACCGCCCGCCTTGCTGTCCGCGCTGTTGCCGGAAATGAGACAATTTTTTAAAGTAACAAGCTTTTTGTTCCAAAGTCCCACACCGCCGCAACCGCTGTTTTTATCTTTGAGACCGCGGTTGCCCGTTATCGTACAATTTTCTATAGTTCCCTCGGTATCGTATTCGGTTATGATTCCGCCGTTGGCGTAACCGTTATTGTTGCTGCCCGTCGAAACGTTGTCGGTCACGGTGAGGTTATTTATAGCGATCTTTGCCATCAATTTTGCTGCACCGGCCTGTACGCCGGTATTGCCCGTTATGGTTCCGCCGGTGGAATTGAAAGTACCGTACGTTAAGATACCGCCGGGAGATGAATAGTAGGTAACGGTCGAAGTACTTGTATTGCTGGAGATCTTAGCCCCCGGCCCCATATTCATAGTACTGCCCGCCACAGTATATATGCCGCCCCCGCCCGCGCCGCCGGAGTAAGTATTGTTGGATATATTGCCTCCTTCGAAGTTGAATGTCGAGTTAGCCGCAACGTGTACTCCACCTGCAGAATTTCCGGAACTGTTATATCCGCCTGTAACTATGCCCAGCTGCGTACCCGAGCTATCGGACAACGTGAATTCGCCTGACACGTATATTACGTAACCGTTAGCGCGGGCGGATGATAAATTCCTGCTCAAAGCGTGGCCGTTTAAGTCGAGTTCGATTTTAGCGCCCGCCGGTATGTACAACGCTCCGTTAGTGTAGCCGGTGCCCGTGCCGAAACTGCCGCCTTCCGCGCCCCAGTCGGCCTGCAAGGTGACCTTATAAACCGCGCCCGTGCCGTCGGCGAGACTGTCCCCCACCGCCTTTGTCCAATCGGCCGCGGCCTGCTCGTTTGCCGCATATATTTTGAAATTATCTTCGGTCTTGAAAATATTCCCCACGCCGAAAACTATGCCCAGCGTCAACGCAGCCGCGCACAAAATTA
>CAJUOY010000041.1 GCA_910588645.1 uncultured Christensenellaceae bacterium
TTTCCCTACACGACGCTCTTCCGATCTCCACTTTCGCCGATTTATCCAGTTCGGCTTTCATAATTTTGTACTGCTCGTTTTCCGCGGGGTTTTTGATCTGCATACAATATTTCATATAGTCGTACAGCACCGCGCAAATCGTGGAGGCGGGGAAGGTGTTTTCCGATCTTCCGCTGTTAACCGTAAACCACAGTCCCTTTACGGGCCTGCCGTTTGCCGAAAGCGCGGGCTGTAAGTAATCGAATTTTAACCGCTTATAATAGTTTTTGTTCCAAAAATACAAATATTTTTTACTTCCCGTCAGATTTAGTTCGGGGGATTCGATTTCGCAGAAAATATTGTCTACGTTTTGGAACTTGTTTTTATTGGCGTCATAGGATAGCAGAGTTTGCACGCGCTTGTAAATCGCCGTTCCGTAACCGCAGGCTTGCAGGTTTCCCTTTACGGCGATAAACTCTATGACCGCGCTGTTCGTGCGTTTGAAATAATCGAAAACCGCGCCGCCGACAACCAGTCCGTCGCTGTTTTTGGCAAGCAGTATGTGGTAGGAGTATTCGGTCTGCCCCTCGTTATTTTTCAGGTAAGTTATCAGGTTGTCGAAAGTTTCGCGTTCGTCCTCGTTGGGAAAGCTTTCAAGGTAAATTTCCGTGTAGAACTGCGCCAGGTCGGAAACGGAGCTCTTGTCCGCAAGGCTCACTTCCTTAAATTCAAGGTTATCCGATTGGGCGAAAAAATCGTCGAACGCCGCAAACGCAACGGCGGGAGCCCGCTTGGACTGCATATTTACTCTTGCGGAAAGTTTTTTGCCTAAATCGCTTCCGCTTTCTATGATCTCGGCATACTTTTTGCGGCATTCCCCGGCTATCTTATCATTTAGTGCGGTCACAAACCTGTATTTTCTGCCATTGTACGCGGGATTGTTGAACACCTTTTCGAAGTGTTTCAAGCTCTTGTCAATGAGCGTGCCTATCAAAAAGTTGTAGGCGTCCTTATCGGTGAGGTTTGCGTGTTCGAAAAAAGCAACGGTTTTTTCGGGGTGGAAATCGGGTTCTTCGCCCTCGACTTCGAAGAGTAGCCAGACGTAGGCCGTGCAATAATATTTTTTGGATTTAAAGTTTTGGCAGGGAGTAAATTCGTCTATCTGCACGGCAAAAGAAAATTCGCCGTTTTCCATTTTCTCATAAAAGTACTTGTTTTCGGGATTGGTAAATTCACGTATTTCCTTATAATATGCCTTTTTATCGTAGATCGAAACGTCTGCGGAAAGTAACGCGCCGTAACGGCGTCCCTCGTTTTCGGAAAATTTGTTTTTTAGTTTTTCCAACACGTCGGAATTTTGGTCGGCAACCGCGGGAAGAGAGTTGCTCTCGTCGCCGTAGGAGAGCTGACACAGCCCCGCCCAATAATTTTTATAGTCCAGCTCGTAGCTCGGTCCCCACAACAGCCATCCGAAGGTGAAGTAAAGTTCGTCCGTGCGGATATTGTCCGCGGCGTTGTCGTTGTTGTCGGTTATATAAGCGGTGGACACGTATCGCTTTATAAATTCTTCCCAGTTCTCTTCGTATTTGGAGAGCAGTCCCGTCAAAAGACAGGTGGGAGTGGCGTAGGCCTCCTCGATGCGTATTTTCAAAACCCATTTAAGCCTGTCGTCCCTTATACCCAAAGCCTTTTTTACTTTCTTGTTGTTGAGATAGTCGAAATATCGCTTTACCGCGTTTGAAAAATTTTCTCCGATAATAGAAGTGCAGTTGGGAATTACGTATACAAGCTCCGCTTGGTTTTCAGCAAAAAATGCCTTAAACTCGTTTACGATCGTCTTCCAGTCTGCCGCAAGAGTGCTGTATCCCTGTGTTTTAAGCAGAGCAAATTCCACGAACGCGCGTTTTTTGAACGCCGAGTTGCGGCAGATAAAAAGTATCCGCATTCTCGAACCGAACCCAAGCCCGCAGGGGGCGAAAATAACTTTCAAGCCCTTATTGAATTTGTTCAGCATAAGAAAAAGTACCGTGCTTACGGATATTATCAACGCGATAAGCTCGAGTACGTTTAAAAACAATTCAAGATTTGAGGCAAATATTTCGATAAAATCTTCCATAACGTATATATTTTAACATCGGCGGTGTAAAAAAGCAATAGTATATATAAAATAAGAAAATATTAAAAACGCCCGCAATAGCGGGCGAAGCATTATGATTTTTTAAATAAGGACAAAATTTTATCCGTTACTTTTTGATTGAATACAACAAATTTATCCCACAAAAATTCCGTTACGAAATTGATGATAAGGGAAAGGGAGGTTACGAGTATTCCCCAGTCGTTACCCCAAATTGCAACAAGCGCGTCCCCGCCGAAGGCAAGCGGCACGACTATAATACAATTATATATAACGACGAGCGTCATCGCAAGCGGAATGTTGTTTATCGCCTTGAATGTGAATTTGCGGTTGAACGTAAAGTTCCATATAACGGAAAGAGCAAGTCCTATTATGTAAGCCAGCCAGTAATAATTCAAAAGCCAGCCCGTCCATTGGTGCAGTGTAGTTGTGGAAAGCACCTGTATGACTGCGGCGGAGATAGAAAAGCCCGTAAATTTCAAAAGCTGAATAAACTGCTGCTTTTTAGTCATAGGCTTTTGTGAAGCCGTTTCTGTTTTTATCGTTTCGTCAACTTCGGTTTCGCTTACTGTTTCCGTTAAAGCCTCTTCTATATGTAATTCTTTATCTGTCGAATCTTCCATAAAAAACCTCGTAAAAAAAATTACCAGTAAATTTTACGACTAAATATGTTATTTGTCAACAATTTTAATCGTATGCCCGCTTGACAACGCCGTTTCAATTTGTTAATATATTTTTGTTGCGAGATTTTCTTGTAAATATATTTTTAAATGCCCGAGTGGTGGAATAGGCAGACGCAAGGGACTTAAAAACCGCCAACGCAGTAAAATTTGTGATAAAGCAACAACAATTGAATATAATTAACGCGCCGCTGTGGTGGAATAGGCAGACGCAAGGGACTTAAAATTTTTGGCAGAAAATAATTAACAGAAAATTAACATAAAAACTGAAAACTTAACAAAAATGCATGCTTGTGTGGCGGAATAGGCAGACGCAAGGGACTTAAAATCCCTCGCTGTAACAGGCGTATCGGTTCAAGTCCGATCACAAGCACCATAAAAGGACGGACATTTTGATACAAATATATCAAGATTTCCGTCCTTT
>CAJUOY010000042.1 GCA_910588645.1 uncultured Christensenellaceae bacterium
CGCTCGTACTTCCGCTTGCTTCGTTACCGCTGAACGTACAGCCCTTGAACGTTGCGACGGATCTTACGCTATTATGTAAATTTACACCGCCGGAAATAGTACCAGTATTGTTTGATATAGTCACGCCTTCAAATACAAAATTACGAGTATTGTCTATATATATTCCGCCGTTACCGATACCTGAGTTATGATTATAATCGGTCGCCTTATTGCCGGTTATACTGCCGCCCGTCATACTGAACGACAATACGCTGGCGCCGTATGCGAGACCGCCGTACACATTGCCTTCGTTATCGGTAATATCTACGTTGGTTAAAGCTGCGCTGCCGCCGGTAAGTAAAATGCCACCTGATTCATTACTCGTATTGCCAGATATCGTGCAGTCAGTCATAGTAAGAGTGCCGCCTGCCGAGTATATGCTGCCGCTGTACTCATCGGAAATATTTTCGCTGACCGTCACGTTATTTAACGTTAAGTTTCCAGCGTTATAAATTCCGCCGTTTGTTTTTCCCGTATTGCCGAGTATCTGAACGTTTTCCGCAGTACATGTTACGCCCGAATAAATTGCCAAGCCCGCAACCAGTTTGGAACTGTTATTGCGGATTATGACGTTATTTAATTTTAAACTGCCTTGTCTTGCCGCAATACCGCCCGCGCCGTAACCCTGGTATGAAGAAGTTGCTTCGTTGTTTTCGATTGTCAAGTTGGATATTTCTACCCTATTATTGCCATCGCCGTACGAGTAAATCGCCGCAACGCCGCCCGAATTGCCCGAAACAAGTCCACCCGTGATTATGGTCGTACCATAATAACAAACAAGCGCGGACCCATAGTCTACCTGGCTTGCCGAAACGTTTTCAGTAATTGCGCCGCCCGTCATCACGAACATTGCGTTTATACCGTCTACGCGCACGCCGCCGGGGCCGCCGTAATTGGAAGAGCTGGAGTAATAAGCTTTATTGCCCGATATATTGCCGCTTTCCAACGTACACTTACCGCTACCGTAAATATTTATGCCCGCCGAAACGCGCACGGAATAATTGTATCCGCCGGTAATTACACCCGTGCCACCCGTGCCGTCTGCATTTGTCGCCGAGCTGTCTCGGATGGTAAGTTCGCCGTCTACGTAGATAACATATCCGTTTGCGCGCGCCGAAGTAAGCCCGCGGTCTACTCTATTACCGTGGAGCTCCAATATTACGTTTGCGCCCTTGGGAACGTAAAGCGCGCCGTTTGTGTAACAATTAGTTACCGTTCCGAAGCTTCCGTTCGTGGCGACCATATCGCCGTATTCAAGATCACATACGTACGGATCGCCGTTGTGGGATAATGACATCGTAACGGCATACACCCATGCGTCGTTGGGATCGTGAGAGAGTAGCGCCGCCTCAAAGTCGTCCCCAGTTCCTACCGAAGTCAACTCCATTTCCGAAAGATCGCTGGTGAAAAAACCTGCCGGATCTTCCGAATGATACAAACCGTAACCCTTGGTGAACACGCCCATTATGGAACGATTTATGCCTATAGCACTGCCGCCGAAGAGCTTACCTGTAACAGTTAAAAGCGTACTGCCGCTGTTGAAAAATATATTACTTAGGGTATCTAACGTAGTCTTATTGTTGCGTACGATTATTTTACCCTGCATTGAAAACTTTGCGTTAGTATCGAGATAGATTCCCGCTCTGCCTATATTATCGGTTACTTCAAGACCATTTGCGTTTATTGTTCCGTTACCGCCTATAATTCCTAACACAGATTCATTATTATTGAATTTTGAATTTGTTATGTTTAAAGTGGCTTTACTTAAAACGCTGATAATGGAATAAGTATCTTTTGTTGCGGTGTTGTTATTAAAAATACAATCTGTAAGATTTAAAACAGATGTTGCCGCGTCGCTTAAATATACAACGACCGCTCCGCTATTACCGGATATTGTACACCCTTCTACCGTTGCGGTAGCAGTAGTCACGTTTAAAACACTGGTTCCGGAAGATACATTAGTTGATATATTATCCGTTATTCGACAGTCGGTTATAGTTGCCGTACCGCCCATCAAATAGAGTCCGGAAGAATATTCACCTGTGTTGTTACTGATTGTTACGTCGTTCATAACGAGCGTGCCGTAGGAACATATAACTCCCCGAGATTCGCTTGAAGTATTGGTTGTTATATTATTGCCTGATATTTCACCGCCGGTTATGCTGACATTTCCCGTACTCTCACTTCTAATAGCCCCGCAAGTCGTTGCCGTGTTATCCATAATTACGGTGTTTTCAAGCGTGAGCATACCCTTAATGAGGAAAGGATAGTTACAAGTATTGTTTTGTATTATACAGTTAGTAAACGTCAGATTGCTTTGCGCGTTAGCGGTAGAAACTACGCTATAACTACCGCATTTATTGTTTTCAATTACTGAATTTTCCCACGATACAGTAGCGGCAGCATCGATACGTATTACGCTTAAAGAAGAAACAGTGTTGCCTGTTACATTACAGTTTGTAAAGTTTATAGTCGGAGTGTTTGTTATTCGAATCGTTGGTTGGGTACTATTGTTATCCGCAACGGTAAGATTTGAAATGTTACAGGAAATACTTTCAATATAAAGCGCGGCGTTGCCGGTATTAGACGAAATAGATCCACCGGTAATTTCAATACTGCTTGCCTTACCGGTTACGGTTATTCCGGCCCCGAAAAGACCGGAAGTCCTTGCCGAATTATGGTCTATTGAACCGCCTTTCATTACGAAAGATCCGCTGTTTCTGACGTCTACGCCGCCATGCGCATTATTGTTGCGATTACCGGTAATTGCTCCACTCTCCAAAATGAGAGTGCCGCCCTGAACCGTTACACCCGAAGACTGATAATCGGAATTATTGAACCCGCCCGTGATTTTACCCGTTCCTGCCGCAGAACTATCCCTGATAGTAAGCGTAC
>CAJUOY010000043.1 GCA_910588645.1 uncultured Christensenellaceae bacterium
CGCTCGTACTTCCGCTTGCTTCGTTACCGCTGAACGTACAGCCCTTGAACGTTGCCGAGCTGCCTACATTATTTACCAAACTCAGGCCGCCCGATATCGTGCCTATGTTATCAGAAATAGTTACGCCTTCAAATACAAAATTACGAGTATTGTTTATATATATTCCGCCGTTACCAAAATAAGATCCGAGGTTGTAGCTTGTTGCTGTGTTGCCCGATATGCTTCCGCCAGTCATCTTGAACGACGACACGGACGGCTGAATAGATAAACCTCCGTGATACGTGCTTGTATTACCGATAATATCTACGTTCGTTAAAGTTGCCGTTCCCGACCAACACTGTATACCTCCCGCATAGGTGGTGCAAATGTTGTTTTCAACCGTGCAATCGGTCATAATGAGAGTGCCGTTATTATTGTAAACGGCCGCGCTTACCGCCTTATTCCCCGTTATTTGGGTATTCTCTAACGTTATAGTACCGCTGCTGTTTAGAACTACGTTGGAACCGGTACAAGTATTATCCGAAATTATAGTGTTTTTTATATTACAAATGTTTGAATTTGATAATACATAACCTCCGGTATTACCGGTAACTTCGGCGTACTCCATGTTTATTGTATTAGTCGGGTCTACCCAAAACACACCATAAGGTGAAGGCTTATTGTTTTTTATGATAACGGGATTATTCTGCGTACCCTTGACGTTTATCGTAGTATTGCCGGCGTAAGCATAAAGTATAACGGTTGCGGTGTTATTCGAAATTTCGCCGCCGGTTATATTTATTTTACCGTTGGATCTGGTAAGAATAAACGAAAATGACGTACTGCAATCCGTAATTTTGCCGCCCGACATATTGAACGTACCGGAGGGACAAAGCAAATTGGAGTTGTTGGCGCGCAGCCCTGTTACGGTACCGCCTTCCAAGTTAAACACACCGGTTGAATCAATATGCGCAAAAGATACCAAATTCGAAGTATATCCGCCTGTAATAACGCCCGTACCGTTTGTGCCGTTTGCATTGGTTGCCGAGCTGTCACGAACCGTAAGCGTTCCCGAAACGTAAAATATATAGCCGTTAGACCGCGCCGAAGTAAGTCCGCGGTCTACTTTATTGCCGTGGAGATCGAGTATTACGTTTGCCCCCTTAGGGACGTACAGCGCGCCGTTTATATAGCAGTTTGCAGTCGTACCGAAACTTCCGTTCGTGGCGACCATATCGCCGTATTCCAAATCGCATACGTACGGATCGCCGTTGTGTGATAATGACATTGTTACGGCATACACCCAAGCGTCGTTGGGGTTGTGAGAGAGAATTGCCGCCTCCGTATCCGTGCCAGTACCTGCGACGATTATTTCTACAGTTGTTATATCCGTTTTAAAGAATGTGTTGGGATCCTCCGAATGATAAACGCCGTAACCTTCGGTAAACACGCCCATTTGCGAGCGGTTGATGCCGATTACGCTGCCCGTGATTTTATCGGTTATGCCTAAGACAACACTTCCGTCAGTAAAATATACGTTGAAAGGTTCGCCCGTGGAATTAAGGTTGTTCTGAATTATAACCCTGCCTTCCAAATTGATTTTAGCAGAAGAAGCAAGGTATATTCCTCCGCCTGCATTGGAAGAAATTTCAATACCGTTGACGTTTAAATTTCCGCTGACGGAAATTGCCCCGCGAGAAGCTGTATTGTTTTTAACAGTGCAACCGTTTAAATTAACAGTTCCTGTCGTTGCAACATACATAGCTCCGAAGTTGTTTGACGGGCAAGTGCTATTCTTTATTTCGCAATTATTAAACGTTACTTCGGAGTTTTCTATACTGAATGCACTTGCACCTTCATTCCCGTCGAATAATGTATCAGTTACTACGACAGTCGACTGAGTGTTATACGTTCCTAAACCGCTACTGCCCAAAGTTGCGTGCGTAGAAGTATTTGAAGTTATATTACATTCGGTAATTTCCGCATTGCCTGCAAGAACATACACGCCCGCACCGAGAGCGCCCTTATTGTTTTCGACGGTAACGTTATTCATAGTTAACGTTTTACCGTTAAAACTGACCGTTCCGCGATACGTGCTTGACGAAGCACCGGTACATTCATTTCCCGATATATTGCCGCCGCTTATAGACACGACAGCATTAGTACCGTTAATCATTATAGCCCCTGCGGCGTTTGAAGTGTTGTCAAGTATATCGCAGTTTTCGAGTATTAAATTTCCATACGTCTCCAACGGAGTTTGCTTTGTGACGTTATTCTGTAAAATACTGTTGTTTAAATGCAAATTACTGGTAGTACCAACAGAACTAACAACTCCGTAATGACTATTATTATTTTCGAAAACCGTGTTTTCAATGTTTAAATTTATAGCAGAGCTTGATCGTATAATTCCACTTGTAGAAGCAGTATTGCCCGTAAAATTACAGTTGGTTAAATTAACCGTTCCGGGACCGCTGATATTTATTGTTGCGGCAGTTCCGTTATTCCCCGAAAAAGTTACATTTGAAATATTAATTACATCGTCCGCTTGCGCGTCGAATATATATAGTCCGGTTGCGTAACTTGCGGTACCGTTATCGCAAATCGAACCGCCCGTCATCTCGAAATTAACACCTGTTCCGATGGCTACTCCTGCGGCATAATCCGAACTTGTATTACCGGTACAATGATCTACCGAACCGCCTTTCATTATAAAAGTTGATCCGCTTTGCGCCCTTACCCCACCATGCGAACCAGTACCGTGGCACTCGGTTATAGATCCGCTTTCAAGAATAAAAGTACCCGCATACAGATTTACGCCCGCTGCCTGAGCATTGGACGAATTCCTGCCGCCCGTGATTTTACCCGTTCCTGCCGCAGAACTATCCCTGATAGTAAGCGTAC
>CAJUOY010000044.1 GCA_910588645.1 uncultured Christensenellaceae bacterium
TTTTTACCTTTATCTATCGCCCTTATTTCTGTTTAGACTTCTCACAGGTCAAGCGTTGGCTCGAGGACGAGGACGGGAAAATTCTCAAACAGATTCCCGGCAAGGCCGCGTACGGCGCTACGCTTGTCAAGTATGCCGAGCTGGTATGCAAAAAACCCTACGGGCAGGCAATGATGAGCAGGGTAAACGCCATAGAGGGCGAAGTCGCGGGAGAATGACGCGGTTTGCGGACTGTTTTTCGGGAGGTGTAAATGAAAGTCAAAGAAGTGATAATCAGGGCCGCGGTATACGCGGGGCGTTCCGACGTAGCGGAGCTTGCGGCAAACGGCGAAACCGAAATCGCGGAGGCGGACGAAACGGTAAAAACCCTGTTGTACTGTCTTAACGCGGTTGAGGACGAGCTTGCAAGGCACTATTTCAGCCTGGCTGCAACCGAAGTAATGTCCTCGACGAGCGGTTACTATTATTTCGAGGATTTCAAGCGCAGGCCTGTAAAGATACTCAGCGTAAATTCGGGCGGAGCCGAAGTGCCGTATACTCTAAACCCTCTCAGCATAAAATGTTCCGCAAAGATAATAGAGGTCAAGTACGAATACGTACCCGAGCGGCACGGTCTGGACGGCGAGGTAGGATTTACGGACGAGAGGGCGACTATAAAACTTCTTGCCGCGGGCACGGCTTCGGAGTACTGTCTTATAAACGGCGAAACTTCGCTTGCGCAGACATGGGAGGAAGTTTACAGGCAGGAGATAGACGAGATAAGGCGCAAATCGCTTGCGGCAGTCAAGTTCCCGCCGAGGAGGTGGGTATGAACGTTAAAAGGGCTTTGCCACCGTCGAAGCGTAAGACGGTCAGCGCGCTGTCGCGTAAAGGGGCTATACCCGTAGGCTGTATCGAGAGAGACGGCGCGTTGATACCCGCGCTGTGCGCGGAGCCCGCCGCGGGGAATTTTCCGCAGAACGTAAGGCTTGCAACGTTTGCAAAAAAGAGGGGCAAATGGATAGTCCTTGCGGACGACGGTATCTACTATTCGATTGACGGCGCCGCCGAATTTAACAAATCGAGGTTTGAAATAACTTTTACGTCGCCCTTCTTTTTCGAGACGGACGACGGGGATACCTGCCTTGCGGGGGACTCGCAGGTATTCATAGCAAGGGCTTCTATGAACTCCGTCGCGGAATTTAACCACAACGTCAAAAAGGGTGTTGCAAAGAACGGGAGGCTGTTTGCCGTCGATAGGGAAAATCCCTATAAACTGCGTTGGTCGGGCGGCAAGGACGGTTTCGACTGGGAGCAGAGCATAGACGGCGCTGGCTATTGCATACTTTCCCAAACGCGCGGACGTATATGCGATCTGATCGTTTACAAACAGCGGGTAATAATTGTCTGCGAGCGCGGTCTTGCCTATCTCAACGCCTACGGCAATACGGAAAATTTCAGGCTCGTTTACGTTGACGGACTTATGGAAGAGGTTTACGAAAACACCGCGGCGACAGTCGGAGGAAAACTCGTGCTGTGCGCCGGGGATAAATTGTACGCTTACGACGGCGTTTCGGCGGAAAAACTGGACGTCGCCCTCGCGTGCGATATAAAAGAGCCGACTTTTGCAATCGGCGCTGGAGAGGATTACTACCTCTGCGCAAAAAGTCGCGCGCTTGGCAGAAAGGTTGTATTCGTCGTAAACGTCAGGGATAAAACCGCGTATATCGTGGATATACCCGCGGTAACCCTCTGCCAGAACGACGGGATATACTGCTTTACCGAAACGGAGGCGGTAATTTTAAAGAGCGGCGGAAAGTTTACTTACGAGAGCGGAAGTTTCAACTTCGGAAAAAACAAACCCGTTTGTCTAACGTCCTTACATATGGGCAATTCTTCAAGCGTGGACGCGGAGGTTTGGGCGGACGGCCGCAAGAGAACGATTTACGGCGTAAACGGATATTGCCGCCCCAAACTTACGGGCAGTTCGTTTAAAGTCGTAATCCGTTCGGGCGGGGAAGTGCGCGGCATAAACGCCGTTGCGGAGGTGAACGGTGAAAATTGACGTAATAGAGATGACGGAGGAGGAGCTTAAAAAGCTGACTACCATACAGATGCAACTCGTGCGGTCGGCGCAGAAAAGCAAAAACGAATTGCGGGTAAATCTCGAAAAGGATATAAAACTGTTTGAAAAACTCGTGCTTACCAACGATTTGAGAAATTCACCGCTGCTGGAGCTGAAACGGGCGGAACTCGAAGCGGAGTTTTCGCGCAAGCTTGATATAATCGTTGAACAGCTTGAATACAACCTGAGTTTAAGCGAACCCTTCCCCGACGGCGGGGACGAGGGGGATCCCGACGTGGGATATATAGTCGATTACACGCTTTCCTATACGGAAAGATACAATCTTGTGCGTACTTACTATCTTTCCATAGAAGATCCCGCGCAGAGAATGTCCCTTTACGCCGCGGACGAGACCGCAAGAAAATATCTTGGCAGTTATTACGCTTCGCTTTATAACGTTTTGAATACTTACAGTAAATAAAAAATTTTAAGTCGCCGCGCGGTATTTTCTCCGCACGGCGACTTTTTTTGCTGTTTTTCTTAAAATTTCCGTAGAAATAACGGTAAAAACAGAAAAAAAGAATGAAATTACGTCAATTTACTTGTAATATTATGATAGTAGTGATATATTTACAATGTATATACTGTCCGCAGTATAATTTTTTGCATACAAAAAAATAAAAAAGAGAAA
>CAJUOY010000045.1 GCA_910588645.1 uncultured Christensenellaceae bacterium
GTGCGAACGGTGTAACCGGCCCCACAGGTCCTACGGGTATAGCTGATTTGAATGCATACGGCGGACTGTATAATGTAACTCCGCAGACGTTAAATTTAACGGTAGGCGGTACAACACAGTTGCCTATTACTGCAACTATGCCTTTAAAAAATGTAACTTATACTCCCGCAAACAGCATTACGGCGACAGTTGCAGGAGACTACGAGATAAATTATTATTCGAATGTTTCCGCCGCGCTTGGCACAACGGTAACAATGTCTGTAAGAAGAAACGGTACGGCAATTCCGCAAGCGACAATTTCCAGGGTGTTGTCGGTAGGCGTTGGTTCGCTATATAGCGGCAGCTTTATAATTTCATTGAATGCGGGCGATGTGATAGATATGGCGATTTCGGCTTTGATTGCCGTAGGTATAACTCTTGGCGGCGGAGTAAATACTTCATTGACCATAAAGCAGATAAACGTTGCATAAATCCAAAAAATACTAAGCATAAATAAGGTTTGATATTAACGCGGAATTATTTCCGCGTTAATATTTATTTTTCAGACTTAAAATCATTTGACTGAAATAGATAGAAAATATATAATATTTACGAAATTATTATTGAGGCGTAGCGCAGTTGGTAGCGCGTATGGTTCGGGACCATAAGGTCGTGGGTTCAAATCCCGTCGCCTCAACCATTTTTCACCGTTTTCGGACTATATTTGCTCGAAAACGGGCTTTTTTTATTTGTTTGGAATTAATTTAGACCTTATTAAAACGGTGTCTCTCTATTTTTGGGGGCAAATTGGGGGCAAATCGTAAAAGAACTTGTTTCCCTCTTTGATAAGAAATTCGTCCGACAGATCCGTGTATGCGTTTCCCAACGCTCCGAGGGAGTGCCCCATAAACAGTTTTCGCGCCGTTTCGTTTATTCCGCTCTCTATACAACGGCTGTTAAACGTTTCTCTTGTGTCCTTCAAAGAATGTCCGGGGAATAGCGCGCGCAGCTTTTCTCGGATCCGTTGTGGCACGTAGAAGCGGAGTTCCTGCACCCCGTCGAGGTATGGGCGCAACATCGGCGTTATCGGTATTCGCTTATACTCGATCTTCTTATTTTTTCGCTTGCTGTTCACGGCTTTTATAAAATCGCCTTCTATCCGCGCGGTTACGTACTCGTTGGGCCTCAACCCGGTATAGAGCGCAACGGCGAACATAAGTTGCCAAGGCGTACCGGCAGTTGATTCTAATAGCCGCCGTTCTTCTGATTTGGTGAAGGCCCTGCCGTGTTTGCTCTCGTGGGTCGTAAAGACGACGAGCGCAAGCGGATTGTGCTTTATAAGCCCGTGCTTTATCGCCGCTTCGAAGATCTGATTAAGCCGCCCGTGAACTTCGTCCGCGGTCTTGCCGTAACCTTTGGCGGTGATCCCGTCTAAAAGCTGTTGGCACATCGCGGGAGTGATTTTCTTTATAGGAAGGCTCCCGAATGCCGGCCGAATGTGGTTTTTATAACGGTTCGTTTCGGTCTTGTACGTCTGCGCGGTGACCGTGCGCCGCCAAAAGGTTTCAAGAAAGAACGTTGCGAACTCGTGAAAGTTCGTAGGAACGTTCAAAAGCTCGTTGCCCGTTTCTACGGCGTTTATAGCTGCAAGAAACTTTTCGGTCAGCTTGTCCGGATCTCTGCTCGATACGGAGATATTATAATCTCCGCAGCGGTACCGGGCCTCGTAGGTGTAGTAGCCATTTTTGTTGCGCTTTCGCTGCCGCACGTGCACGAGCTTATCGGCGGCAATAAAATACTTTCTGAATTTAGTAGGCATTTTTAAAATCTCCTGTTTGGTGAAATTTAAAAAGCCTGTTTTGTCCTTTTCTTGCGGCGGAGCAGGGGTTGCGCCGTCTCCGTCGCTTTCCGCTTGCCGCAGTTCGGCGGCGAGCAGATCCGAGATCTTTTGGATCTCTCCGTCTTGGTGCATTATGCCTGCGAGCACTAATTGCCCGGCAAGCTCCAACAGTTTTTCTTTGTTCATTTTCAGAACCTCTCATTATGTATTCACCTTTACAAGATGTAACTACATAGTAATACCTAAGAAAAACTGGTAAACGTTTCCTTTTATAAACTGGTAATTTTTACCAGTTTTTTTATTACTTCAATTTAAGCATATTTTCGCCGACGGTGATGTAATCCCGTTGAGCCTGTTCACCGAAGCGTTTCCCGATCTGACGGAAAGTATAAAGCAAATCGTCTTCGAGAGGAGTAATAGATATCTTACGAGTTTCGGAAAGCCCTGCGGATTTCTCCTTTGGGGTAAATTCATCTCGCCCGAGAATGTAGTCCACCGACACATCGAAGAAATCAGCAATTTTTAATAGAGTTTCATAATCAGCTTGATTTCGTCCAATTTCATAGCTTCTATATGTTTCAAATGGAATATTTAACATTTCAGAAGTTTTGGAGATAGTTAAATTTTTTTCTTTTCTAAGATTTCTAAGATTTTTCATAATACCACCTGTAAACATTTTACCGTAATTAGTGGTATTATTTTGTGTATAAATTACGGTAATTCTATTGACAATCGGGTATATACTATGGTATTTTTAGATTAGTACAAATATATAATGTTAAGGAGACAAAGAAAGTTATGTCAAAACACAATTACAGTAGGCCGTCGACGACGGGAAGTACGATCGTAAAAGTCATCGCTATATTTTTAGTACTTGTAACGA
>CAJUOY010000046.1 GCA_910588645.1 uncultured Christensenellaceae bacterium
GACGTACGTAATCAAGCCGAGAATAATAGAAGTGGAATGGGGCGACACGACTCTCGTATTCAATGCGGAAGAGCAAGCGCCCGAAGTAACGATCACGAATATGGTCGCAGGCGACGCTGCATTCGAAATCGAAGTCAGCGGCAAGCAGATAAACGTTGGCACGGGCTATACGGCTACGATCGTGGGGCTCGGAGACAGCAATTACACGATAGACGGCGCAACAAATCTCAGTATCACATTCGAGATAATCAAGGCTCATCCGGAGATAGTGATAACGACAACCTTGTTTGTATTGCTGACGGACGGCAAGCTCGAAGTGAGCGGCAACATCGGCGACGGCGAAGTGACGTATACGATCGAGAACGATACGGGCTCTGCAAAGATCAGCGGCGACGTGTTTACGCCGATCACGGCGGGCCGAGTATGGGTTACGGCATATGTAAGCGATACTCCGAACACATACGAGGCGCAGTCCGAAAAGACCGAGATCATAATAGAGAAAGCCGAAGCGCAGATAGTAATCGAGAACGAGAGTATCGAGTACGGCGAGCGCACGAAGCTTGTGGTAACCAACAATACGGAATTCGGAATACTTACTTACGGAATATACAGTAATTCTCACACTCACCCGGGCGGCACGCACCACTACTGGCCGTACAGCGGAGCAACTATCGACGCGGACGGCTATATAACGGGCACGGCGGTAGGCACGATCTGCGTATGGGTAACGTATCAGGAGACCAAGAACTACAAGACTACTACGATCTGGAAGACTTTGCCTGTCAACCCTAGGGTGATCGAGCTTGGCTGGAGCAATCTGGAAGTAACGTATAACGGCAGTCCCCAGCGACCGTACGTCTGGGCGAAGAACCCGGTAGGCAACGATTCGTTGGACATCCGCGTATACAGCAACAACGTGGGGCCTACCGACGCGGGCGTATACCAGGTAACGGCGTTTATCTACGGACATAACTGGTGGGTAGAGCGCAATTACACGCTTTCGGGCGTGAACGCGACGAATACGTTCACTATAGGCCGCGCGGCGCTGACTGACGTAGATCTTAAAAAGAAAGAGACGACTATAGATAAGGATCTTAAGCTCGAGCTGATCAATAACCACGGCAACGGCGGGGTAACGTATAAGATACTCCGCGATACGGGCAGTGCTGATCTCATAGACGAGGACGTACTGCATCCGAAGTCTATCGGTAAGGTGCGCGTGGAGTTCGTGATCGAAGAGACCAAGAACTACGCTGAATACAGGGCCGAAGGCGATAACGCGATAGTGGTTGACATAGGTAAGCGGTACGCGCCGTTGGCGTTGAAGAACCGAAGTACGATGTATGGCACGAACCTGAAGCTCGAAGTACAGGGACTTCCCGCGGGCGCGACGTTGAGTTACCGTGTAGAAGCGGTGACAGGCGACGCTAAGATCACGGGCGAACTGCTGATACCTATAGCCGCGGGCACAGTAAAGCTGTACGTGACCAGCGGCGAGGTAACTGATTACCAGCAGACGACGGTGGAGTACGAGATAGAGATACTGCCGATACCTGTAATACTGGAATGGGATAGCAATACTTTGGAATTCCAGTACGACGGGGAAGCGCACGTGCCTAGCGCGCGGGTAACGAACCTGTTGGACGGCGACGAGTGCGAGGTAACGCCTGCGGGCGCGCAGGTGAACGCTGGCACGCACGTGGCGAGCGGCGGAATGCTTTCCAACCCGAACTATACGTTGACTGGCGCGACGAACGCGACGCAGGAGTTCAGGATTGTCAGGAACCAGATCGAGATCGAGATCACGAGTACACAGGCGGTATGGGGCACGCCGTTGCAGTTGGAGCTCAGCGGCAACCTGGGTAACGGAAAAGTGACCTGGAGCGTAGAGAACGGCTCGGGCTCGGCGACCATAACGGGCAGCGTGCTCAC
Source organism: uncultured Christensenellaceae bacterium (assembly GCA_910588645.1). Taxonomy (GTDB): domain Bacteria; phylum Bacillota; class Clostridia; order Christensenellales; family Borkfalkiaceae; genus Coproplasma. The sequence goes on from CAJUOY010000046.1 coordinate 1,933, forward strand.
GGCAACGAACGTAGGCTACGTAATAGTAACGGCGCACGTAGCTGCGTCGATGAACTTTGACGAGGCAACGACGCAGGCGACAGTGACGATAAACAAGATTTCTCCGGAGATCGGGTTTACTACGGAAAACCTGTACTACGGTACGCCTTTCGAGTTGAGCATAACGGGCAACGAGGAGAGCGGCAACGTAACGTACAGTATAGTGCAGAACTCGGACGGCACCGGCGGGCAGGCAGAGATGCAGGACGACGGAGTGACGATACTGCCTATACAGACGGGCACGATAACGATCACTGTACGCGTAGAAGGCACGCCGCACTATGAGTCGGCAATGATTTCTAAGACGTTCAGTATCCTGCCGAAGCCAGTAAAGCTGGAATGGACAATGCCTGAGGACGGGTTCAGATACAACAAGACGGAGCAGGCGCCGGAAGCGCGGGTAGTGAACACTGTATTCGGGGACGAATGCACTGTAATCATCCGCGGCGAGGTGAACGCAAACGAACACGCGATAGCGCGGGCGATAGGCACGAGCAACCCTAACTACACGGTAGAAGGCGGGGAGGAAATCGAGAAGGAG
>CAJUOY010000047.1 GCA_910588645.1 uncultured Christensenellaceae bacterium
CGCCTTGCCTGTAAACAGCTTTACTAAACAACTCCACACGTAAGCGAAAAAGCCTTGTTTTTCGTTTACGCTATTGCCCGGACGTTGATCAGGTTTCGGACTCTGTTTATTGTCCACTACCCCGAGATCATACGTCTTCCCGGCGGTTTCAAATTTTAGCCTTAATATCGTGACGTCCGATACTTGCGAACTCTTTACAAGCTTTGTCTTATAATCCCCCGTTGTCGTTCTTTCCGTTTCGTAAAACCGTAACACCCAACGGCAATCTTTTAAATTCTCCTTTTCTTGTTCAGACAACTTATAATTAGGATCTGTTACAAATTTATCTTTGCTTACAATGCGATCCCATTCATAACGATGTCCGAATATCCCGTTACCCGCAGTGCCCTTGTCTTCTCCCGTCAGCTTTAAATTTTCGATCGTTTGCCATTCGTGAAAACGTTCGCCCGATTGCACGTTGAATATGTACGTCTGCTCCACAACCCGACTTTTAAACGTCAGTTCAGCTTCATATAAGTTATCTATTGGCTTATTGGTGTCAAAACCGACGTACCAACAATCTGCTTCACTGTAACTGATTATGAAGCCTATACCTTCAAAGTATCGAAAATAGCCTATATATTTTGTTTCGGGAATTATTTCTATTACGGATAACTCGTTACAGTAATACCGTATACTGTCGCCCTCGTCTTTCACGACGAATAATTTCCCTACTGCGTACGTGACTTCGTTTATATCGTTGCCGCTCACTTCCTCTTTATCTATTTCCTTATCCCACAATCTGTAAATGCTCGTGATATTGTAATATCGCGTTTCGGCTTCCGATACCGTTACGTCGGTCACTTTGTACTTACAGAACACACCGCTTGAATTTAACAGAGTTAAATCGTAAAGCTTTGTGCCGGCCGCGCTTTCATTCAGTGACATTTTAAGATCCGTTGCAACTAAATACTTAGTTTTTTGACACGGCTGATACGTATACAACAGCAGTTCGCCCGCCGCGCTCTCCGCGATCTGAATTACATTCAAAGAATAATCTTTCGGGTTGTCGGGATAATCCGCGACGTTAAATTCTTCGTCCTTCTGCAAGTCCGCTAAAACGTCGCTATACTCCGTAGTAGCGGCAAAGGCGGGGAACATTCCCCGCCCGCCTATAAACGCGGTTACAAGCAATATTAGGAGTACAATAATATGTTTTATCTTGCTTTTAACTCGCTTATTCATAGCTTCACCGCCTTAGATTATTATTGAGTCCGATACGTCTACACTCTCAACTTTGATTTTTAGCGAGCTATCCAATACGTTTACATTATAGCTCGCGGTATACGTCGCGCCGTATTGTAATACGGTCTTGATCGTTATTACAAAATCGATTGTAGAGCCTGTTAAACACGTACGCAATTTGTTGTACTGGGTGGAATTTATTTCCCATTCGCCGTAATCTACCAGCGACGAACAAAAAGAGAATAACCCCTCTATATCCGACACACCTTGCGGCGATCCTCCCTTAGGCATAAACAAATTGTCCCAATATAATGTGCCGTTACTTGCAGAGGCAGGAACGCCGTTATACTCGCGCGTTGCCGTATAAGAGGTTTGGTGCGCTGTTGACGTAAACACTCCCGATAACTTACTGCGCAAGTTCGTATGCGTGGTAATTGTCATCTTATGGGACTTTACCGTATCGGTAAGAGTTCCTACGCCAAAGTTATCCTTAAATACCGTGTTACTATCAAATAACGTGTTAGCAACATTCCAAACCTTAGTACCCGAAGTACTCCCGTCAAAAATACCCGTTGTGGTTGAAGTCAACCTCTTCCGATAATCTACGGTCAACGTGCCTTTCGCGCTTGAATTATCCCGCGACGTCGCGGTAATTATCATTTGCTCGCCGAAACCTTGTTTACATACGAAGTTTGCCGTCGCTCCACTGGATACCGTTGCCGTTACTGTTCCGTAATCGGATACTGCTTTGCCGTTCGCCCAGGTACTCGCCCCGTTTTTCCAGGCTACCGTCCATACGATCGTTTTATCATCTGCATTCGAAGGTGAAACCGTTGCGGTTAGTGTAAATGCAGTGTCCGCTTTTGGATCGATATCATTCGCCGCATATGCTTCACGCGGCAATAACGCGCTCAATAGCTGGATTCCGCTGTCTTCGGAGTCTGACATAACCGCGCCGTCTGCTCCTACCGCTCCGCTCGGATTGTCCGGATCGTCGTTTGGTTTATCGGGCGTATCTGGATTGGGCTTTTTGTTACCGTTGATCTGCTCTTGCCTGATCTCCGTCCAACGCACAGGATCCCACGATCCGAATACCAATGAGATCGTTACGTACGCTATCGTTACAAGTACTAAAAATATAGCGATGACTTTTACGATCGTACTTCCCGTCGT
>CAJUOY010000048.1 GCA_910588645.1 uncultured Christensenellaceae bacterium
AGGACGAATTTGCGGAAATCGGGATCGCCGCGTTTCTGCCCGCGGAGGAGATTTACGCGCGCGAGGAAATTTTTACGGGCTTACAAGAGACGGAGGTGAAGTTTGCGGAGGAATTCACGGTGGGAGAGCTCGGTTTCCGCTTCGAAAGCGCAACAAAGCTCGCCGTATTTTACGGGGAACTCGTTGCCGAAATAGATTTGAATTTTTCCGCCGCGCTCGGTGCGGATCTGTTTATCGGCGCGGACAGCTTCGGTTGCACGTACTATTTAAACGGCGGAAACGTATATAAATTGTTGTGGGAATAAAAAATAACGTTGCTTCCCTGCCTTACTCTGAATTGGGGATAAAGGCGGGGAAAAATTTTTTTAATATTGTACGGATTGTGGATAAATTCGGTTATCCACAATGCCAAAACAAAAAATCCGAAAAAACAAACAAAAATGTGGAAAACGCTTGACAATCGGGGGTGGCTATAATAGATAATAACCGAAAAAAATTGATTCGCGCGAAGCTGTCGATAGTTTTTTCGGCAATTTCGTTGCACAAAGGAGAATAGGAATGAATCGGTGTGAAAATTGCGGAACGGAATTCGAGGGGAAATTCTGCCCCGAATGCGGTGCACGGTGGTGGAGTACAAGCTGCCCTTCGTGCGGAGCGGAGTTAAAAGCGGAGACGAAATTTTGCCCCGAGTGCGGAGAGCCTATCAAAGAGGCGGAACGGCTTGCTCCGCGCAAGCCCGAACCGATGGCGGCGGACAGACGGCATATTTTATTTCAGGTTGTGTCCTGGTTGCCGCCCGTTTTATTGGCGCTTATGTCGGCGCTTTGTTTTGCTTTTTTTGCGGCGCTATTTGTGGTGGGTAACGAACTTTTTGGATCGGTACAGCTAAATATTTACGATGCGTACGGAAATATGTTGTTGGGCAACGTGTCGTTGAGTGAGTTGAGTATTGGATTAGATCTGATGATTGTAGCGCTACTTTTTTTTGCTTCATTAGGTTTACTGTTCGGAATCATTGCGATTTGTTGTCAACTTAATGGACGGGTAGGTAAATTTTTAACAGTTGTCGAATTTTTTATTTATACATCGCTTTTAATTTTTTCTGTTGAAATGATTATATCGGTGAAGAAATCCGATAATGAATTCAGCGGCGGATTGGGCGTAATTACGGCGGGATCGTGCCCTACGCTAATCATCGTTTTGCTAAGGCAAATCGAAAGCCCGCAGACAGCCGTCAGCGGGCTTTCGGCTTTGCGGAATGCTTTATATTCGCACTATGTCCCGTTCGGAATGACGGGAAGAAAATAATTTCAAACCAAGCGTTTTCCATATCTTGTGTTCGATTGTATGCAAAAAACCCATATATCGGAATGGAAAAATTTATCTCGAATTTTTTCAAAAAAACGCAAAAAACCTTTCAAAATTGCTTGACGAATCCTATAATAAGTGTTAATATATGTAAGCTGTCTTTCAGGCAGTATGCTTTTTCTGTCGAAAAAGCCCCCTTCATTCGATCTCGGTCGAAGGAAGTCCGAAGCTTGACAACTGCATAGCGAAGAAAAGAAAGAAAAGTAAAAAAAGAACGTAAGGCAATAAATTCTTTTAGTATAAAGAAAACTAATTGGTTAATACAAATTTTGCGAAGGACGATTTTATCGGACTCTTGGGAAGTGTAAGAAACAAATTAGTCGAGTAAAAGTCAAAGAATTGGACGAAGAGACGAGTAGAGAGAAAGATCAAGCTACAAAGGGCTCACGGAGGATGCCTTGGTATATGGCGCCGAAGAAGGACGTGGTAAGCTGCGAAAAGCTGCGGGGAGGAGCAAACATCTGACGAACCGCAGATATCCGAATGAGGGAACTCAGCACGAGTAACGTCGTGTTATCGTATACTGAACACATAGGTATACGAGGGGAACCCGGGGAACTGAAACATCTTAGTACCCGGAGGAAAAGAAAGTAAAAACGATTCCGAAAGTAGTGGCGAGCGAAATCGGAGAAGCCCAAACCGGAGGTAGTAATACTTTCGGGGTAAGGACCGCATAAGTAGTATTTGACACGATAGCCGAAGTGTTTTGGAAAAGCACAACGAAGAGGGTGAAATTCCCGTAGGCGAAATTGTGGAGAAGCGAAGCGGCACCGGAGTACGTCGGGACACGAGGAATCCTGACGGAAGACACGGGGACCATCCCGTAAGGCTAAATACGACCATATGACCGATAGCGAACAGTA